>NZ_PYWN01000282.1 GCF_003049505.1 Metasolibacillus meyeri
TGGAAAAATAAAATAGTTCTTAAGACCTATTTTATTCTATATTAAGTTTTTTATTAATTATATTTCAAAATTGTCAGAAAAATGATAGGAATAAAAAATTTAAAAAGACTACAGTAATTTACACTGTAATCTCTTTAATTTTAATCACTTATTGGGTAGAATACATCGAGAGAAAATTCATGCCAATAGTTGGTATATAGATATTTTGTCCTTCTTAACTCGCGACTATCTCAATACGAATTTTATCCGCAATCATGGCGATGAATT
>NZ_PYWN01000283.1 GCF_003049505.1 Metasolibacillus meyeri
TCCTCCTTCCCTTTCTTATTCAGTATATACAATAAACAGGCATTTGTTTAGCTGGTTTTATAAAAATAATCAAAAAAACTAGAAAATTGTTAATTATGCTGCATTCATTCTATATTTGCTAGAAAGCAAACTAAGAAATCACTGAAATAATCTAATTTAACTGGAAAAATAAAATAGTTCTTAAGACCTATTTTATTCCTGTC
>NZ_PYWN01000284.1 GCF_003049505.1 Metasolibacillus meyeri
AACAAATTTCCACTATGGTGCAGGAGGAAAGTCCTGATTTGCCCATGAACTAGCTAGTTTCGCACATAGGACAACGAAATTCGCACACAGAACCGCTAGTTTCGCACGCAAAGCAGGGAAATTCGCACGAAACATTGGAGATTTTACCTCCGTCGTTAACCAATAAAAAAAGCAGTACACGTCCTATGACATGCACTGCTTTTTGAATGACCCGTACGGGATTCGAACCCGTGTTACCGCCGTGAAAGGGCGGTGTCTTAA
>NZ_PYWN01000033.1 GCF_003049505.1 Metasolibacillus meyeri
AGATGTGTATAAGAGACAGATTTTATAGTGATCACTGCATATATTGTACTAATTTAATAAAATGGCTAACAGAAAGAGATATCTCATTTATATCTATAAACATAAGCGATCCAGATGCATCTATTAAAGCCATGGAACTTGGAATTAAAGCTGTTCCATTTACTATAATTGAAGACATGAAAACAAAGATAAAGGAAGAAGTTATAGGATTTAATATTCAAAAATTACAAAAAATTTTATACTAAATAATGATTGAAGATGAATCTAAGTATGTGTAAATAAAACACATTCAAGTTGAATTAAAGACCATTAGACACTTAATTTATTCAACAATAATTGTTATAAAATAATAAATTTTCTGGACAAACAACTTTATCGGAAGCTTCAGGTGAAGCAAAGTAAAATTCTATACCTAGTGAATTAAATTGTTCTCTTGCAATTTCTTTAAACCCACTCTTACCCCATTCAGGTAAACTGGATTTTGAAGCAGAAAATCTATATAAAGTCATGCCAACACTCCTATTAACGTACAAATGGCTGTCGGAAAAAACCTCCGACAGCCTCATTCAATTAATCTTCAAACTGATAAAGTGGTGTTGATAAGTAGCGTTCACCATTTGATGGCACAACCGCTAATACATTCGAGCCTGCACCTAAGCGTTTCGCTGTTTCGATAGCCGCGTGAATCGCTGCACCTGAAGAAATACCACATAGGATACCTTCTTCGCGCGCTACTTTACGGGCTACTTCAAATGCCGTTTCGTTTTCAACAGTGAATACAGAATCGTAAACTTCTGTATTTAATACTTTTGGTACGAAGCCCGCACCGATGCCTTGGATTTTGTGTGGTCCTGGGTTACCGCCAGAAAGCACTGGAGAATCCTTTGGCTCTACTGCAATAATTTCGATTTCTGGATATTGCTCTTTTAGCACTTCGCCTGCGCCTGTAATAGTACCACCCGTTCCAATACCAGATACAAAAGCATCTAGCTTTAAGCCTTCAAAAGCTTCCACGATTTCAGGACCTGTTGTTAGACGGTGGATTTCTGCATTCGCTGCATTCTCAAATTGTTGTGGTAAGAAATAGCCGTGCTCCTTCGATAAGCTTTCGGCTTTTGCAATGGCACCCTTCATTCCTTCTGGACCAGGTGTTAATACTAATTCTGCGCCGTATGCACGAAGTAGGTTACGACGCTCTAAGCTCATCGTTTCAGGCATTACTAAAATCGCTTTATAGCCCTTTGCTGCTGCAATCATCGCTAAGCCAATACCTGTGTTACCACTTGTTGGCTCGATAATTGTGCCGCCTTGCTGTAATGTACCGTCTTTTTCAGCAGCTTCTATCATCGCTAATGCAAGACGGTCTTTTACAGAGCTTCCCGGATTGAAATATTCTAACTTTACATATACTGTACCTTCATTTTCACCTGTTGCATTATTTAGCTTCACAATCGGTGTACGACCTACTAAATCCGCAACTGAATTTGCTAATTTGCTCATTCCATTCATCCCCTTTTAATTCCTACTAATTTTATAGACTTTACCTAATTCACATATTACCAATTAACTATAGTAGTTGTCAACGCATTCATCATACAATCAAAGAAATTTTTTATACAAGATGGCAAGCAACGAAATGACCCTTTTCAACCTCTTTAAATACTGGTACTTCTGCTTTACAACGCTCTGTCGCAAATGGACAACGTGTATGAAACTTACAGCCACTCGGTGGATTCGCAGGATTGGGAATATCCCCTTTTAAAATGATGCGCTCGCGTTTTAACGTCGGGTCTGGAATTGGTACAGCTGATAAAAGTGCCTTCGTATATGGATGTAAGGGGTTGCTATAAAGTTGTTCACGACTGCCCAATTCCATCATCGTACCTAAATACAGTACGCCAATACGAGAGCATAAATGCTCCACAACGCTTAAATCATGTGATATAAACAGAAATGTGATGTTTCTTTCGCGCTGTAATTTGCTAAATAAGTTGATGATTTGCGCTTGAATTGAAACATCTAATGCTGATACAGGCTCATCTGCAACAATAAAATCTGGCTCTAAAATAATGGCACGCGCGATACCGATTCGCTGACGTTGACCACCGCTAAATTCATGCGGATAACGGTCCATATGATATTCAGATAATCCGCATATCTCCAATACTTCCTTCACTTTCTCTCGCACTTCATGCTTATCACATAGTCCGTGGTCTAGCAACGCTTCACCAATTGCATCCCCAACACGAATACGAGGATTTAGCGAGCTATATGGGTCTTGGAAAATAAATTGTATTTTAGGTCGTAGATTGCGCATTTCTGCATTGGAAAGCTTATGCAAATCTTCGCCATCAAACAGCACTTCTCCTTCAGTAAGGGATTGTAGACGTAAAATACTTTTACCAATCGTACTTTTTCCACTCCCAGACTCTCCTACAAGACCGAATGTTTCACCACGTTGAATTTGAAAGCTGACACCGTCAACAGCCCTCACTACACTTGCGTTACGCTGAAATAGTCCTCTTTTTTCACCAAAATACTTTTTTAAATTTTTTACTTCTATTAATGGCGTTTCATTCGTCATCCTATTGTCACCTCTTCGTAGAGCCAGCATGCTACCCGTTGCCCATTATCCAAATCCTGAATTTCTGGTATTTGCTCCTTACAAACCGCCATACATTGCTCACAACGCTCACTAAAATAACAAGAAGGCGTTAAAGTAGCCAAATTGGGAACTTGCCCTGCGATTGTATATAATTCCTCTTGTCTTTGATTAATAACAGGCTTAGCCTTCAGCAAGCCCTTCGTATACGGATGCTTAGGGTTTTTGAAAAGCTCCACAACGGGGCCTTCCTCAATGATTTTCCCTGCGTACATCACAATGACATAGTCTGCTACCTCTGCCACCACACCTAAATCATGTGTAATCAACAGCATTGACATCTCTCTTTGCTCTTTTAATGAACGTAGTAAATCCAAAATTTGCGCTTGGATTGTTACATCTAATGCTGTTGTCGGCTCATCCGCAATAAGCAAATTCGGAGAGCATGCCAAAGCAATGGCAATCATAATACGCTGTAGCATGCCACCGCTCAATTGATGAGGATAACTATTAAAAATTTCCTCTGCACGCCCAATGCCGACTAACTCGATTAGCTCTAATGCCCTTTTTTTCGCTTCCTTTTTAGAAATTAACTCATGCTCCATTAATGGCTCCATAATTTGACCGCCAATTGTTAATACAGGATTTAGAGAAGTCATCGGCTCTTGGAAAATCATCGACATATCATTCCCACGAAGCTGACGTAGCTCATGCTTTTTCATCTTTAATAAATCTTTTCCTTCAAATAAAATCTCACCACTTTTAACGCCACCTGAGCCCGCATCAATCAATCCCATAATGGACATAGCGACTGCACTTTTTCCACAGCCCGATTCGCCTACTAAGCATACCGTCTGCCCTTTAGGAATTGAAAAACTAACATCATTGACAGCGCTAATCACGCCGTCGCCAGTATAATATTGTGTTAATAGATTTTTAACATCTAACACTGCATTTCCCATAACAGCCTCTACCTCCTTTTCATATTTGGATCAATCGCGTCGCGCAGCCCATCTCCTAATAAATTAATACTGATAACCGTTAAAAATATGGATAATCCAGGTGGAACCCATAACCACGGTCTTTTTTGGAAGTCAATAAGTGAATTAGCTGATGTAATCATATTCCCCCATGATGCATCTGGGGGTACAACGCCTAAACCGAAGAAACTTAGCGTCGACTCACTTAAAATGGCACCACCGACACTTAATGTTCCCGATACGATTAAGAGCGGTACAATATTCGGTAGTAAATGCTTAAACAATTTACGGCTATCTCGCAGGCCAAGCGCCTCTGTTGCTTGCATAAATTGACGTTCACTCAAACTCAAAATCTGACTGCGCACAAGTCGTGCTAAACCGGGCCAGCCAACAATACTTAACATGAGCATTACGATATAAATACGGTATTCAGTCGGGACTTTCCACTCCGATAAAATCGCTGCCATAATAAATAGCAATGGCAACCCAGGCAATGTCATTAAAACATCTGCAATTCTCATAATAATTTGATCGACAATACCACGATAAAATCCTGAAATAATTCCTAATACGCCACCAATGACAACAGACATGACCATCGCACCTAATCCAACTAATAGCGAGATGCGCCCAGCTAGCATTAAACGCGTCAAGACATCGCGCCCTAATTTATCCGTGCCAAGCCAATGCTGTGCACTCGATGCTTGATTGATGTTCGTTGGATCGACACCTAAATTTACATATGGTGAAAAAAGGGGACCAATAAAAGAAAAGAAAAAAATAAATATTAAAAACACCAATCCGATAAGTGACATTTTATTTTGTAAAAAACGTCGTGCTATTTGTCGCCATAAAGAAGACGACTTTCGTTTACTTTCCATAATTTCAACTCCCTTACAGGTGCCAGGCACGCACACAATTCTCACACAATTTGAGTTTATTTTTTTACTCGTACTCGCGGGTCAGCAATGCCGTACAAAATATCTGCCAATAAATTACTCGCTACAGTTAACACAGCGATAAACATTGTGAAGCCCATTAATAGCGGATAATCACGCACCGAAAATGCTTGCATATAAATTGCACCAATTCCCGGCCAGTTAAAAATTTGCTCCGTAATAATCGCACCGCCAAATAATGCGGGCAATTCAAAGCTAAATAATGTAATAGCAGGTAGTAATGCATTGCGTAAGCCATGCTTAAAAATGACAACTCTCTCCTTCAGTCCTTTTGCACGAGCCGTTCGCATAAAATCTTGCTTAATAACTTCCAGCATATTTGTTCTGAAATAACGTGTTAAACCTCCGATACCAAGCATCGTTAAAACGAGCACTGGCAAAATCATATGTTCCGCTACATCCTTCACGTAATCCCAGCCAGTGAAATTACTGCCAGTAGAAATCATGCCACCCGCAGGTAACCATCCTAAATCGACCGCAAATATTTTAATAATAACTAGCCCTAGGAAAAATGAAGGTGTTGCCATAGCTGCAAATACGATAATCGTGATAAATGTATCCCAGATTGAATACTGTCGAATCGCTGATACGATTCCAACTAATATAGCGATAAACCATGTTAAAATTAATGATGCTAACGCTACGATAAATGAACTCCATATGTAATTTCCAATTACTTCACCAACAGGCAACTGGAATTGTAACGAATAACCTAAGTCACCTTTTAATAAATTTTTTAGCCAAATAAAATAACGAATGACGACAGGCTCATTATAGCCATGCAATTCATACAATTCCGCTTTCCGTTCAGCCGTTAAATTTTGATCTGCATCAATAAAATTCCCTGGCACTAAGGAATATAAAAAGAAAATTAATATCGATGCACCAAATAATGTTGGAATCATATAAAAAAGCCTCTTCACAACATAGCCCTTCATCAGCTCATTCCTTCCTATTCTATATTTTATAAAGGAAAAATCCGCCTCCACTTATTCAGAAAGTGAAACTAATAAACCTTCGTTAAAAGAGGAGGGCTATCTAGTTTCTCTCCGACAAGTAAAGCGGATTTTTCAATACTTTTACGAATATAGTTTATTATTCTGCTAATCGTAAATTGCGTAAGCTACTTGCAATACCACGGTAACCATTTGGCTCAAAACCTTCAATACGTGCATTAGCACCACTTAACACTTTTGTATATGCCATATAAATTACAGGTGGGTTTTCCTCTAATGCTTTATATAATTCATGGAATGCTGCTTTACGTCCCTCAATATCATTTGTTGCAATCGTTGCATCAATTAACTGATCAATTTCTTCAGTTCCGTAGCCTTTAAATGTTGAATTAGTGCTCTTTGTATGGAAGCCTTCAACACCGTTATATGGGTCTGGTAGCATCGTTGTCGAGAATGAAGCTAAATCATGGTCTCCTTTATCTACACGTGCTAGCAATGCATTAAAGTCCATTTGCTCTACTTGTAAATCAATACCAATCTCTTTATAGTTTTCCTTCGCAATTGGAATTAACGTATCGCCTAAACCACCTGCTGTTGTAAAGTAATATACCGTTAGCTTTTTACCATCTTTTTCACGAATATCACCTGTACCAAGCGTCCAGCCTGCCTCTTCTAATAACGCTTTTGCCTTTTCTGGGTCATAAGCTGTAGAGCCTACATCTGCTGTATAAGCCCAAGACGTTGGAGATACTGGCACATTCGCTACTTGTGCAAAGCCTTGATAGTATGTGCTGATAATTGTTTGACGGTCTAAACCTAAGATAAATGCTTGGCGTACTTTTGGGTCTTTAAACACTTCTTTTTCATGATTAAATGTCATATAGCCATAAGCCGAAGATGTATAAATATTAATATCAGCAAAGCCTAATGCTTGTAAAAATTCGAAATTGTCTTGGTTCGCTGCTAATGCACTATAATCTAGTTCACCCGTTTGGAAGAATTGCTGTGCATCACCAACCGTTGTTTTATAAATAAAGCCTTTTGCCTTTGGTGCACCGCCATAATAATGCTCATTTGCCTCATAGCGAATTTCTTGACCTGGTAAATAAGTAACGAAGCGATATGGACCTGCCCCGATTGGCTTTTGATGAAGTGCTGTTAAATAATCTAAATTACCTTTCACATAGCCATTCCCGTAGTAATCCTTCTTCAGCACTGAACCACCTAGTAAGCGTAAAGTACGAGCACTTACTTTATCTGTCGTAATTTCAATCGTACGCTCATCAATTACTTTAATACCTGAAACATTTGTTGCATCGCCATTTTTATAGTCTAATCCACCAACGATGCTTGCCTCTGTAATATCTGTACTACCTGCATAGGCTGGGTCATGCAATAAAGTTAATGTAAATTCGATATCATCCGCTGTTAACGGTGTACCATCATCAAACTTTAACCCTTCTCGTAACGTAAATGTATAAACTAAACCATCTTCTGCAATGTCCCATTTCTCTGCTAAGCCTGCTACTGCCTCACCTTTTTCGTTAATATCTACTAAAGGCTCAAACATAACAGATTGTACGTTGCCATCATAGCCGCTTGTATTGAAATACGGGGTAAATACACCACCTGGCTCCTGCAAGCCTACAACAACTGTATCACCACGCTTAATAGCCGTTTCTGGTGAAGCAGCAGGATTTTCCGCTGGAATAACAGCATCTTCAACAATAATCTTTTGTTCGCTTTGCGATTGCCCTGCTGCAACATTTTGCTCGTTCGTTTCAGTAGCTGAATCATCCCCACCACATGCAACAAGTAATGCACTTAGACCAATAATCCCGACTACATTAATAAATTTTTTCAAACTCATAAAATTTTACCTTCTCTCTAATTTTATTTAACTTATAAACTTACTAGGTTTAATACGCAAAAAAAATTTAATAACTTTTTATGTATTTTGTTGTCAAATTGAAGTTCGCGAATCAATTTTCAATAAAATTATTATATGCATTAATTC
>NZ_PYWN01000285.1 GCF_003049505.1 Metasolibacillus meyeri
AAAATATCAAATTCTATTTGATAGATAGCCCTAATAATAAATATTTGTAATATTTTCTAATTTCCTTATTGTAATTTATGGAATACATCGATAAAATGTGATTATAGCTAATTAAGGAAATTATAAACATAATTAACTTTGATATGCTGAAAAAGCATCTTTGAACATTCAAAATTGTGTGGTTGGATTAACGGGGGAAACGAACAAGTTCACAGGGATTTACTACAGTGGCTCAAAATATCAATCCGGATATGTTGGTGACTAAATTGGAATTTCAAAAAAAGTTTCTAAAGTATTTTACAGCATTATTTGTATTATATAGTTTATTATTAGTTGTTGGGAATCTAGTCATCTTGCGTAAGTCAATAGATGAAATTGATTATATGCTCAACTTATTTATAGTTATAGGCATAAGTGTGATTACGAGTTTTTCTATAGCAAGAAAGAAAATTATTTAACTTGATTCAGCAAATCTTCTCCTGTCGAGAAAATGTAACGTCAGCGACAAATTCTTTTTGTATCGAAAGCGTAGTGGCAGATACAGA
>NZ_PYWN01000286.1 GCF_003049505.1 Metasolibacillus meyeri
TACTCTTCTACTTTTTTTCTAATTTCATTTTTTTATTTCCACATAAAAAACAGGTACAATAATAATTGCCGGTATTAAAAATACAAATAGCTTTTTTTTTCATAAAAATGATATCCGTCCTTTAAAAATGTATATTCCTTTATTTACAATTTAACAAAGTTAATGCGTTATTGAAATATTGAATATTTGATAACTTTAATTGTTTCGATAATAATTGCGATTTCATAATTTAGAGGCGGATGAAATGAAAACCTTTAGAAATGGTTTCAATGATGCACAATGGAATAGACAATAAGAAGGAGCTGTCCAAAAAGATCTCACTTTTTTAGGCAGCTCCTATTTTTGAGTTTAATTGAGCGAATGTGGTCGTCTTGCGGGCGAATTTCGCTTTTTAACGGGCGATAATGGTCGTTTTGCGGGCGAATTTCACTATTGATATACTCCCATTAAAGTAGACAAGTCAAAACCGCTCACTTTAAACTA
>NZ_PYWN01000287.1 GCF_003049505.1 Metasolibacillus meyeri
ACATAATGTGCAACGGATCTCACTATTTTTATTTTCTGTTTTGCAATACAGGCATTCCATAATTGTATCCTCTTTTTATCCTCTTAATGGGCTAGCGTGAACGCTTATAGATTGGCTAAAGCCAATCAAAAACCTCTGTTCAAGGTATCTCTCAATACTCTGATTCACGATAAATTTTATTGGCTTCTGGAACACTCGTCATATCAAATCCTGAATAAATCGCATTCACGAGCTTTTGAATTTTATCTTGAGAATAGCCCAGCTTCTCTGCACCTTTTATGGCATATCCCAAACAAGCATAATTGTCC
>NZ_PYWN01000034.1 GCF_003049505.1 Metasolibacillus meyeri
TACTGTTTTAAATTATTTAAAATATATTGAAATTTATTTAAAAAATAATAATTGATATATTATAATTTAAAATAAATGGAATTATAATTAAATTATAAATATATTTTATATTGATGTATTTTGATCTTCTTACTACTTAAAGTGATACATATATATGAAAAGAAGGTGATTTTATGAAAAAGGTAATTTTAACAATCGTTGCAGCTATTATACTAACTGTAGGTACTATGGCAGCTAGCTCTACTAATGAATCTGCTGAACCTGGATACTGCGTAGGGCCGTGCTTAAACACAAATTAATTTATTTTTATAAATTTAGATGATTCGAATATTTTTAAAGTGATAAGTAGTTAGAAAAATACTCAATGAAAATATATTTAAAATTAATATGCTCTCCAATAGATAAACAGATTAAATGATAAAATCTATCTATGGGAGGGCTTTTTATCATGGATTAGTAATGTTTTTCCTATTACAACAGCAGCAGATACAGCTACAGAAAACGCTCAACTTTATAGTGAGTGAGATGAATAGCTATATTGTCTTTTACTCAGCAGATGTCTCAACACTTGTTAGGAAAAAGGAACTCAGTCTATGAATATCACGCTATGTGAGCAATGAATGTATGACTAATATCATGTTGTTCCAAAGCTTATGATAGATGTCACATATTTTGAAAAGAGGTCTGTATAGTGTAGGACAGGTAACAGATAGATGATGAGCTTTAAATCTAGCGTGTGGTTTTATCCAATCGTTGTGACTAAGTAATGTTGGCTTGGGAAATGAAATTGAAGTATAGTTAAGTAAAATTTATAATGAAGCAAAATAAATGGCTTAAGCTCTATATTTTCAGAGCTTAAGCCATATAAAACTAAATTTTTAAACGTTCTGCTAAAAATTTGCCAATACCATCCTCATTGTTGGATAGTGTGATTTCATTCGCGATATTTTTTAATGGCTCGATTCCATTGCTCATTGCAACGCCTATGCCAGCATAATCAAGCATTTCTAAATCATTATCCTCATCACCAAAAGCAATAATACGTTCTTGTGGAATTTGCATTTCATGTGCAACACGAGAAATACCTACTGCTTTATTTAAGCCTTTACGAACAACCTCGATGACATTGAATGGGGCTCCCCAACGGCGATGCTCGATTAATTCAGCATGTACATCCTCTAAATGCTGTCGAATTGTTGCGACATGTTCATCTGTTGCTTGAATAAGTAAGCTAGTTGGGTCTTGTAATAAATGTGTTTTTAAATTACCAGTTGTAATACGGGGGTTACCCATCCCTAAAATATGCATCATTTGTTCGTCTTCATTATGCAAATATACGTCGTCTATTATTTCAGCAATTAAATTTTCATAATTAAATTTATCAACTGAATCAACGACATCATGAACAACGCTCATTGCAAGTGGTGAGTGTAATTGTTGCCAAGCGCTATCCGTAGGGTGGTGCACATAGGCACCATTAAAATTAACAATGGGCGTTTTTAAATTAAGCTCTTGATAGTAGATTTCACTTGCACGATAAGGGCGCCCTGTTGCAATCATGACAGCATGTCCTTGTTGCTGTGCCTTCATCAAAATATCCTTTGTATATGAGGAGATTTGTTGTTTATCTGTTAATAATGTACCGTCTAAATCTAAAACGATTAAATGTTGCTTCATAATAATTTCAGTCCCCTTTCATTAGCATGAACAGGTAAAAATACTTGTAAAGCTAAATGGTGAAAATAAATAATCAGTATATACCGATTAAAGTGTCATTTTATTTTACTTTGAATACCTATGATACGTCAAAGTTTTGTCATATCATTCAATTTTTGTTACTCTAAATAGAGATATTGTTTGTGGGAGTGAAATCGAGTGATTGTACAACGTGAAGTATGGGAGCACATACCATTATTACATGTGCATACGAAAGAAATGACAGTGGAAAGCCCTAGCGTTATTTTTATTCATGGCTTCGGTAGTGCGAAGGAGCATAATTTACATTTTGCTTATCAATTAGTGGAAAAAGGAGTACGTGTTATTTTACCTGATGCTCATTTACATGGGGAGCGTGCAAAACCGAATACGAGCACACAGCAACTAGAGCCAGCATTTTGGGATATTGTTACACGTACAGTTGGAGAAGTTGAAACCATTGATAAAACGCTTCAAAATAAAGGCCTACTTGCGAATAATACAATTGGCATTGCAGGTACTTCAATGGGAGGTATCGTGACGGTGGGCTGTTTAAGCCAATATGACTGGATACGAGCAGCGGGCGTTTGTATGGGCGCGACAAGCTATACAAAATTTGCTGAACATCAGCTGACACAGTTTGCAAAGGCGGGCGTGAAATTACCTTTTACAGATGAACAGCTTGCTGATACATTGTCCGCCCTAGCAGCATATAACCTAGAAAATAAAGGCGATGTTTTACAGCGAGTACCGACGATTTTTTGGCATGGCAAGGAAGATCAAGTTGTACCGTTTGAGATGAGTTATCCCTATTTTGAAAAGCATGGAGAAAACTCGCGCTCTGCATACATGATAGATGAAAAAGCAGGACATGCTGTATCAAGAGTGGGGATGCTTGCTGTCACGGACTGGCTTGCGCAGCATTTGGCATAAGCTTGGAGTTCTGCTATCATTAAATGTGAAACGAAAGGAGTGTTGAGAAATGGCAATTGATCAAGATATGAAAGATAGCATGTACGGTGCTTTAGAAAACGTAATTGACCCCGAGTTAGGAATTGATATTATTAACTTAGGTTTAGTATATGATGTAGATTTAAATGAAGAAGGTTTGGCAACAGTAACGATGACATTAACTTCAATGGGGTGCCCACTTGCGCCTGTGATTGTTGATCAAGTAAAAACAGCTTTAGGTGAGCTACCTGAAGTAAAGGAAACAGAAGTAAATATTGTGTGGACACCAGCGTGGTCAAAAGATATGATGTCACGCTATGCGAAAATGGCGCTAGGCGTTCGTTAAAACAAATGTAAAAGTCGATTTATACCAAAAAAATTTGGTGTAAATCGACTTTTTTAGTGGTGTAATTTAGAAAGCCCAAACAATGCAAAATCCTATTTTATTTATTCCATATTAGGAGGCAGTACTTCTATATCGAAAGCATAGCGTTAGGTACATATTTCTATACAGCCCTTAATCAATCCGACAAACCATTAATGGGCAATTTTCGCAATTAATTTCATTTTTTAAAAACTGCAAATCATGTACTGTAATATGACCTTTATTAAATGAAATGATGTTACGCTTTTTCAAATCATTAAGCATGCGGTTAATCAACTCGCGGCTTGTAGCACAGAGGTTGGCTAGCTCTGTGTTCGTTAAAGTGAAATTAATAAAAATAGAGCCATCCTCTTGCGTTTTACCATACGTATTTGTTAAGCGAATTAATGTTGAAAAGAGCGCACCTTTTTTTCCATGCAGCATTAAATCACGTAAGCGGCTTTGGTGTTTCATCGCTTCAATTTGTACCCATTGTAAATACTCCATCATTAATTTAGGGTGTTCTGTTACTAATAATTCAAATGTCTGCTGCGAAAGTGATAATAATGTTGCGGGCTCTACTGCTCTGGCACTAACCATATGATAGTTCAAATGACAAAATGGTGAGCTTTCTCCAATTAATACACCATTGCCACAAATACGCAATGTTAACTCTTTACCTTGTTCTGTCTCTTTACTAAGTTGAATAATGCCGCTTTTAATTAAAAATATGCTGTCAGCTTTTTCTCCTTCTTGGAAAAGCTGATGACCTTTATCTATTTTTACGGATGCACCATGTTCCTCAAAGAGCTGATAAATTTCGGTTGGAATTGTTTGAAAAGGCATGTATATACACTCCTTTCTTACATCAGTCTATAAACGATAGATGTCATTTTCTTCATTTGATTAAGGTTATAATAACATAATATGTATAAGGAAAATACAGCTTATTATTAAAATATAAATACTTAACTAAAGGTATGCATGATTCATCATTTGTAGAGTATTTTTTTGCAAAGTTTTTCGTAAAGATTTATAATTTTATTAGTCAGTAAAGGTCAAACTTTTTGGAGGGATATTTTATGCAATTTAAACAAACTGAAGATAACCGTCCTCCTTTAGAGCAATTTGGACGTAATTTAATTGAAGAAGTGAAAAAAGGGAAAATGGACCCAGTTATTGGGCGAGATGAAGAAATTCGCAATGTGATTCGCATTTTAACACGTAAAACAAAAAACAACCCTGTATTGATAGGGGAGCCAGGTGTTGGTAAAACGGCAATCGTCGAAGGCTTGGCGCAGCGCATTGTGCGTAAAGATGTACCGGAAGGGCTAAAAGATGCAGAACTATATGAGCTAGATATGAGCGCATTAATTGCTGGTGCGAGCTATCGTGGGCAATTTGAGGAGCGCTTAAAGGCTGTGTTAAAGCAAGTAAAGGATTCCGAAGGACGTATTATTTTATTTATTGATGAAATTCATACGATTGTTGGGGCTGGCAAAACGGATGGCGCGATGGATGCAGGCAATATGTTGAAGCCGATGCTAGCGCGTGGTGAATTGCATTGTATTGGGGCAACGACGTTAGATGAGTATCGCATGTATATTGAGAAGGATCCTGCGTTAGAACGCCGCTTCCAGCAAGTGCTAGTGCGTGAGCCTTCTATAGAGGATACGGTGTCTATTTTGCGTGGTTTGAAGGAGCGCTTTGAATTACACCATGCTGTACGCATTCATGACCGTGCTATTATTGCGGCGGCAGAATTATCGAATCGCTATATTACAGAGCGTTTTTTGCCAGATAAAGCGATTGATTTAATCGATGAGGCATGTGCGATGATTCGTACAGAAATCGACTCGATGCCACAGGAGCTTGATACAAGTAAGCGTCGTTTAATGCAGCTCGAAATTGAGGAGCAGGCGTTGCAAAAGGAAAAGGATGAGGCCAGTAAAAAGCGCCTTGAAATATTGCGCGATGAAATTACAGCATTAAAAGCCTCATCAAACGATATGATTAAGCAATGGGAAGCTGAAAAGGCCAGCTTGCAATCCATTCAAAATAAACGAGAGCAGCTTGATAAATACCGCCGTGATTTAGAGGATGCAGAAAGCAAGTATGATTTAAATAAAGCAGCAGAGCTACGCCATGGGAAAATTCCTACATTGGAAAAGGAGTTAGCTGAGCTTGAAGCATCATTAAATGATGAGGAAGCACGCTTATTACGTGAGGAAGTGACAGCTGAGGAAATTGCAGCAATTGTTGCACGTTGGACAGGCATTCCTGTAACGAAGCTTGTAGAGGGCGAGCGCGAAAAGCTTCTGCGCTTAAAGGATGTTTTACATGAGCGTGTCATAGGGCAGGACAATGCTGTGACGCTTGTTACTGAAGCGGTATGGCGTGCACGCGCAGGTATTAAAGAACCGACAAAGCCGATTGGGTCCTTTTTATTCCTAGGGCCTACAGGTGTTGGTAAAACGGAGCTAGCAAAAGCTTTAGCTGCACAATTATTTGATTCAGAAGATCATTTTATTCGCATTGATATGAGTGAATATATGGAGAAGCATAGCGTATCAAGGCTTGTTGGTGCACCTCCAGGCTATGTTGGTTATGAGGAGGGTGGTCAGCTAACAGAGGCAGTACGCCGTAATCCATATGCGGTTGTGTTGTTGGATGAAATTGAGAAAGCTCATCCAGATGTAGCGAATATTTTATTGCAGGTATTAGATGATGGGCGTATTACAGATAGCCAAGGGCGCAATGTTAACTTTAGCAACACGGTTATTATTATGACATCGAATATCGGTTCTAGCTACTTATTAGAAAATAGTGAGGAGGCAGAATCGCTTGTTATGACGGCACTGCGCCAGCATTTCAAGCCAGAGCTGCTGAATCGTGTCGATGATATTGTTACATTCCATGCATTAACGGATGAACATTTTTACGCAATTGCTTGGAAATATATTCAGCAGTTACAAGCACGTATTGCAGAGCAAGAAATTACGGTGAATGTGGATGATGCAGTCGTGCATTGGGTTGTGAAGGAGGGTGTCGATGCACAATTCGGCGCACGCCCATTGAAACGCTTTGTACAACGCCATATTGAAACAGCAGTTGCTAAGGCATTGTTGCAAGGAGATGTATTGCCGGGAGATACGTTGGAAGTAACTCTTGAAGAAGGAACTTTGCATATTGAGAAAAAGTAGGAAGTATTAAGCTCTATGTTATTTTCCTTTAAATATGGTAGTATAGCTTTTTATTCTTTGATATTAATAATAAATTGTATTAAGTAGTAGAGCACACGATTTTGAATCGTGTGCTCCTTTGTCTTTAGTCATTGGTATTATTTTGAAATGAGCATATTACAAAATAATTGATTAGCTGTTGCTTTAAGTGATAAAAAGAATATAGGAGGTGTTTATGTGAGCTTGGAACTAGAAATTTTAAATGAAACTATATTAGATGAAGCGAATAAAATCCTTTATAAATTAGGGCTGCATGATTTGTTGGGGAAATACGGAAATCCACATGTGAGTGGAAGTTATTTGTTGAACATGATGACATGGAGAGATTTAGATATTTACCTTGAATCAGACGAGATAAGTCAGGCTGATTTTTTTGAATTAGGTAAGGAGATTTCTATTAAACTAGAACCATTAAAAATGAATTTTAGAAATGAAAGAATTGGGAAAACATCTCATTTACCGCATGGGCTATATTGGGGGATTCATACACATCTTTTTGGTGAGCAATGGAAAATTGATATTTGGGCGATTAGTTCTGACGAAGTGAAGCAAAAACAAGAAAGTGTAGAAGAATTAAATAGGCAAATGGATGAGGATAAAAGAAAATCAATATTGACACTAAAATATCATCTACATCATCATCCTAAATATCGTAAAGAGTTTTTCAGTGTGGATATTTATGAAGCGGTCGTACATCATCAAGTGGTGACAGTGAAGCGTTTTGAAGAGTGGCTTTTTCAGAAGAACGGTATAATATTGTAATCAATTATAGCAATGGTTTGAAAGGTGATGTCTTGTGAGCATCCCCCGATTGTCTTGGCGTCCGTAGAAGCAATCGATCTGTTTCTAATTGTAGCGGTATATATAATAAGATAGGATTCATTATAACTATCACTTCCTTCACTTATTACTAAAAATTAATGAGAAGAACGACTATAAAAATAAAAGGGAGTGCCAACAAGGCATCCCCCTTTTATTTTTATTAATGACTATCAGTATCTGCTACTGGAGCGTTTGGAATAATTGCAGCAATGATAAATACTAGAATACTTACAGCTACAGAAAGAACTGCTGCTAAAGCGAAGTCAGGTGTAACACCTAAAATCGAGCTTACTACATAAGTTAACATTGATACAAGTAGGAATGACCAGAAGAATGTCATAATGTATTGCATTTGTTTCACCTCTATTTAGACTTTGTATATCGTTTCATTAAATCACATCTTAAATATAATACCACACGTTACGGAAAAATAAAATTACTGTTTGTTAAACATTTGTGAAGGTTGTTTGAAAAAGAATTTCTTGCGATTCGAAAAATTGTTAGCTATAATTAGTACCAAGTATTAATAATTAGTGTTAACCAAGAAAGGGGACGCTGTATGAATGCAGGGATTATCGGTATCGGAAAATACGTGCCAGAAAAAGTAGTGACAAATGAGGATTTAGAGAAAATTTTAGATACAAGCGATGAATGGATTCGTACACGTACAGGCATTGAAGCACGTAGAATTGCAGCTGACAATGAAAATACGTCGGATATGGCATATAAAGCAGCTTTAGCAGCAATAGAAAATGCAGGAATTACTGCTGAGCAAATTGGTTTAATTTTAGTAGCAACCGTTACACCTGATCAAGCATTTCCAACTGTAGCGTGTCAAATACAGGAGGCGTTAGGAGCGAAAAATGCAGCGGCAATGGATATATCTGCGGCTTGTGCAGGGTTTATGTATGGTTTAATTACAGCGAAGCAATTTGTAGAAAGTGGTAGCTATGACTACGTACTCGTAGTTGGCGTTGAAAAGCTGTCGAAAATTATTGATTGGCAAGATCGCAATACGGCCGTGTTATTTGGTGATGGTGCAAGTGCTGCTATCGTATCAAAAGTGTCTGAGGGGCGTGGCATTTTATCATTTGAGCTTGGAGCAGATGGTACAGGTGGCAAGTATTTATGTTTGGATGAACGCAAAGCGATTGCAATGAACGGTCGAGAAGTATTTAAATTTGCAGTTCGTCAAATGGGTGAATCTGCAATGAATGTTGTAGAGAAAGCAGGCTACAATAAGGAAGATGTAGACTACTTAATTCCACATCAGGCGAATATTCGCATTATGGAGGCAGCGCGTGAGCGTTTAGGTTTACCAGAAGAAAAAATGTCTAAAACAATTCATAAATATGGCAATACATCCGCAGCTTCTATTGGGATATCTTTAGTAGATGATTTAGAAGACGGAAAAATTAAAGACGGAGACTTAATCGTCTTAGTTGGATTTGGTGGCGGCTTAACTTGGGGCGCTGTCACACTACGTTGGGGTAAATAATACTTGAGGGGGAAGAGACATGACAAAACGTAGAGTTGTAATAACAGGAATTGGAGCAGTAACACCACTTGGAGCTAATGCTGAAGCAACATGGGACGCTATTAAAGCAGGTAAATCTGGAATTGGCCCATTAACACGCGTAGATGCGGAGAAATTTACGGCGAAAGTAGCGGCTGAAATCAATGATTTTGATATTGAACAATTTGTAGAGCGTAAAGAGGCACGCAAAATGGACCGCTTTACACAATATGCAGTGGCAGCATCGATGATGGCTGCTAAAGATGCTGATTTAACAATTACGGAGGAAATGGCACCGCGTGTAGGTGTTTGGATTGGCTCAGGTATCGGTGGTATGGAAACATATGAGCAGCAATTTTTAACTTTTCAAGAGCGTGGCGCTCGTCGAGTAAGCCCGTTCTTTATTCCGATGCTTATTCCAGACATGGCTTCAGGTCAAGTATCGATTTATTTAGGGGCAAAAGGACCAAACTCATGTTCAGTAACAGCTTGCGCATCTGGTACAAACTCAATTGGGGATGCGTTTAAAGTGATTGAGCGCGGCGATGCAGATGTTATGATTTCGGGTGGCGCAGAGGCACCGATTGTGAATTTAGCAATCGCAGGTTTTACAGCAAATACAGCATTGACAACAAATGATGATCCAGCAACAGCAAGTCGTCCATTCGATAAAGATCGCGATGGTTTTGTTATTGGTGAAGGTGCAGGCATAGTTGTTTTAGAGGAGCTAGAGCATGCTTTAGCACGTGGTGCAAAAATTTATGGTGAAGTAGTAGGTTATGGTGCAACTGGAGATGCGCATCATATTACAGCGCCAGCACCAGAGGGTGAAGGAGCTGCTCGCGCAATGAAGCAAGCATTGAATGATGCAGGTATTGAGCCAAATGTAGTTGGCTATATAAATGCCCATGGTACAAGCACACCATACAATGATTCATTTGAAACACAAGCAGTAAAAGCTGTCTTTGGAGAACATGCCTATAAGTTAGCGATGAGTTCAACAAAATCAATGACAGGCCATTTATTAGGCGCTGCTGGCGGTATTGAAGCCATCTTTACTGTTTTAGCATTACATGAAGGCATTTTACCACCAACAATTAATTTACACACGCCAGACCCAGAATGTGATTTAGATTACGTAGCAAATGAAGCAAGAGAAGCATCTATCGAGTATGCATTAAGCAATTCGTTAGGCTTCGGCGGGCATAACGCTTGTTTATTATTTAAGAAATATAGCTAATAGCTACAGGGCTTGTCCGAAAAATTCGGATAAGCCTTTTTATCGGACGAATGGCAGCGGTGTTCGGGCAAAATCCACTGCTTTTTGGATGAATTGTTATTTTTGAACTAGGAAGTGAACACGCCATAAAAAAATCTACTATGCTTTTCAGCGAAAGCTCTGAAAAAAATAGCTTAATGATCAATATAAAAAATCGATTTACATCAAGATTTTACTGTAAATCGATTTTTTAAGTACCTATGCTTTTTTGTGATGCATTATTTTCATCCTTACCGAATATCTCTGTATGGAAAGGATGGTGTTATCGTACGTTTTGTCTTGTTTTTGTTTTGCTACGGAATCAGTGTCGTATCCATTAGCAATTGTATTTTATACTTAAATTATCGTACGCTTGGTTACTCGTGGTCAGCAGTAGGGATTTTTCTGCTTAATACATACGAGCTATATATAGCGATCGCTTCACTTTGCGTGCTATTTATCGTCGTTTTCGACCTAAACCCATGGCGTTCTCCATCTTCTTAAGCGTTTTTGCCGCAATTGCGTTCGCTTTTTCTGCACCTGCATCTAAAATCTCATCTAATTCCGGTGAGTCAATTAATGCATAATAGCGCTCTTGAATCGGTGCTAAATGTTCGATGACTGCAGCAGCTACACCTGCTTTAAAATCGCCGTATCCTTTACCTTCATATTTCTTTTCTAATTCTGCAATGGAGACACCAGTTAAAGCAGATTCGATTGTTAATAAGTTCGCTACACCTGGTTTATTTTCCACATCAAATTTCACGATACCATCTGAATCTGTTACCGCTGATTTAATTTTCTTTTCAATTTCCTTTGGCGTATCTAAAACACGAATTGTCGCTTTTGTATTCGGGTCGGACTTGCTCATTTTTTTCGTTGGCTCTTGCAATGATTTAATGCGTGCGCCTTCTTTTGGTAATTGAATATCGGGAATTGTCAAAATTTCATTATAACGTTTATTGAATCGCTCTGCTAAATCTCGCGTTAATTCAATATGCTGCTTTTGGTCTTCACCAACAGGTACGATATTTGTATTGTATAGCAGAATATCAGCTGCCATTAATGGTGGATACGTTAATAATGCAGCAGATACAGATTCTTTGCCGTGTGATTTATCTTTGAATTGCGTCATACGCTCCAATTCACCGATAGAGGCAACACATTGTAACATCCATGCTGCCTGTGCATGTGCAGGAACTTCGGATTGAATAAATAAAATTGATTTCTCTGGATCGATACCAACTGCAATATACATCGCAGCAAGGCTTCGGATGCTTTTACGTAGCTCTAAGCGATCCTGTGGTACAGTGATGGCATGCTGGTCAACGATGCAATAAATCGCCTGCCCTTGATCTTGCAATGCAGGGAATTGTCTTATTGCGCCGATATAGTTACCGAGTGTGATTGTACCTGTAGGCTGAACGCCTGAAAAAATAGTTGTCATTTGAATTCCTCCTTAAATTTAAATCAAAATAAAAAACATCACGCGTCCTACTTAAAAATAGTAGGGACGAATGATGTTTGGAATCCGCGGTACCACCCAGCTTGCTCAAAAATCTGAGCCTCTTGACCTTCGTAACGTGAAGTATATCGAGCTTCGCTACTACTACCTTAACTCAGCTTTAGCTGAATTAATATAATTGTTCACAAAGCTAACTCAGAAGCCCATTCTGTTTGGATAATGGTCTGTTTGCACCAACCACAGACTCTCTAAACATCACGCTCAAACGTACTCTTCTTCTTCATTGTTTTTTTTAATATATTGATTATGAATGACATTATAGTATATGTGGATAAAAAAACGCAATACTTTTGTATAAAGTAAATTCAAAAAGGTTAATCTTAATTTATCCCGTATCAGCCATCTTTTTGTATCGAAAGCGGCAGGCTGTGAAATCGATTACTTTTAAAGCGAAAATATTTAAGTGGGGCATCGACAGCCTGTAAAAAATCCCCATTTTTTACTAGCACGATGTTAGTTACACAAGCGTATTCACCGGATGTAAGGCTCTTAGCTAGTAGTAGGAGACGAAGAGAAATTCCACTGATTGAAGGCTCACCTTATAAGAAAGAGGAACTTTTTTGCATAATAAACGTATTTGTTAATAGACAGAGTCATTTTTTCTCGATTATTTACAACTAATTGAGAAAAAGAATTGAACACATGTTTTGTTGTACCACAGTTTGGGTATAGGGATACTGTTATAAACGTTAGTTCATACACAAGTAATATTTTAACTTAGTTACATTTCATTATTTTTCTATATTGAAGGGGTTTTTTATTGACATCCTATATTCAAAGTAAGTGTAATAGTGTATAATAACCGTAGTACTCAAATTAAATTAATTCTAAATTAAGAATCCATAATATAGTTGATTCCAAAAAGGAAGGATGTGTTACTAATGAGAGTTACGTTATTTACATCACCAAGCTGTACATCTTGCCGTAAAGCAAAAGCATGGCTTGAAGAGCATGATATAGCTTATACGGAGCGCAATATATTTTCCGAGCCATTAACAATAAGCGAAATTAAAGAAATTTTACGTATGACGGAAGACGGGACAGATGAAATCATTTCTACTAGATCTAAAATTTTCCAAAAGTTAAATGTAGATGTGGAAAATTTACCGTTACAACGTTTGTATGAGCTTATACAAGAATATCCAGGGCTATTACGTCGTCCGATTATTTTAGATGAGAAGCGTTTACAGGTCGGTTATAATGAAGATGAAATTCGACGTTTCCTACCACGAGGTGTCCGTGCTTTCCAATTACAAGAAGCGCAGAGAATGGTTGACTAACAGCGCTACTTAGTGCGAAGAATAAGTACAAGCTTTTAGCAAATAGTTAATATACAGTGGAAGGGTGTTAAGAAAGGTTTTGCCTTTCCTAACACCCTTTTTTGTAGGACTTGCTTTGAAAATTATAAAATAGTACAATATAAATTCAAATATTCTAATAAATTAATTGCGCTTTGGCATAATGGTGTCGGAATTTTGAATAGTGCATGCATTTACGTAGAAGTGAATCTAAAAGTATCACGACACGCGTCAGCGGCTAACTTATCTACGTTGTACAAAAGTCTCTGGTATCCGCTGTAGGCTTAATCTGAAGCTGAATCAAGTTAAAATACTAACTTTCAGTAATTTTAGTGTTTTTGGTGTTTTTCCTTTTCATTTTCTAAGGGAACATCATACAATAGAATTATAGAAAAGTATTGGCGCTTTCTATAAAAGTTTGTGGCATGTTCCACTGTTATGAACATGTATGAAAAAGCTTCAAAAGATGAATGATAATTTTACATGTTCTTTTAGCAAATGACTGTGAAGGGAGTTGAGGTCGAATGGACATCGAACGCATCAATGACAATACATTAAAGCTGTTCATTACGTATAGAGATATTGAAGATCGTGGTTATAGCAGAGAAGAAATATGGTATAACCGTTCTAAAGGTGAAGAGCTATTTTGGGATGTCATGGCTGAAGTCAATACAGACGATTATTTTGATTTAGAAGGACCAATTTGGATCCATGTGAACGCATCAGAACAAGGGCTTGAAGTAATTGTTACACGTGCCAATATGAGTAGCGATGGTGAGAGTTTAACAAATGGTTTCGAAGACAATCAAGATATCGCAGCACAGTTACGCGAAATGGAAGAAACACTTTTAGAAACGATAGAAAATGAAGATAATGAGGACAGCACAAGTTTATTGGGTGCTCGCTATAAATTTAAAGATATTGATGAATTAATACCAGTTGCCAAGCGTCTAGTCACATACGGAGCGGCATCATCACTATATAAGATGGACAATGAATACTATTTATCAGTCGATTTCTCGGAAATGGCAGATGCTTATGAGCGCCGAAATGCGATTGCTATTTTAAAGGAGTATTTACAGCCAACAAAATTAACAATTCACCGCATTGAAGAGTATGGGCAACCTATTATGCCAGAGGATTGTTTCGAAACTGTTATTCAATATTTCGCATAAGGAAGAGCTGTCAGGAAAGCAAGTTAACGCGTCACTTTCCCGACAGCTTTTTGCTGTTTTGTGGAAATGATACTTATTATATAAAAAGTATCTTTCTTGTAAAGGGTTGAAGACACTGGAACGAACACTTTGCTTTTAAAATTAAATTGAATAAGAGAAACTTAAATTTTTCGCTTTGTTGCGACAATTTTGACGTATGGGACAGCTTCTTAAATTTTTTATTTTGAAAAATCTGATAATTGATTTATAATGGAAGGAGGAAAGGAGGTTGCATTTTGTTAGTTGCTCATACTGAACAAGGACAACTAATTACGATTACGCTAGGTACATGTTTAAATCACTTACAGCAATTGCGTCAAACAACCACATTTTATTGTCCACAATGCAAACAACCACTGCAATTAAAAATTGGACGAGTTAAAATCCCACATTTTGCACACAAACAACTAAATGATTGTGACGCTTCTTTTACAGAGGGCGAATCCCCTATGCATCTATTAGGGAAACAGCAGCTATTTTCCTTTTTTCAAAAACGAGTAGAAAAAGTAGTACTTGAAGGTTACTTATCTCGATTGCAGCAAAGACCCGATTTATTTATTACACATCGTCAGCAGCATTATGCGATCGAATTTCAATGTAGCACCATTCCATTTGAACAGTTTAATGAAAGAACGACAGGCTATGAAAAACATGGCATTATTCCGTTATGGATTGCAAAAGCTCCGAATAAAATCCCCACATTTGGCATAAGAAAGATATCATTAAGCCAATTTTACCAACAATTTTTCAAACGCTATCAAAATGAGCTTTACTTAATCACATATGACACCGTGCATAGTCGCTTTATTTATTTTAGTAATTTGCAATATGTGCAAGGGCGTACTTGGCTTGCTAATATTCAGCCACTGCCACTAGACAGGCAACATTTTCCCTTTTTTGTACCAAAGCGATTAACAGAAGTATATTTGAAGGAAATGCTTGATTTATACAAGCTGCAACGAGTTAACTTTTTACGAACGAAAGTCATTTTTAATCGTAAAGGCTTAAACGATTTATTTTTGCGAGGGCTTTATGAACAGCGTCTCACTTATGAGCAACTACCGAATTATATTGGTATACCTATTTGTAGGGGAGAGGCGATACCTCTATTTAGCGCCGAGTGGCAAAGCCATGTATTTTATTTTTTACGCATTTTTAATCTCAAGATTTCACAGCTGGATGAAGTGAAAATATGGGCCTTTTTAAGATGGTCTAAATTGCCACAAACAACAGAAGCACTTTTAGCAGTGGAGCGTTATATTGATTTTTTATGTATGCTAGGTGTTGAGTCAATTATTAATAAAATTGAAGATACGACGTTATTTCATCATTTAGCTAGCGAATTGATTGCATTTTCTGAAAAGAATTGAGAAAATGAAAAAGTATTTCGTAATATGATTTTTGGAGGCATTTATAATGGCAAAACAAGTGTTAACACGTGAAGAGGTTCCTGTAGAGTTAACTTGGGATTTAACATCTATTTTCCCGACAAACGAAGCATGGGAGCAAGAATTTGCAGAAATTCAAAGTTTATTAGAGCAAGCGAGAGAATATAAAGGGAAAGTAGCGACAGGAGCACAAGGGTTATTTGATACATTACAATATAGCGATTTAGTTAGCCAACGTCTTAGCAAGCTATATGTATACAGTCACTTAAAACACGACCAAGATACAGCAAATGGCACATATCAGGCGATGGATAGCCGTGTAAAATCACTTGGTGCAAAGCTTAGTGCAGCACTATCATTCATCACACCAGAAATTTTAGCGTTAGATGAAGCAACGATTGCTGCATATGTTGCAGAGTATGATGAACTAAAATTATATGAACAAAGTTTAAAAGAACTGAATTTAGGTCGCCCTCACATTTTATCTGCTGAAAAGGAAGAACTACTTGCACAATTGTCTGAAGTTTCAAACGCATCAGGTGAAACATTCGGTGCATTAAACAATGCGGATATTGAATTCCCTAAAGTAAAAAATGATGATGGAGAAGAAGTGCCATTAACGCATGGTTCTTATATTTCATTTTTAGAAAGTGATAACCGTGAAGTACGTGAAGGTGCATTTAAAGCAATGTACAGCACTTATGGCAAGTTCCGCAATACATTTGCATCGACATTAGCTGGTAACGTAAAGGCACAAAATGCCAATGCGAAAGTGCGCAATTACGAATCAGCTCGCCATGCAGCGATGAGCAATAACTTCATTCCAGAAAAAGTGCATGATCAATTAATTTCAACAATCCATGATCATTTACCTGTACTACACCGTTATATCGAATTACGTAAAAAGGTGCTTGGCTTAGAAGAGCTGCATATGTACGACTTATTCACGCCGCTTGTGAAGGAAGTCAAAATGGAAATGCCATACGATAAGGCGAAAGACCTGATGGTGAAAAGCTTTGCGCCACTGGGAGAAGAATACCAAAACATCGTACAACAAGGTTTAGATAGCCGTTGGGTGGATGTTCTTGAAAATAAAGGGAAGCGTAGCGGTGCATATTCATCAGGTACGTTCGGTACAAACCCATATGTTTTAATGAACTGGCAAAATAATATGGATAACTTATTTACGCTAGCACATGAGTTTGGTCATAGCTTACATAGCTATTATTCTCGTGCGAACCAACCATATCCATATGCAAGCTACTCGATTTTTGTAGCGGAAGTTGCGTCAACGTGTAATGAGGAACTATTATTTGATTACTTATTAAACACGCTAGAAGATCCACAGCAAAAAATTTATTTATTAAATCACTGGTTAGATGGATTCCGAGGTACAGTATTCCGTCAAACAATGTTTGCTGAGTTTGAACATATTATTCACGAAATGGATCGCAACGGTGAAGCATTAACTGCAGAAAAATTAACGGAAGTTTACTATAACTTGAACAAGCAATACTTTGGTGATGCAATGGTAGTAGACGAGGAAATTGGCTTAGAGTGGGCACGTATTCCACACTTCTACTACAATTACTATGTGTATCAATATGCGACAGGTCAAAGTGCGGCAACAGCATTAAGCAAGCAAATTTTAGAGGAAGGTCAACCAGCAGTGGAACGTTATATTAATAACTTCTTAAAAGCGGGTTGCTCAAACTTCCCAATCGAAGTATTAAAAGCGGCAGGTGTTGATATGGAATCACCGGCACCAATCGCAGAAGCATGTAAAGTGTTCGAAGAAAAATTAAACGAGCTAGAGAAATTGCTTTTAGCTAATTAGTTTAAATAAGGGCTGTGGAAGTGTCTGAGGAGTGGTCTAATGTACCATTCTTCGGGCACTTTTTGCTGTTTTGTTGAAATAATAGCTTATTGATAAAAAAGTATCTCAACCTTTCAAAGAACAGCCCCACTTTCCTAAAAGGTTAATATTTTTAAAAGTAGCAAAATAAAACTGTCAAAAAAGCGGCACATCAGACCGCTTTTTATTAGAGGGTTAACTAAAGTAATATGCACCTGCAGTGACTACGTCACCCTCGTTGCAAAGGACCGAGCTATACATATACTCTGAACAACGAACAATCTAGTTCAATTACCTCTTTTTAAAATGAAACAAAGAGGCTTTAAAACAAGTGTTTTTAAATTTTCAAAAATCAGCCCCACTTTTCTAACAAGTAAAACATTTTAAATAGTAGCACATAAAACTGTCAAAAAAGCGGCACGTCAGACCGCTTTTTTGACAGCCCCCCTTTGGAACCGCTTACTATATGACGATTTTGTGAAACAAGCTGTAAAGCGTTGCAAGTGCTGATATTACGTGATAAAGTAATACATGTGAAATACATCACATAACAAACATACACCCCTTTGTTTGAACGTGAACATTTCTCCCATCCCCTTTTGTGTAAGAGGCGCCCTATTGTCGAGAGTAGGGCGTCTCTTTTGTTTTTTTATCAGGCATAAATGAAACTTTCCTTTAATTTTTTTCGTATAGTAGTCTAAATATAAAGTGAATTTTCAGTCCATGAATTGACTGAACGTGAGGTTTTACAGGCTGTTTAAACTTCCTTCTTTTTGAAGGGAGTGTTTTACAAGCCTGTTGATACGAGATAAAGGACGTGAAAAAGATGGAAAGCCGAGCACAATTACAGCAATATTTGCAGGAAATTGAGAAATGGGAGAAGGAACAACAAGGGCTTTGGTTTTGGGAGAAGTTAGGGAGAATCCCTTTTGTATTACTTGATAAGCTAACACCCTCTTTTGTACAAAAGAAGATTGCTTTATTAATGGATGAGTTAGGGAGCTATATTCAATCGGGTGGTAAATATTTGATTAATGAACAAGCAATGATAGCAAAAATTAGACATTATTCATCGAATTGGACTATTAAAGATGTGCAAGATATTGGGCAAATTCCAGTCCACCATATGGTAGCGTTAAGTGAACAGTTACAGCAGGAGCGTGTGAAATTAGCTACTGTGCAAGGAGCTTCCACAGGGATTGGTGGTATTTTCACATTAGCAATCGATATTCCATTTATTTTAGGTGTAGCATTAAAAACATTACAGGAAATTGCAATTATTCATGGGTACGATCCAAATGATAAAATGGAGCGTGTATTTATCATTAAATGTTTGCAGTTTGCCAGCGCTGATATCGTTGGGAAGGAAGCGATTTTAAAGGACATTTCCTCCATGCATAATGCTGAACATACATCCGATACAATGATTGCTCAATTACAAGGGTGGCAGGAAGTGTTCAACACATACCGAGACCAATTTGGCTGGAAAAAGCTATTTCAAATGATACCGGTTGTCGGGATTGTGTTTGGTGCATATGCGAACAAAGGGATGATACAGGACATTGCTGAAACAGGAAATATGTTGTACAGAAAAAGAAGAGTTTACGAAAAATTAAAAGAGGCTGATGGAAAAATAGGTTAATACCTATGTTTTCTGTCAGCCCCTTTTTGAGTATATAAAATGAAATAAAAGTGCGAATTGGTTAGATTGTATTTGCTTTTAGACGCCATAAGGCGATGTCGTCTGTCACTAGACGCTCAACTTTTTGCTGTAGCATACGCTTCTTTAATTCGCGTTCTGCTACTTGTTCAGCGATTTGATAAATTGATGCGACTTCAGCTGTTGTGAGTGTTTGGAAACGAATGAATAGTTCATCTAGTGTAGGAAGTGGTTGGCGCACAAGCTGATCTTGAATCATTTCTCGTAAAATGTGCTCATATACTTCGTAGTCATATAAACCACCTACTTTTAAGCCTTCATCTTCCACATTTTCGTTGAAAAAGACGATACTTGGTACTTCATTAACTTCCATTTCACGGGTAATGTATAAATCACATTGAAAGGCATGTGCTGCTTCCTTTGAGCCAAAATCAACAGTAAATTCATTCATATCTAATTGTACTTCAGATGCAATTTCGGTCAGTGCAACATGTGAAAGTATATTTTTTGTTTGTAATGTAGCATGCTCCTGTAATTTTGATAAATAGCGAGAGCCAGCTCGTTTGCCTTGTAATTCTGCAGCTTTAATAGCTATTGAAGGCAATGCAGGGTGCGTAATATCTAGTTCATCTCCAGATAAACAACCTTTAATACGATTGCTTAAGCAGTTTAATGATGTTAATTCAGTACTTAATACGTAGCGCCAAGAAAAATAATGCTCGTACTCCAATTGTAGCTTCCGTAGCACTGACTGCATCGCAAAGGAGTTTGGACATAATGGGTCGATGAAAATATACAGCTCAACTGGTTTGTTTATCGGTAAAGAGGCAGTAGGCTGTGATATCATCTGAATATTATTCACTCCGTTTCCTCCTCTTCGTTTGGTGAATTGACCATATGATGAGCAGTTAGCACAAGACGCTGATAATAAACTTCACGGAATTTCCCGTCTAAGCCTACTTCATCCATTGCCTCTGCCATACATTCAAGCCAAGCCTGTGCTCGATCAGGTGTTATTTTGAACGGCGCATGTCTGGCACGCATCATTGGATGACCATGTTCCTCGGTAAATAAGTTAGGTCCACCTAAGTACTGTGTTTGAAATTGGATCTGCTTGCGAGCTGTTTCGGTTAAATCCTCAGGGAAAATAGGGATAAGCTTCGGATGTTTGGCTACACGAGCATAAAAAGCATGAATGAGCTCAGATAGCTTTTCAGCACCAAGTTCCTCGTAAGGAATCGTATATTTTCGATTCATAGTGATACTCCTTTGTACTTACAATTACATTTTCTATGTGAAAGCATGTGTTTTTACTATGACATTATATTTATTCTAACAACGTCTATCCTTTTTCTCAAACAAAGCGCTCTTTAACAATTTTAGGAAAGTGTTAAGCGTTGTAATATTTTAGAACTTTTTGTACGTAGCTTTGTGTTTCTTTGAATGGTGGAATGCCGTTATATTTTTTTACATTGCCAGGTCCGGCATTATAAGCTGCTAACGCGGTTTCGAGATTTTGACCGAATTGGTTTAGCATTTGACGTAAGTATTTTGCGCCTCCCATAATGTTTTGCTCCGTATCAGTAGGGTTTTGTATGCCTAAATACTTTGAAGTGCCTGGCATTAATTGCATTAAGCCGACAGCGCCTGCTGTGCTAATGACTTCAGGATTAAAATTAGATTCCTGTTTCATCACGGCTGCAATTAATTTTTCAGGTAAGTTATAGGTTGCTGCAGCTTTAGCAATTGTATCTTTATAACGATTTGCACCTGTTAACGAATCATTAAATGCCCCTTGTCCTGTGTATTCAGTAACGTATTGCTCAAGCGGTGAGCTCGTTACAGCACTCCCATATAAAAAAGCATCTAAATATTTTGTTTGTGTTCCTACACCACCTGTTTGCATGAATGTCTGCTCATTGCTTAAGCTTTCAGTCAACCCAGATTGTTGTGATTGTAAAATATCGCCGAGCATTTCATTGAATAACGCACTGTTTGAATCATTAAACGTCGTGTTACCAACAGATTGCATTGCCTGTATTTCCATTAATATTTTCATTGCTTTAATATCCATCGTTACGCTCCTTCTCCTTTAGCGCTGCTGCAAAACGGGCAATTTTCTTGTCTGCATGTGCAATTGGAATATTGTGATTTGCTAAAAATTGTTGGAAAACTGTATGTCCAACGGTTTCGTCTGTTGCTTCATATTCTACCTCATAATCATCGCGCTGCAAATAAAAAGAGTGATCTAGTACGAGTAAACCTCCTTCATATGGGATTTCTACACGCGCTGTTGCAAGTGTGCCGAACAGCGCAAGTTGCTCTATTGCAATGTTACGCTCTTGTAATCTTGCAATAACAGTCGGTGCTGTTAATTGTCCACCTTGTAAAATTTGCTTTGCTTCTTCCTCTGTTAGAATATCGGTTGTTTCGATATGTGTATAATCATTTGTTTTTTCTTTTAATGTACATTCAATTTTATTCGGTAATATGCGAATTCGCAATCCGCTTTCAATTGACTTCAATTGAAAATCAGCCGTGTCGAAATAATGATTTTCCTGCCGAACGGCTTCTTCCTCTCGAATGTCGAATGCTGCCAGTAATTCGTCGTATTTTGTTTTCGACAACATATTTTTAAATTCGATTTCAATTTCATGATTCATCATATTTCATCCTTTTTTTCATATTTAGAGTTTATTCATTTTCATAGTTTGACATCAACTAATTTTGCAATGCCCTCATAATTCATTGCTATTTTAAATATTTTGCCTGTCTTATCTGCCGATTTCACCTTTCTGCACAACAATGCTGTTGTTGCTAATATCTTTTGCTGAAGCATATATATGCAAAAACATTGGGGAAACTGAATAAAAAGCACACTGCATCCCTTTTCATCGTATGGTAAAATAGGGAGAGAATGATATTTAGAAAGGAAGTACAAACAAGTGCGTAAAGTATATACAATACAAAAGTTTGAACAAATACATAACGATATTTATTTTAGTTTACACGATAGTGAGCAGGCGATTCAAATCCAACCGAGAGGACAAGTTATTGTCGATTCAGATAATATGGCGTTTATTTATATCGTGGAGGAGGATGGTGTATATAGTTATTTAAGTTTTCCGCAAACGATATGGGCGGCATTATTACAAATTGCGCAAAATAAGCGCGACCCATTTTTAGCCCCTAATTTGCTCTTGCCTAATTTTGCAGAGGAACTTGAGTATCTATTGTGGAATATTCAAGATAATGAAAACTACGGTAAAGAATTTGTTCAAGCTGTAGGTGAGGAATTTGCAGCTATTTATCTTGATTAAATGAAGAAGCGAGAAACGCCCATTGAATAAAGGTAGAGCTTTAGAGGGGAAAGATAATGATTAAAATTACTCATAATCAATAAATTCGATTGCATATATTACGATTTGTGGAGTAAATGAAAAGGCGTAATGTATTGCTGAAATAGGGATGCTATTTCATATGAGGAGGATGTTGTGATGGGCCAATGGGATGTTTTTTTAAGCCCTTATAAGCAAGCAGTAGAGGAGCTAAAAATAAAGTTAAAAGGTATGCGCTCGCAGTTTAATATTGTTGGTGGGAATTCGCCAATTGAATTTGTCACAGGGCGCGTAAAGCCTTTAGCGAGCATTTATGATAAATCATTAGAAAAAGGAATCGTATTTGAGCCTTCTCAGCAATTGGCAAAAGAGTTACAAGATATTGCAGGACTGCGCATTATGTGTCAATTTGTCGATGATATTGCGACAGTGACCGAGCTTATTCGACAGCGTGAAGATTTTACAATTGTAGAGGAAAAGGACTATATTACACATAGTAAACCAAGTGGTTATCGATCACATCATATGATTGTCGAATATCCCGTTGAAACGATACATGGCAAACAAGTGGTTTTAGCGGAAATTCAAATCCGAACATTAGCGATGAATTTTTGGGCTTCAATTGAGCATTCATTAAACTATAAATATAAAGGAGCTTTTCCAGAAGAGATTCAAGCTCGCTTGCAAAGCGCCGCTGAAGCAGCATTTCGCTTAGATGAGGAAATGTCACAAATTCGCAATGAAATCCAAGAGGCACAAGTCTACTTTAACGAGGTAAAAGAAGCGCCAAGTGTAAAGCTACACGCTGAAAAAGATAAGGGGGGAAGCTTATGACATCATTTGCAATTCAATCACGTCGCGATGCACAATCCAATGAATTAGCAGAGCTAGCAACAGCATATTTACAAGAATTCGGTTTAACACATGATGAAGAAGAACCCGATATTGTACTTTCTATCGGAGGAGACGGAACGCTTTTACATGCTTTCCATCGTTATATCCACCGCTTAGATAAGGTTGCATTTGTCGGAATCCATACAGGACATTTAGGCTTTTATGCTGATTGGAAGCCATCTGAATTGGAGAAGCTTGTATTATCGATAGCGAAAAAGGATTTTAATGTTGTCGAATATCCATTGTTGCAAGTAAATGTCAATCGTCATCATTCAGAAACAAGTCATTATTTAGCCTTGAATGAGGCGACGATTAAATCACCTGATGTGACGCTGGTGATGGATGTAGAGTTAAATGGAACGCAATTTGAGCGCTTCCGTGGAGATGGCTTATGTGTTTCTACACCTTCTGGTAGTACCGCTTATAATAAGGCATTGGGGGGAGCTATTATTCACCCGACATTACCTGCATTCCAGTTAACAGAAATGGCATCGATTAATAACCGTGTGTTCCGTACGGTAGGCTCTTCACTCGTATTTCCAGCGCATCATACATGCGTGTTAAAGCCAGTAAATGACCAACGCTTTACGATTACAGTTGACCATATTCAATTGACAGAAGCCGATGTTAAATCAATTGCGTTCAATGTCGCAACAGAGCGTGTACGTTTTGCAAGATTCCGCCCATTCCCATTTTGGGAGCGTGTGCATGATTCGTTCATTTCAAATGAATAATATGGAAAATCGTTTTACATTACAGTTTGAAGTACAGCAAGAAATGCTTTTACGCGAGGCGATTGCATTATGGGGCATTTCCAAGCGCACATTAACAGCGATTAAGTTTGATGGTGGAGAAATTCTTGTTAATGGCGTAGAGCGCAATGTACGTCATGTAGTTGTAGCGAGCGATATTATTACGATTGTCTTCCCATTGGAAGATGTGAGCGATGGGCTTACTCCACAGTATGGGGAGTTGACGATTGTTTATGAGGACGAGGCTTTTTTGGTTATTGATAAACCGGCCTATATGAGTACAATTCCTTCCCGTGAACATCCGGATGGTAGTGTAGCGAATTTTGTGCTTGGTTATTTTCAGCAAAAGGGGCTTGCTTCAACTGTACATATTGTGACACGGCTTGATCGAGATACATCTGGTTTGCTTTGTATTGCTAAAAATCGACATATTCATCATTTAATGAGTGTGGCACAGCAGCAGGGTAATGTACATCGACAATATGAGGCGATTGTTTCTGGGGAGGCAATAAGTCAATCCATTGTGGAGCCGATTGGGCGTAAAGAGACGAGCATTATTGAACGAGAAGTGCGTCAGGACGGACAATTTGCACATACGGACGTTGAAGTGATAAAATACGGTAGATTAAATGGTTGTAACGTTTCCCATGTTCGTCTAACATTGCACACAGGTCGTACACATCAAATCCGAGTACATATGGCATATGTGGGACATCCACTTGTTGGAGATGGGCTGTACGGTGGCGATCAACAAGTAATTAATCGTCAAGCATTACATTGTGTATCATTAACATTCCAGCACCCATTGACAAAGGAAGTGCTATCTTTTTGCAGTGAACTACCACAGGAATTGAGCAATTTGTTAAAGTAGGGAATATTGATTGTTGAAAATCCACGTAGACGCTAACGGTTTAACCGTAAATCGAAGTGGATTTTTATTATTTTAACTTTATGTAGCGGCAATTGTAAATTTTACATGTGTTTTTGAAATAATGATTTACGAACTTACTACATTGCTTGTATGATGAATTTTGAGAGGAGGGGACAAGAATGGTGGAACAAAAACGAGAAAATAATGAAGTGCGTTACAATGAAGAATTTTTACAAATGCTTTTAATGGAACAAGAAATTGATGCTTTCCGAGAGCATTTTTTAGCACTTCATCCGTATGATCAGGCTAAATTTTATGAAAAGGTGGGACCAGACATACGTCAAACCATCTACTTATACTTGTCTCCTGAAGAAATGGCACTGATTTTCGAAGTCATCGATTTAGAAGATGATGAGTATGAGCAATTTTTAAGTGAGATGGACCCTGCATACGGTGCAGAAATGCTATCGCATATGTATACCGATGATGCAGTTGACGTTTTAAATGAGCTGGATAATGAGCAGCGCGAAAGCTTTTTAGAAATGATGGATAGCGAAACCGCTGAGGAAATCAATGAATTATTAGGCTATGCGCAGTATACTGCCGGTGCGATTATGACGACCGAGTATGTAACGATTTTAGAAAACTCCACAGTTCGTTCAGCGATGGCTGTATTACGGAAAGAAGCCCCGAATGCAGAGACGATTTACTATATTTTCGTTGTCAATGACCAACGACAATTAGTTGGTGTTATGTCACTACGTGATCTAATTATTGCGGACGAAGACATATTGATTCATGATATTATGAGTGAACGTGTCGTTTCAGTCAAGGTTGGCGATGATCAAGAGGATGTTGCGCAAATTATGCGAGATTATAATTTCTTAGCTATTCCTGTTATTGATGATAACAATGAATTGCAAGGGATTATTACGGTCGATGATATTATCGATGTAATCGATGAAGAAGCATCGGATGACTATTCTAAACTTGCCGGTATTTCAGACGCAGATGATTTTGATGCAGGGCCGTTTAAAGCGGCGATGACTCGTTTGCCATGGTTAATTATTTTGCTATTTTTAGGGATGTTTACGGCCAATTTGATGGGCCAATTTGAGGCAACCTTAGAAAAGGTGGCATTACTCGCTGTTTTTATCCCACTGATTTCAGGTACATCCGGTAATAGTGGAACACAAGCATTAGCCGTTGCGGTGCGCGGTATTGCAACAGGTGAGGTTAATGAACAAAGCAAGCTGAAGCTGCTCATGAAGGAATGCTTAACAGGGTTGTTCACAGGTCTTGCTTGTGGTGTAACGGTTGTTGCAATTATTTTCTTATGGAAGCATCAAATTACGATTGGCTTATTAGTAGGCGCAGCGATTTGCTGTTCAATTTTAGTGGCAACAATTGCAGGCTCATTTATCCCATTATTAATGGATAAGCTAGGTATTGACCCAGCGGTTGCATCTGGTCCATTTATTACAACATTGAATGATGTAACAAGTATTTTAATTTATTTAGGCTTAGCTACCACATTTATCAATCAAATTATGTAACAAAGTTTAGCGATTTTGCATATGGTATGAAAAAAAGGTGGGCGATTGTCAATGAAGTATCAACCACTACTTTTCATTAGAACACCGTCTTATGCGGTAGAATTAACAGCAGCGGAACAGCAGGAGCTAGAAGAAAGCACTTCGATTTATGAGATGCCGCAAACAAATCAAATGACCAATTCTTTAATTGCACATCAATTACGCTATTTCGCACGTCCCGTGATAAGAAATCGCGTACTCCTTGTCGTGCTGAAAAACGGCGAGCGTCTTGTTGGCACGATTGAGCATTTGAATGGAGCTGATGTTGTCATGAAGGTGTTTGAACAAAAAACAGTTATTTCGGTGAAGGATATTGTAGCAATTCATACATCAAAATGAAAAAACGCATGAAATCAAATTTGGTTTCATGCGTTTTTTTATTGTTCTAATATATCACTTTATGATATATTGTTTTTAGATATATCATAAAGTGATATAATTGGAGGTAATAAAATGAAATCAATGGAGCAATTAACAGATTCCGTATTTTACATAATGGCCGCTTTTACACAGCCTCGACACGGTTATGCAGTGATGAGTTTAATTGAAGAAACAACAAAAGGTACATTTATGATTGGCCCAGCTACGCTTTATACAATTATTAAAAAGCTATTAGAGCAAGAGCTAATTGTTTTGGACGATGCTTCCGATTCGAGGCGTAAAATTTATTTACTAACAGCTAAAGGACGTGCGATTTTAACAGAGGATATTGAACGAAGAAAAGTGATGATTCAACTAGCAGAAGCAGGGTTAAGAGGTGAGGAATGATGAAAACAAAATATATGATGTCAGGTGGTTTAGCTTTTAGCGAGCAGAAGGATATGGAGAGGCTACGCAAAAAATCACAACAAGGATGGCATGTGAAGAATTTTAAATTTATGGGTTATGGATTGGAACAAGGGGAACAAGAAGATTGGATTTACAGCATAGATTATCGCTTAGTAACACCAGAGGATGAGGATGAATACTTTGATATGTTTACATTTTCAGGATGGACACATATATGCTCAGAAGCGGGTATGCATTTATTCAAGGCTCGCCCAGATACAGTACCAATTTATAGTGATTATTCGTCAAAAATAGATAAATTTTCACGTCAAGGGATGTATGTGAACCAAAGTGTATTATTTTTAGTCATTTTAAGCGCTGTATGTTGGGGATTATGGGTATTTGGTCCACAAAATATAACAGGTATTTTTCGCATCGTATTTTTATGCTTACTTGTCATAACGATTCCAGCGATTATGACATGGGGTGCGATTCAGTGGCGTAAAGTGAAGGAGCGTAGCGATGATGAGTAAATGGTTAACACCTAAAAATAGTACAATTGCTTTTGGAGTGTTTACGATGATAAGTTTATTGCATCCAGCGTTAAAGGGTTTCTTATTGGTTGAAATGAGCCTTGTTGCTATGTTTACGATTATTTTGCTACACGAATGTGGACATCTATTATTTGGAAAGTGGGCTGACTATGAGTTTATTTTTCTCATCATTGGGCCATTCAGTATTGAAAAAACGGAGCATGGTATTAGCATAAGCGAAAATAATAACTGGTTATTATTTGGTGGGGTTATATCGATGATACCTAAAATGGCAGATATGCAGCAAATACGCAAACAGCATATGCTATTTACGGCAGGTGGTCCCATTACATCACTTGTTCTGGCATTGTTTGCTTTTTCCATGAGTTTTTTTACAGAGAGTGAGCTTTGGTTTTATTTTTCGCTAGGCAATGTCATTATTTTTCTTGTGACAGCCATGCCATTAAAGCTTGGAATGGATACAGATGGTCGTGTTATTTTACAACTATTGCAAGGTGGACAACAAGCAGAAAAACTATTGCAAGCTATCACATTTAGCAATGAACTTCTAAGCAAAAAATCGCCGCTTGAATGGAACCAAGCGTATTTGCAAATAGCTAAAGCGCAGCCTGCTTCGACAGAAAATATGATTTATGCTAGCTATGTATTTTACGTAACATTTATGCAAAAGGACTATGTGGCGGCATCTGACAGTATTGCACATTTTAAAATGATTCCTGTAACGAAGGATAGTAAATATCAAGTAGCACTGATGGTACATATTCAACAACTTGACCAATTTTTTAGTCAAAATAAGGATGCACAAAAAATCAACGAATTACAGCAAAATTTGACAAAAGTAGAACCTGTGTCGTTTTATCGAGGGCAAGCAATTATATATGCGTGCCAAGGAAATAAAGCGCAAGCAGAAAAATCTATTCAAAAAGTGGAACACTACATAACAAAGGGTGAATCGTCATATGGTTTTTATCAAGCAGAAAGAAAGTTAACTGAATTAGTTAAAGAGCATATACGACAAGCCTTATAAAAGATGTGCGCAAACCCCAAACAATTAAGGAGTTTGCGCACCATTTTTATTGAATTGTGTGAGAATTGTTTGGGTGCCTGGCACTCAAGCAATTAGTTACAAATGCCTAAATTCACATCGGCTACACACTGTACAGCACAGAAGCAATTTAAGTCAACTGTAATACAGCTATCTGTGACAGCAAAGTTTGTTACATCACAAATAGCGCGCAATGATACAGCTGTACCATCGCTATTTAATAAATCAACTGTATCGCCACCACGGTCTAATGGCAATAATACACGTAATGTTGCACAGCAATCATCGAATACATCTTCTACGCGGAAAAAGACAGATGCACAGTCCATACAGTCATCTACGCTAAATGTAGCGACGAATGGTGTGCCGTTTTTTGTTAATAACATAAATACTCGTGTGTCTACATTTGATCTTCCTGGGCTAACGATGCCACCTAAAGGCTCCAAAAAGCAATTTGTTGTACAACGAGAGCATTCGTCACGCACAGATTGATTTTGAATGTCTAAAATCGCACGAACTACTTCGCAAACGCAACCTTTACTAGAGCTTGGGCTAACTGGTTTACCACAACCCATACTCTTTCACCTCCTAATATAAGTTCTCTCTACAATATGAGCTGATTCTTAAATGAACAGGGCGTTCGCATAGAAATGAATGCCTATTTTTTGTATAAAGTAAAAAAATCTGCTCATACTAGATGAAATGAATGATGTATATAGACAAAGAAAAGAAGGAGGCATGAAATGGTAAGGCGTTTTTTTAGTGTGGTAATATGTGTGCTCTTACTATCTGCCTGTGGCGCGAAAGAACGGATTGTCGCATATGATGAGCAGGATGCAAAAACAATAGAAATTAAGCAAGAAATTGAGAAAATGAATAACATTCATAAAGCTAAAATAATTGTTGCTGGCAATGATATACTTGTCGCAATTGAAGTAAAGCCGTTGCACGCATTTAAAGAACAAAAAATTGCACGTAATTTACAAAAAGAATTGGAGAAAAAATGGGAACATAATGATGTACTTGTTTCTTCAGACTTCAAGCTGCTATGGGAAGCAGATAAATTAATGGCAGAACAAAATGAGCAGAAGGTCACTGAAAAAATAGAGAAGTTAAAGAAATTAGCGAAGGAGGAAACATAATGAAGGAATCTCAATATGAAACGATTGAACAGCAAATGACACCAACACCACCATACGTCGTGAATGTCTTAAAGGCATTTTTTGTCGGTGGGTTTATATGTGTTATTGGTCAAGCCATTTCCTTCTTTTATATGATTTTTTTCGACTTTACTGAAAAAACAGTTGGCAATCCAACCGTTGCAACAATGATCTTTATTTCAATGCTTTTGACTGGCTTTGGGTTATATAGAAAACTAGGACAATTTGCAGGTGCTGGTAGCGCAGTCCCTGTGACAGGTTTTGGTAATGCTGTTGTTTCTGCCGCTATCGAGCATCGAACAGAAGGCTATGTATTAGGTGTAGGTAGCAATATGTTTAAGCTAGCTGGCTCTGTTATTGTATTTGGTACAGTGTCTGCTTTTGTTGTCGCTTTAGTGAAGACGGTGCTCGTTATGCTGGGGGTTGTCACATGGTAATTATCTTTCAGACGAAGCCAGCTTTATTAGCTGGAGCCGCGGCAGTTGGCCCGTTAGAGGCGAGGAGTGTCTTCCGTTCTTATTTTGATTTAATAGCAGATGATGAACGTTTTCAAGAAAAGACGAATGAGCAAGGACAAACACGCTTGATTACGAACACTTGTCAGCTCGTGCTGGACAAGGCAAAAATAAAAAATTTAGATATCGATTATTTTTTAAGCGGTGATTTGGTTAACCAAATGACGCCAACCAATTTTGCAGCGCGAGAATTAGCGGTGTCTTTTATCGGGATGTTTTCAGCGTGTGCGACATCTGTTTCATCTGTCATTATTGCTGGCTTATTAACCGAGTTAGGTGCATCAAAGCTAGCAATTGCTGGTTCGTCAAGCCAACATAATGCGACAGAGCGTCAATTTCGCTATCCAGTGGATTATGGTGCGCAGAAGCCTGCAACGGCACAATGGACGGTAACCGCAGCAGGCTATGCATTAGTTGGTCAACATCAACCGGATTTTCCTTATATGGTGGCGGCTACAGTTGGCAAAGTGATTGACTATAAGGAAACAGATCCATTCCATATGGGTGGTGCAATGGCGCCGGCTGCTTATGACACGATTAAAAAGCATTTACAACATCGAAAGCAAAAGTTAAGCGACTACGATATGGTGATGACAGGCGATTTAGGGAAGATTGGATTGAAGCTGATAAAGGCGATGTTAGCTGAGGATGGGATTAAAAATGATGAATTACAGCGAATTCGTGATGCAGGTGCTGAATTTTACGGGGATGACCAAGCCTTTCAAGCTGGCGCAAGCGGAGCGGGATGCTCAGCGGCAGTATATTATAGCTATGTTTTAAGTCAATTTATGACAGGACGTTATAAACGTGTTTTGCTCGTAGCGACAGGTGCTTTATTATCTCCGATGTCCTATCAGCAAGGAGAAACGATACCATGTACAGCCCATGCGATTGAAATTGCAATGAATTGAGGGAGATCGATGTATACTTTTATTTTTGCGTTTTTAGTTGGAGGCATCATTTGTGTAATTGGGCAGCTGTTAATGGATGTTGCCAAGTTGACACCAGCGCATACGCTGTCGACATTAGTTGTAGCAGGCGCTATTTTAGATGGATTTGGTTTATATGAGCCATTGATTGATTTTGCGGGTGCAGGTGCGACGATTCCAATTACTTCATTTGGTAATGCGTTAACACATGGTGCGCTAGCAGAGGCAGAAAAGCATGGCTTAGTCGGAGTCGTGACAGGGATGTTTGAGGTGACGAGCTCAGGTATTAGCGCGGCAATTATTTTCGGTTTTATTGCGGCACTTATTTTTCATTCAAAAGGAAAAGTGAATTAGGGCATTTACCCCTCCTATGACAGTTGGCTTAGCATAAACTACACTGTAGAAAGGAGGGGTTATTCATGTCTGGATACGGATGGAATCAATGTGGAAATGTGCAACCAGATTATTGCGGTGGAGGCGGTGGCTACGGCTCAACATTTGTGTTAATCGTCGTATTATTTATTCTACTAATTATTGTTGGTACTGCATTTTATTAAGGAGGGCGAGCAATGGATAAGGGTTTTTTTAAACAGTTCGAGCGAAAAACCGGTGTTGAAATGGATGAGGTCTTCGCATTAGCTCGCGCCATACAATATGCAGATTTCTCTAGTGAAAAACAAGTAAGAAAAATTGTACAAAAGGTTAGCAAAGTAGCAAAACGTAAAGTGTCACCGCAGTTGGAAGAACAAATTGTACAATCGATTTTAAAAGATGGCAAATCACTTGATTTAAGCAAAATTGAGCGAATGATGCGCTAGAAAACTAGGCTATCAGAACAGCTATAAGCTGTTCTGATAGCTGATTTTTTGCAACGTAGAATGAAACCTCAAAAACGTGGAATAAAACAGCAAAAGGGTGTCTAAAAAGTAGCGTGTTATGCTACATTTTAGACACCCTGTTTAGATTAAATTGATTTCTCCATTGCGCGATGTGGAATGCCTGCATCTAAAAACTCTGGAGATGTTACTGTATATTGTAGTTTTTCATAAAATGGAATCGCATAGCTTTGCGCATTGAGCTTTAATTTTTTCCAGCTCTTTTCTTTTGCTGCTTGTTCGATTTGTTCCATTAATAAAATTCCTAGTCGCTGTCCGCGGTATTCATTTAATACACAAACGCGTTCAACTTTCCCTACAAGCGGCTCATATTCTCTTAAACGTGCCGCGGCGATTGTTCGTTCACCATCCATTACGATAAAATGATCCGAGGTTTTATCGTATTCATCTAGTTCAAGGTGGATGGGTACGCCTTGTTCTTCTACAAATACTTTTGTGCGGATATCAAACGCACGCTGTAATTGTTCTTCGGTTAGTGCAGAGTGTACTTCAAACATTATCTTATTCAGCTCCATTAAGTCTAAATGATTCAATGATTTCCCATTTGCCATCTTGTTCTTGTACTAAATGGATTTGCTGAATTTCTTCCTGTACATCAACACCAACCATACGCATCTGACCTAAAATATCATCATGCTCAGAGGCTGTTAGCTTTTGAGCAATTGTAATATGTGGAACAAAAACATGTTTTTGTTCTCCAAAAGTAACATTTTCTTGAATAGCATTTTGAATATTTGCTAACTGCTCTGTGGGCTCAATGCGGAAATAAATAGCATTCGTCGTAGGGAAAAACGAGCTAATACGTGATGCATGGATTTTTAAAGGAGCGAAATTAGCAACTACCTCTGTTAACTTGGCGGCAATGTCCTGCACTGCGCTTTCATCAGCTTCAAACGCATCCTTTAATGTTATATGAGGTGCGATTTGTGCATAATGTGGATCATAGCGTTTACGATAATTATTCGCTAAATCTTGTAAATTTTTAGAAGGAAAAGCAACGATACCATACTTCAAATTCAAAACCTCCCGAAACAATTCAATTTTATTCTCCATGATAAGTATAACAGAATTTAAGTATTTACTACATTTATTACGCCGTTTTTATCCGAAATTTTCTATAAGTGCTCGTCTCAAGTCGGGCTTCCAATGTTTCCAAGTGTGGTCTCCGTCAAATTCCTCATAAAAAGTAGGAAAGTTTTTTTCAAGAAATAATTGATGGAGTGTTCTATTCGGTGTAAGGAAATTCTTTACTTCCTTGCTCGTTGTAATGACTTTATCCTCACCTTTACCAATAATATGATAAATGGATATTGCGCTATAATTTGCAGCATTTGCTACAGTTTTAAGCACTAGCTCATCGACATAGGGCGACTGTAAAATGGCTTTACCAAAAACATTTGGATATTTTAAAGCAACCATTAATGCGGCTGTCGCAGCCATGGAATCACCAATCATGCCACGCGTTTGACCAAGCTGGAAGGTTGCATAATTTTCGTCTAAATAAGGTACAAGCTCATGTGCTAAAAAGCGTAAAAAAGCTTCATGTTGTTCGCCAGAGGGAATATATTTTTTTTGACGATCCTCCACATTTTTATATGGAACACCTACAATAATCGTGTTTTCCATTTCGTAATTGTCGATTAATTCATCGGCAAGGCGTGTAATACCACCTAATTGAAAATAGTCTTTACCGTCTGTTGCAATGAGTAAATTATATTTATATAGGGGCGAATAATTTGCCGGAATATAAACAAGTAGCTGTAGTTCTTCCTGAAGTGCGTCACTATAAAAATTTAAGTCCTTTACTGTTCCTTTATCCAAAACACTCATTCCTTCTCAAGTTAGATGTAACGAAATTGTATCATAATCCCCTCGAAAGGTGTAATATGGTGTAGGAAGAAAAAACATTAATAGAGGTGTAGAATATGCATAATCAAACAGTTCGTGTTCATTCCGAAAAAGTAACAGCTGCTACTTTTTCTGCTCTAGAGCGTAGAGGAGTAACAGTCGAAGATATTGCAGAAATCGTTTATGAAATGCAAAGCCCTTATAATGAAGGCTTACTAATGGAACATTGTGTTAAATCAGTTGAGCGAGTGCTACACAAACGTGAAGTACAGCATGCGATATTAGTTGGAGTTGAGCTAGATGAACTAGCAGAAAAGAAAATGCTATCAGAGCCATTACAATCAATTGTTGGTTCAGATGAAGGGTTATTTGGTGTTGATGAAACAATCGCCTTAGGTTCAGTATTTACTTATGGAAGTATCGCTGTGACGACATTTGGTCATTTAGATAAGAAAAAAATTGGTATTATTAATAAATTGGATACAAAAATAGGTGGATCTGTTCATACATTTTTAGATGACTTAGTGGCGAGTGTTGCGGCTAGTGCAGCATCACGTATTGCTCACCGCATGCGTGACTTAGAGGAAGAAGGCGAAACATTTGCAGCAATTTCACCGAAGATACTAGGTCCACAGCCGAAATCGACTGAGGATATTTAACTTGATTCAGCAATTAAAAGCCTGAGCTGCTATGAAACATTCCAAGTGAGAGTTTCATAGTGTAGCTCGGTTTTTTCTTTGACTAATTTTTCAACGGAAAAAGCCTTTTTTCAGACATTTTTATCAGAAGGAATATTTGATAAAATAGGAAGGATGTTAATTTAAGAAAGGAACAACACGATTATGAAACCAACAGATATTAAAACACTTATTACAAGTGGCACAATTATTATAGCAGTTGCACTTTATTTAATATTTAGTCCAGACCCGAAGGACAAAGAAGAAGAAACGAACATACCCCAAACACAGCAAGAGGAGAATACAACACTAGAAACGCAGTCAGCTAATATTTCTGCACAATATGCACAAGAAGTTACGGGGAATCAGCTACAGCCCGTAAAATTTCTATCTATCAATGATGGTGACACATTCAGTATAGAAATGAATGGAGAAAAGCGTAAAGTCCGTCTATTAATGGTAGATACACCTGAAATGAACTATGATACAGGACAACCAATGCCTTATGCGGAAGATGCAAAAGCATTTACGGAAAATTTGCTAAAAAATGCATCGAAAATCGAATTGCTTTTTGATGTTGGCCCAGAAACAGATAAATACGATCGACTTCTCGCCTATATTTATATAGATGATGTGCTATTACAGGAGTCTTTATTGAAAAATGGGCTTGCGGTTATGCGCTATATGAATAAACCCAATAACACACTAGAAGCAGAGTTGAATGAAATTCAAGCAAAGGCAAAAGAAGAGCAGCTTCATATATGGGCACATGAAGGCTATTTTGATGGCAAGCAATTTCATGAGGATGCTGTGAAGTAATCGTAGCGACGGCTGTTTGAAAAATGGGGCGTTTGTCTATTTTATAGATAACACCAATGTAGACTTTCAACTTGATATTATGACAATTCATTGAATTGATAAATTCTAATTGAGAATAATCCTCATTTGTGTCATAATTGTGGAGGAAATAATTATTTATAGGAGGACTAAAGCTGTGAAAAAGCTTTTTCTAAGTCTTTTTGTGCTTATGTTAGGAGCATTTCTACTTGCACCTAACTACTCTCATGCACAATTGGCTGATGGAACATATAACATTCCGTATCAGGTAAATAAGCCAAGCAGTATTTCGGCTTCTATGGCGAACGATTATTTTTTAAAGCCTGCTCAAGTCATTGTGAAAAATGGCAAGGCGACTGTACAATTGACGATTAAAAATAGTGCATGGGTAACGGAATTTACCCCACCAGGTGGCGCGACAGTTATTAGTCAAAATGCAGGTGCTGATACGCGCGTTGTGCAATTTGCTGTAGCAAATTTATCAAACCCCGTAACAGTAGCAATGAAAATCGATATCGATGATATTAATTATCATCATGGTTACAGTGTTGATTTTGTATTTGATGCAACAAGCATTCCACAAGCAAAAGAACAAAATACGCAAGCGAATACGGAATCATCAAAAGTTGTTAAAAATACAAGTAAGACACAAAACGCTTCAAATGCTGGCAGTAACGGAAATAAAGCTGACGAATCTGTGAGTGTGAATGAGCAAGTAGAGAATCCGCAAACAAGTGACTCACTACCATACCTTTTCATCTTCATGCTTATTGCTTCGGCGCTTGTATTTTATAAAGTAAGACAAAAAAATTAATCCTTTGGGGGAAATACTACATGTCAAAATTTCAATCTCGCACTTCAAAAATTGCTTTAGCTTCAGTATTAGCAACATCAGCAATCATACCAGCAGTAGCAGCTTCAGCAGCTGAAACAACACCATCACGCTCTATGCCAGATGGCAAATATACAATTGATTTCACAATTACAGATACGACACAGCAATTGGCGAAATACGTAAAAGGACCAGCTACATTAATTATTGACGGCGGCAAATTTGCGATTCAACTATCAGCAGATGCTACTGTTATGAATATGTTAACAAAAGTAGAAGTGAACGGTGAAAACGTTATCCAAGAAGTAAATGGACAAAAAGTAATTCTTATTCCTGTGGAACGCCCAGGCGGTACAGTAAAAGGTGAAGGTACAGTAAAGGTTGGGGATAAAGAAATTCCAACATCATTTGAATTAACACTAGACCCAACAACAATTAAAGCACCTGAGACAGCACCAGAAGAAAAGGTAGAATTTGTACCAGGTAAAACATTCAAGCAAGTTAAAGATGGCGAATATGCCATTACATTTGATGCATATGACCCAAAAACAAACAAAGGTGGCTATGCGGCAATTTCAAATCATCTTGAAAAAGATGCAAAATTAATTGTTAAAGATGGAAAATATTCAGTACAATTAACAGTTACTGAAAAAGGTAGCCCGATGATTGCTGACTTAAAAGTGGCTGGTGCAGAGGCGGAACTAGTATCAGAAGAAGGCAAAAAGGTTTATAACTTCGCAATTAACTCAATTAGCGATTTAGTAGAAGCAGAAATTCATGTTGTTGTAGCTGCTGCGAATATGGATAAATGGTATCAATTCGGCTTTGCAATCGATACAGCGAATCTTGAATTACCAGAAGTAACAGAAGAAACACCAAATGTTGAGCAGCCTGTAGAAGCAGGAGAAGAGCTTCCACTATACATTTACAAAGACAAAACAAATGAAATTTCTGTAATGGCGACATATGTAAAACCGACTGTAACAGTGACAGAAACAGAAAATAACTTCCTGGTAGATTTAACATTTGTACAAGGTCAATATTTAAATAAATTGACTATTCAAGGCGCAACAATTGCTGACGAAAAAGTTGTTGAAGCTGGCGATAACACAACAAAAATTTATACAATTGAAACGACAAACTTAGACGCAGTTTATACAGCGACAGTTGATGTATCAGTAGATGCTGGTCCTGTAAAGTATGATTCTGTATATCCTGTGCAATTACAATTTGGTGGTAAGAAAAATCCATTTACAGATATTACGAAGTTAGGTGACTATGGAAATATCGTAGCATTATATTCTATCGGTCTGTTCAAGGAAGCAGACAAATTCAATCCGAATGGTAAAGTAAAACGCTCACAATTTGCTTTAATGTTAAACCGTTACTTAGAGCTAGACACAACGGCGAAAAATCCATTTACAGATGTAACAAGCTTTGATGCAGAAACACAAAAAGCTGTGAATGCATTAAGCGCTTCAGGCATTATGAATGGTACATCTGCTACAACGTTTGCACCAACACAAGACATTACACGTCAACAAGCAGCGGTTATTATTTACCGCGTTTTAGAGAACGCAGGCTATAAAGCGACTGGTGCAAAAGTGCCGTTTAGCGATGTAAAAACTTCAAATAAAGAAGTGGAAACAGCGATTGCTGAGTTAAATGCATTAGGCATTATGACTGGTCATGAAGGCAAGTTTAACCCAACTAACACGTTAACACGTAGCCAAATGGCAAAAGTTATTTTAAATACACTTTATATGTTAGAATCTTAAGAGAATAGTGTAAAGAGCTGGCTTCCTCTCAATTTATGAGGGGGAGCCGCTGTTGTTATCTTGATTCAGCGGGTGTATATCAAGCTAAGAAACAATCCGCCCATTGAATCAAGGTAAAACAAAAGAAAGGAAGCTAAACATGAAAAAATACGTAGCATTTTTATTGCTTGTAGCGATTATGTTGCTTGCTGCTTGCGGTAATAAAGAAGAGGAACCAGAGCAGCAAAAAGACATTGCTACAGAGGAAAAGCCACAAGAGGATTACCGCATTGTAGCTGGAACAGTTGTGGTAGCAGATATTATGGATCAGTTAGAGCTTGAAGCAATTGCTGTACCAGATACAGTAAAGCAGTTGCCTACTCGCTTCGAGGGCTTACCGTCTATCGGCAATGCGATGCAGCCTGATATGGAAATCATTAAATCGCTAAATCCGACAGAGGTATTATCTGTTTCAACATTGGAATATGATTTAGCACCAATATTTGAACAGTTGAACGTTCCTGTCGATTTTGTTGATTTAACGAGTATCGACACGATGCTTTCTGAAATTGAGGAGCTAGGGAATCGCTATAATCGTATAGAGCAGGCGAAGGTGCTAATTGACAAGTTGAAAAATGAAATGGCACAAGTTGAGAACATTGCGAGTGAACATGAGCAGCCGAGCGTGCTAATTTTACTAGGTGTACCAGGTAGTTATTTAGTTGCAACGGAGCACTCTTATGCAGGGGATTTAGTGAAGAGAGCTGGCGCTGTCAATGTGATGACTGGTCAGGAAGCGGAGTATTTAGCATCGAATACAGAGCATTTATACAATAGCAATCCTGATATTATTTTACGTATGGCACATGGGATGCCAGATGAAGTAATTAAAATGTTTGATGAGGAATTTAAAACGAATGATGTGTGGAAGCATTTTAATGCGGTAAAAAATAATCGTGTATATGATTTAGATGAGGAATTATTTGGTACGACAGCGGCATTAAATATGTCGGAGGCATTGCAACATTTAATCGAAATCTTTTATGAACAGTAAGGTGTTGTGGCGTAATGAAAAAAATAATTAGCACTGTTGTCATTGCTATACTCTTAGTAGTGACAGCGATTTTCGCTGCAACAACAGGCAGCATTAAAATGGGATTTTGGGAATTTATAAGCGCATTATTTGATGTGAACAATGAAACGATGGCGGCGATTCGAGATTTGCGCTTCCCGCGTATTATTGTGGCTATTTTTGCGGGTGCTGCTTTATCTGTAGCAGGTGCTTTATTGCAAGCCATTATGCGAAATCCGCTTGCTGATGCAGGTGTAATCGGTATTTCTTCTGGTGCAGCGTTTACGAAGCTATTTATCGTGTCTGTTGTGCCAACATTGTTTTTTATGACACCGATTTTTGCATTTATTGGTGGAGCAATTGCATGCTTTTTAGTATTTGCGCTCGCTTGGAAATCTGGCTTAAATCCATTGCGCTTAATTTTAGTAGGTATCGCCATCAATGCAATGTTTACTGGACTAACGGAAGCATTTATTAGCTTTGGGGGCTCTTTAAATGCTTCAGCTAGCAGTGTGCTTGGCTCAAGCCTAGCATTTAAAACATGGGATGATGTAACGATACTTGCGATTTACGGCTCCATTGGCTTACTGCTTGCATTTGTCATGTACTCGTGGTGCAATGTGCTCGCGTTATCTGATAAAACGGCACAAAGTATCGGCTTTAACGTAACATTGGCACGTTTAGCAATTGCAGCAGTTGCTGTATTATTATCAGCCATCTCAGTCGTAGTTGCAGGCGTGATTGCCTTTGTTGGCTTGCTTGTACCACATATTGCACGTCGCATCGTTGGACATGACCATAAAGTGCTGTTACCTTTTACAGCGTTGCTTGGTGCATTTATTATTTTATTAGCAGATACAATCGGGCGTACAATGATTGCACCGTTAGAAATACCTGCCTCAACAATTATGGCGATTATTGGCGGGCCATTTTTAATATTTTTACTGAGAAAAGGGTGATGTTGTGGAATTGCAAAAAATTATGGTCTCACATGATGGTAAAAAGCAGCATTTACAAGATGTATCAACATCGATACAGCGTGGCAAAATAACGACGATTATTGGACCGAATGGCTGTGGCAAATCAACGTTATTAAATGTAATGGCACGCAATCATTCTCCGTTACAAGGCAAGGCGATGTTGGATAATAAAGATTTAGTTCATTATAAACCAAAGGAATTTGCCCAAAAGTTTGCGATTGTTTATCAGCAAAATGACATTCCGCAAGATTTGACCGTAGAAAAACTTGTGAGCTATGGGCGTATACCTTATCATTCCTTGATGAAAAAAAATGAAGCGAAAGATCAACAAGCGGTCGATTGGGCATTAGCATGTACAAGTTTAAGTGAAAAGCGTGATTGCGATTTATCGGCATTATCAGGTGGAGAAAGACAGCGTGTATGGATTGCGATGGCATTAGCGCAGCAAAGCGAACTATTATGCTTAGATGAGCCGACAACTTATTTAGATATTTATTATCAGCTAGAACTGTTAGAACTAGTGAAGGAATTGAATGAGCAGCACGATTTAACGATTGTGATGGTGTTACATGATATTAACCAAGCGATTCGCTACAGTGACCATATACTTTTAATGAGCGCAGGGCGCATTGTGGCAGAGGGCGCACCACATGATGTTATTACAAAGCAAACGATAAAGGACGTATATGGCGTTGAGGCAGTTTTTCATGAAGATACGGAGCTCGGTTTGTATATGGTACCAATCGGTATTTAAGGAGGACGATTATATGAAGGGGAAAGTGATTCAAACCATTTGTATAATCGTTTTTATTGTTTCTACTATAGGGCTTGTACGCTATTTTTATAGCTATAAGCAGGTTGAGCAGGAGCTTCGGCAAGTACAGGAAGTGTATGAAGAGGCGTCTAGTGAAGAAGTTGAGGTCGACACAAAGTTTATCGAGTTGCAAAAAATCAATTCTGACATTGTTGGCTGGCTGCGTTTAGAAGGCTCACAGCTCGATAACCCTATATTACAAACAGATAATAATGATTTTTACTTATCTCATAATTATGCTGGTGAAAAAAGCCGTGCGGGTAGCGTGTTTATGGATTATCGTAATGGGGTAGATGCGCGACATACGATTTTGTATGGGCATGTGATGCGCAATGGAACAATGTTTGGAGAGCTTGCGAAATTTGCTGAGCAGCAATATGCGGAAGCACATTCTTATTTTATTTATGAAACACCGAAAGTAAGCTATCGACTTGAAGTGTTTGCTGCCTATGAGACGACAATTGATTTTTATTATATTGAAACAGAATTTACGGATGCGTCATATGCAGAGTTTTTGCAGACAATTCAACAAAAATCGCTAATCGCTATGCCTGTTACGGTGACAACAAATGACAAAATTATGACCTTGTCTACATGTACGACATCGCCAAATGACCATGAACGTTTTGTTGTACATGCAAAAATAGTTGTAGAAAAATAAATCTCGAATTCGAAATATTTTTGTTGACGCACAGAAAAGCATGGACTATACTAAAATTACAAATAGAAAGTCATAAAGTTCAGCCGTTTTACATATATAACTTATTGTATGATGTTTAACATCGAAACAAAAAGGGGATATGCAAGTTGTAGGCTGCTTTATTTTTAAACTATATCTTGAATTCGAGATAAAAACAGGAGGGTTTTATTTATGACAAACTGGACAGTAGACCAATCACACTCAAGTATCGGATTTAGCGTAAAACACATGATGGTATCAAAGGTAAAAGGAGGATTCGATTCTTATTCAGCACAAATTGAAGCGGCTGATTTGGCGGACTTATCAACTGCTAATATTTCATTTACGATTGATACAGCGAGCATTAACACACGTAACGAAGATCGTGATAACCATTTAAAATCAGCAGATTTCTTTGATGCGGAGCAGTTTCCAACGATTACATTCCAATCAACGGCAGTCGAAAAATCAGGTGATGATTATAAAGTAACAGGTGACTTAACAATTAAGGATGTAACGAAGCCTGTCACATTCGAAGTGGAATTCAACGGCAAAGGCACAAACCCTTGGGGACAAGAAGTATATGGCTTTGAAGCAGAAGCGAAAATCAATCGTGAAGAATTTGGCTTAACATGGAACGCAGCACTTGAAACAGGTGGCGTGCTTGTCGGAAAAGACATTAAAATTTCAGTTGAACTAGAAGTGAATCCTGCGTAAATTATAAGTCGAAAGTCGTGTTTCGCTCATAAGATGGAGAAACTCGCTTATTGAACTTGTATATTCGCTCATGAAAATGAAAAAGCGAGGAATCTAACTGGAGATTCCTCGCTTTTTTAATGCTGCTCATAATTTTTTGCAATTGAAGCTAAATTATTATGTGTTACTGTGGAAAGCTGGTCAAGCCCAGCACGGTCAAATGTCATGGATAGTGCAATTTGATTTTTATTTTTTACAGGCTGCTGCCAAATAAATGTGAATTCTGCAATTTGTGATTCATCAGCTATTTTGACGAGCATATTGTAGCTATCCTTTAGTAATGTATCGAGTGACATAAACTCGGAGCTTTGCATTTCGAGCATGACCGTTTCGCCATCTGGCTTTGGCGTTACTTGGATATCAAGAATCGCATTTTCCAGTTGCTGGTCCTTTGTCATTTCCTCAATGGTGCGCATCGTTGCATAGCCTGGTGTATTTTCTAAAGCGAGTTCTTCAACGGCTTGTTCAGGGTTTTCATTTTTGGAGAAAGAAAAGCCTGAAATGCCGACTATAATAAAAACAACTAATAAGAATAAGTAAATGTTAACGAACTTTTTCATTGTAACCATCCCTTACACTTGAAAGAATATGAAAAAGACCCCACAGCAATCCGTGCCGTTCAAAGGGGTCTTTTGTGTGTACTAGTTGTTCCGACTAATACACTAGGTTTGGCACCTAGTGACAAATTATAAGGGATTTTGTAGAAAAAATCAATGAAATATAGAAAAAGAACTGTCCATTTTGGATAGCTCTTTTATATGTTGAGGGGAAATTCCATCCCGTATTAACAGTTTTTTTGTATTGAAAATAAAGTGGCAGGTATAAGACCTCTACTTCAAAATTAGAAATGGAGTGAAGGGGGAGACAGTCCGTGAAGGACGTGCAAAAATTTCCACGGACTGAAAATTCACTTTATAATGATTGCAGTTCTTCTTGTTGTAAAGGCGGCATAGTAAAATATAAAAATGATTCATCTTCAAGTTCTAGCAGCTTTTGTTCATTAACACCGATTGATAAAGGTCCCGAAAAAATTGCTTCCCACCATGTTTCAGTCATAATCATTGAAATTGCCTCCTTGTCGATGTAAAAATAAATAAGAGAATGCTTATCCTAAGTTTAGTCATTGAACTAGTGTAGCTGCGGAAAAAATTTCTTGATTGCTTTAGGAACAACTACATTATAGTGTGATTGATTTATCAAAATTCAGCAAATATCCAAACGCTCGCTGAAAAAAGGAAAATTCCTTTAAGAATGCCACACGCACAACGACTGAATAGGGATGTCTAGATTGAATAACAAAAATCTAGTTTTACTGATTCGCTTTAAATTTTAAAAAGTGTATCCATTTCTCTAAATGGTGAACAAATGCTTTTGTACCGAAAGCCAAGCGGCAACAACAGTAGGTACAGGTGTGTTTTGTACGATAGCATCAGTTCTTATTGTTGCGAAAACATAGCAGCAACAACAATACTTCAACGAAACAGCATCCCGAATTGTCATTGATTTTTAATCAATTTAAAGGATATTGAGCAATCGTTATAGTAGTTAATATGTGTGGCAATGATGAAATTATGCATAAAAATTAAAAATGGAGAGGAAGTTTTTTATGAATTTTACAGTACAAGATGTAGAAAATATGATAACAGCACAGCGTAGTTACCATTTTTCACGTGCTACCAAAAATCTAGAATTTCGCAAGCAACAATTGGTAAATTTAAAAGAGACAATTAAAAAGTATGAAAAGGAAATTACAGAGGCTTTAAAGTTAGATTTGAACAAAAGTGAGTTTGAAGCATATGCAACAGAAATTGGCATCGTCTTAGATAGCATTACGCATATGGTAAAAAATATTGACGAATGGGCAAAACCAATTACTGCAAAAACACCTGTTCAATTCCAACCAGGCAAAAGCTATGTTGTCCGTGAGCCCTATGGAGTAGTATTAATTATTGGACCATTTAACTATCCATTCCAGCTTGTGATGGAGCCATTGCTCGGCGCAATTATCGGTGGTAATACGGCTATTATTAAGCCGTCTGAGGCCACTGTTTATACAACAAAAATAATCAAAAAAATTATTGAAGAAACATTTGAAGAAAATTATGTGCGTGTTGTAGAGGGCGAGAAGGAAGAGGTTGAGGCATTAATTCATGCATCTTTTGATTTTATTTTCTTTACAGGTAGTGTATCGACTGGCAAGGTGATTATGCGTGCTGCTGCTGAAAGGTTGACGCCAATCGTATTAGAGCTAGGTGGGAAAAGCCCTGCAATTGTTGATCAAACTGCCAATTTACAAGTCGCAGCAAAGCGTATTGTTTGGGGGAAATTTACGAATAACGGACAAACATGCGTCGCTCCTGACTATATCTTGGTGCATAGCTCTGTTTACAAAAAGTTTATTAAAATTTTAAAGCAAACGATTACAGCCTTTTACGGAGAAAACCCGCAACAAAGTGATGATTATGGTCGCATTATTCATACGCGTCATTTCGATAAGCTGAAGGCGATATTGGATGCAGATGCTGAACGCGTGACGTTTGGAGGCACAGTAAATCGAGAAGATTTATATATCGCGCCGACAATTATCGAAGGTGCTGACTGGGATAGCAAAGTAATGGAAGATGAAATATTTGGACCGATTTTACCTATTATGGCGTATAATGATTTAGCAAATGCGATTCATGCAATTCGTCGTCTGCCAAAGCCTCTAGCAGCGTATTTATTTACGGAAAATGATAATGCACGTGAATATTTCCTAGAAGAGCTACCATTTGGTGGAGGCTGTATCAATGACATTATGGCACATGTAGGCAATACGCATTTACCATTTGGTGGTGTAGGGCCATCAGGAATGGGCGCTTATCATGGGCAAGCAAGCTTTGAATGCTTTACACATCAAAAGGCGATTTTACAGCGTTCAACAAAGCTAGCAACAAATATACTATTCCCGCCATATAAGCAAAAAGTAAAATTGATTCGCAAAGTGATGAAGTAGCAAATAGAGTAAAGGAAATGATCTACTAGAAAAATAAGAAAGGCGCATGAAAATTTCATGCGTCTTTTTTGAGGTGGTGAAGCGGGATTTTAAGTGTGATTGCTGTCCCAACGTGTTCTTCACTGTGAAGATGGATGGTTCCGCCATGTTCACAAATAATTTTATTGGAAATCATCATGCCTAAACCTGTGCCAGTCGTTTTGGTCGTATAAAATGGCTCGAAGACATAGTCGATTAGATGGTGTGGAATACCTTCGCCCGTATCGGCAATTTCAATATAGGCAAAATGATGGTCGTGACAGCTAATTAATGTAATCGTCCCGTTTTGATCAATTGCTTCGATTGCATTTTTAACAATATTAATAAACACTTGTTTAATTTGATTCGTATTGCCATAAATAAACAATGTTTCCTCGCTAAGCTGCTGAATTAATTGAATTTGGCGCTGCTCTAGTTGAAACTCAAAAAATAGTATAATATCCTGGATTATTTCAGATAAATTCAATCTGTTTTTTTGCTCAGCAAGAGGCTTAGAAAGCACTAAAAATTCAGAAATAATTAAATCGATGCGTTCGATTTCAGATTGAATAATATTTGTATAGGTGTGGTATGGCGATTGTGGGTCTTCATTCATCATTTGAACAAAACCTGATATGACCGTCATGGGATTACGAATTTCATGCGTTACGCCTGCTGCTATTTCCCCAGCTAATTTTAATTTCTCTGACTGCAAAGTAAGCCTTTCATTTTCCTTTAGGTAGGAAATGTCACGTGAAATAACTGAAACGGCTAGCATATCTCCATCAGAATTATAAATAGGCGATAGCGAAATTTGTGCATCAAATATAGAGCCATCTTTACGCATATCTTTCGTTTCAAGTAAATGGAAGCGCTCACCTTGTAGCAGTTTTAAAAACCTATTCTGTGCTGCTTCAGCATTTTCAGGTGCTACGAGCTGTGGCGATTGACCAAGACATTCCTCTCTTGTCCAACCATACATTTTTTCGAAGGCGGCATTTACTTCGATGATTTTATTATTTAAATCGAACACCGCCATTGCATCTTCAGCGTGGTTAAAAAATAGCTTTAAATAAGCTTCGGCTGAGGAAAATTTCATCTGCTTATCCATATTTCTTTTTTCTTCATAAAGCCAAAGCTTTCGAACGTAAATCGTTTGCAAAATGCCAACGATACATAAAAATACTGTAAAGAAAATAAGGCTTTGCACAGGGTATACTAGATAAATATCGAATTTTTTTAAGGCAACGATAAATGCGATTTCTAGAACGATTATGATGGTAAGTGTTGTATTTAGTCTATAGGACTGATAAGCATTGATAATTAATAATAAATATAAAAAGCCAAATAAAAACCATAATTGTTCACTGTCGATTGTTAAAATAATGAGCACTGTATTCCATGTTACAATTAAAAGAACTTGAACGAATCGCGCATGTACTTTTTTATAAAGTAAAAGTCCAATGAGTGCTACAACCGTAATCATTAATAATGTATAGCAATGCGAATAGTGCACAATATCAAATAAATTGAGCGCAACAAAGAATATGGAACAAAGGAAGAGCGAACAGTAAATAAATAAATTGCGTTTATGTATGATGGTGAGTGGTTGCATCGTTTTCTCCTAGTATATTAGTTAAAATTTGTTTCCCCTCATTGTTGATAGACATCAATTTTTGATATGATAAAGTGAAACTTCAATTTAGAGGAACTATTCCTCTGCTGATTGTATCGCGCTTTTACGGCTACAGTCCATTTATGCGTGATAAAGGATATTAGGAGGGTTTTTATGACGAATCTATTTAATCAACAAGAAACATTATCATTATTAGAGAAATTAGTAAAAATTGCAAGTCCATCTGGTTATACAACAAATATTATGCGCTTTATGGGCGATTTTTTAAAGGAGCATCATATTCCTTATACAAAGACAAATAAAGGAGCAATCATTGTTACATTCGAAGGGGAAAATAATGACCAGCATCGTCTGCTAACAGCGCATACAGACACGCTAGGAGCAATGGTGAAGGAAGTGAAGTCAAGCGGTCGTTTAAAGCTCGCAATGATTGGTGGCTTTAATTGGAATGCTGTAGAGGGCGAATACTGTACAATTCATACAGCGGATGGCAAGTCGGTGCGTGGCACAATTTTAATGCATGAAACGACGGTGCATGTATATCGTGGTGCAGATAGTTTAAAGCGCGATGAAAACCATATTGAGGTTCGTATTGATGAAAAGGTGTTGAGTGCACAGGATACGCGTGCTTTAGGCATTGAAGTTGGTGATTTTGTATCGTTTGATGTGCGCTATGAGGAAACGGCATCAGGCTTTGTCAAATCGCGTCATTTAGATGATAAGGCGAGCACAACATTGTTATTGCAATTAATGAAATATATAAAAACACATAATGTGAAACTGCCTTATACGACGCATTTTTATATTTCAAACAATGAGGAGATTGGCTATGGTGGCAACTCTAATATCCCCGCACAAGTTGTTGAGTATATTGCAGTAGATATGGGGGCAATTGGTGACGGTCAAACGTCTGATGAGTATACAGTTTCAATTTGTGCGAAAGATGCGACAGGTCCGTATCATTATGAATTAACACAGCATTTAGTACAGCTAGCAAAGACAAAGAGCATTCCTTATAAGCTAGATATCTATCCATATTACGGCTCAGATGCTTCAGCGGCCATTCGAGCAGGTTTTGATATTCGCCATGCTTTGTTTGGACCAGGCATTGAGGCATCACATGCGTATGAGCGTACACATGTTGATTCATTACAGGCAACAGCTGCATTATTATATGCGTATGTGACATCACCAATGGTGGAAATGGAGGAATAGTGAATGCGCGTAGAGGAATTATTGAGTGCCATTCCACAAAAGAAAATACTTGGCGTATTGCCTAGCTATATTGAAGATATTGCGGTTGACTCAAGAAGTGTACAGCCGCAAAGTGCGTTTATTTGTATAAAAGGCTATACAGTAGATGGGCATGACTATGCGCAAAAGGCGGTTGATGCTGGTGCGACGCTGCTTGTCGTAGAGCGAGAATTACAGCTAGTAGGCAATGTAGCGCAGCTGATCGTACCAAGTACAGAACGAGCACTTGGTTTACTTTCAGCTCGATTTTTCGGCTATCCATCTGAAGAGTTGCTCATGATTGGTGTAACAGGGACAAACGGCAAGACGAGTGTTACAGGGATACTCCATAATATTTTGATGGGACTAGGTAAAAGATCAGCACTTGCAGGGACAATTGGCTTTAATTTAAATGGCACGCTTTACGAATCTGCCAATACGACAAGTGATGCACTAAGCACACAACAAATGATTTATCGTGCAAAAGCAGAACGGTGTGACGCAATGGTAATGGAAGTGTCGTCACATGGCTTAGCGTTAGGTCGCTTAGCAGGCGTTGATTATGATGTAGCAATTTTTACGAATTTAACGCACGATCATTTAGATTTTCATGGCACGATGGAGGCGTATGGTAATACGAAAGGGCTGTTGTTTGCACAGCTAGGTCAAGATTTGCGCAAAGATAAGCATGTTGTATTAAATGCGGATGACGATTGGTCAGCACATTATGAAATGTTAACACCGTTTCCTGTTTGGACATATGGACTACATAGCGATGCTGATTTTCATGCTTCAAATTGCCGTTATGAGGATGGGATGACGCATTTTACAATGCAAACGCCTGAAGGCAGCTACGATGTTTCGATGCATTTGCTTGGAGAGTTCAATGTTTATAATGTCTTAGCGGCAACTGCCGCTCTATATGCACGCCAGTTTTCATTATTTGAGATTGTTCAGCAAATCGAGCAACTTCCACCAGTGAAAGGACGCATGGAAAAGGTGCATACCGATTTGCCAATTCAAATTTTTATCGACTATGCACATACGCCAGATGCGATTGAAAAAGCCATTAATGCGGCATTGCCGTATAAAGGTGAAAACAGCAAATTAATTTTCTTAATTGGCACAGGCGGCAATCGTGATAAATCAAAGCGCCCAACAATGGCAGCAAAAGCATCCGTTGCAGATTACGTGATTTTAACGACAGACGACCCACGCTATGAGGAATATAGCAGCATTACAGGTGATTTAGCCAAGGGGATGTTGCATGAGCAATACGCATGTATCGGCGATCGTGCGGAAGCAGTGCGCCACGCAATTCATATAGCAGAAGCAGGTGATATCATCATTTTTGCTGGTAAGGGTCATGAAGATTACCAAATTATCGAAAATACAAAATACCCACATAGCGATACGGAAATTGCGATTGCTGAAGGGAAAGTGAAATTTGTGTAGGTGCCAGGCACACACACAATTTACACACAATTTAAAAGGCTATCTGGAAATTTGTTTTCAGATAGCCTTTTGAATTAACGCTGCCAATTACGCAAAAAGGCAGGGAGTAATGGATGATTTGGATTACAGCGTTTGGCTGACGATATTTCCAACCTTTCATCATCAGCATCATCTGTCACTGAAATAAACGTAAAGATCTGTTCATCAATAACACCTTCTTGCTTTAATTCATACATCGTATCGCTCATTACCTTATGAATGGACGCTTTATGTATGGAAAATTGTTCATCAGCAGTTAATGCTCTGTCTAATAGCTCACGGCTGACTTTTTGCAATAAATCTGTATCATCTTCATGTAAAAATTCATCTTTCAAAAAGCGATAATCTTCAGGATTATCCTCATAGCTTTCTCCAATTTGAATAAGGGATTTTTCCGTTCCCAGCGTTAAATAGAGGCTACCACAATCACTATCTGTTACTAAAACAGCTGCGTATATTTGCTCATCCTTTAGCGCATTGTACATCGCAGTATAGGCTTCATGTACGGCTAATTTGATTTTCTGCTTCATCTATACATCACTCCTTATCCACTTTATAATTAAACTATAACATGGTCGTGGGAGGGCTGAATGTGAAAAAGGTGCTAATGATTTCGTTTCTTGCTGTTATATTATCTAGCTGTCATGGGGTTCCTTTATTGAAACAATGCCCCCCAAATACGATCATTGAATGGGTCGATGTATTAATGATTGATGATATAAAGTATGAGCATTATTTTCCAGATTCAGTGGATGAAAGTCTCTCAGTAACAATTGAAAAGGGCGAGGAAATTGGGCAAGTGACATACAAAATGGCAGATCATGCATGCAGCAATCATAAAATGCAAAATGGGCATGCTGCTCATTTAGAGGAGGGCACAGTGATTTATGAAGTAACAGGCTATCCGTCAGAATTGTTAGTTATGGCTAATAATGTTGCATATATAGCGCAAACGAATAAACAGGCCAAGACGGTAGGAGAACTTTACCCGATGGATCAGCTTGTGAAAAATATTTATATTGAAAGCTTGGAAGATGGGCGTAGAATACATACATTCTCACAGTCTTCTAAGGAGCGATTTTTAAATGCATTTTATTTATTACCATTGGGGGATTGGCAGTCCATGGATGGCGAACGTGTATTTTTAGAGATTGAGCTGAATAACGGTGTATCATTCAGACAACTATATTGGGCTGATTCAAACGTATTCCACAACGGTGCAGTTGGGAACGATGAGGTAAAAGAAGTGATTCAAGAGGAATTAGCGCAAATGGAATAGTTGCTTACTGGAAACTTTTTGTACATATGCATCGTTTTCTCTTAGAGAGTAATTAAAGGAGCAGTATATATGATTCAATCTTTTTTAGTCAGCATGCATTTATATTGTATGCTGACACTTCCGATTTATGGATTATTGCGTTTTCTTTGGATGAGAAAACGCCCTGTGAATAAGCAATATGAAATAGCAATGCTATTATTTTTTTGCTTCTGCATTAGCATTTTTTCGCAAACGATTTTGCCTGAATATTGGTTTGAAAATGGTCATATCGTTTTGCAATTAGAGCCTACTTTCTTACGTCATAATTTCACCCCCTTTCGTACCATTTCTTTGTACATGGCTGAGCTACATGGACCAATCGCAGAAATTGCTTTTTACAATTTAGCAGGTAATATTATTTTGTTTATTCCGTTTGGCTTTTTTATTCCTTTACTATGGACAAACATGCGTAGCGCATGGAAAATGCTGCTTTTGGCATTAGCCATTCCGCTGTTTATAGAGAGTTGTCAGCTTTTTATTGGACGTAGCACAGACATAGATGATGTGATATTAAATGCAATTGCAATTGTGCTAGGCTATATTTTCTATCAGATTACACAATTTCTAAGAAAAAAGGTTGTAACAACAAGGGAAAGTCTTTTAAAATAAGTTAGGATAGAAAAAGGAGACGGAAAAAATTATGACTTTAGAGCAAGATATATTAGCACGTCGCACATTTGCGATTATTAGTCACCCGGATGCTGGGAAAACGACGATTACAGAAAAGTTATTATTATTCGGTGGTGCAATTCGTGATGCGGGTACAGTAAAAGGGAAAAAATCCGGGAAGTTTGCAACTTCTGACTGGATGGAAATTGAGAAGCAACGTGGAATTTCGGTTACATCTTCTGTCATGCAATTTGATTATAATGGACATCGTGTGAACATTTTAGATACACCAGGACACCAAGATTTCTCGGAGGATACGTATCGTACATTGATGGCAGTGGATAGTGCTGTCATGGTTGTAGACGCGGCAAAAGGGATTGAGGCACAAACATTAAAGTTATTTAAAGTTTGTAAAATGCGCGGTATTCCGATTTTTACCTTTATCAATAAACTGGATCGCCAAGGGAAAGAGCCTTTAGAGCTAATCGAGGAGTTGGAGGAAGTACTAGGCATTAACGCTTATCCAATGAACTGGCCAATCGGTATGGGGAAAGAATTCCTTGGTATCTATGACCGCTATAATAAACGTGTGGAGCAGTTTCGTACAGAAGAAGAAGAGCGCTTCTTACCGCTTGATGAAGAAGGTGGATTAGCAGTTGACCATCCAATGAAGGTTACTTCTTATTATTCACAGGCAATGGACGATATTTTATTGCTGAATGAAGCAGGTAATGAATATTCAGAGGAGAAAATTCGCCGTGGTGAGTTGACACCTGTATTTTTCGGTTCAGCTTTAACGAATTTTGGTGTGCAAACATTTTTAGAAACGTATTTACAATTTGCGCCGACACCACAGCCACGTATAACAGAGGATGAGCAATTTATCGACCCTGTTGAGTACAATGAATTCTCGGGCTTTATTTTCAAAATCCAAGCGAATATGAACCCAGCACACCGTGACCGTATTGCCTTTGTACGTATCGTATCAGGGAAGTTTGAGCGCGGAATGAATATGACATTAGCACGTACTGGAAAATCATTTAAAGTAACACAGTCGACACAGTTTTTAGCGGATGATCGTGAAATAGTAGATGAAGCGGTTGCTGGTGATATCATTGGTTTATATGATACAGGCACTTATCAAATTGGCGACACGGTTGTTGGTGGTAAGAAAGCATTCCAATTTGAAAAACTACCACAATTCACGCCAGAACTATTTATGCGTGTTAGTGCGAAAAACGTCATGAAAGCGAAGCAATTCCATAAAGGGATTTTACAGCTCGTGCAAGAAGGCGCTATTCAATATTATAAAACATTACACACAGAAGAAGTATTGTTAGGTGCGGTAGGACAGTTACAGTTTGAAGTGTTTGAGCACCGTATGAAAAATGAATATAATGTGGAAGTAAAAATGGAGCCAGTCGGCAACAAGATTGCGCGTTGGATTGAAAATGAGGATGATGTGAAGGAATCGATGTCTTCTGCGCGCTCAATGCTTGTAAAAGACCGCTTTGATAACTTAGTCTTTTTATTCGAAAACGAATTCGCAATGCGTTGGTTCTCAGAGAAAAACGAAAATATTAAATTATATAGCTTGTTGTAAAAAAAAGCTGCAGGGGCTGTCTGGAAAGGTATTACCTTTTCAAGCAGCCCCTGTTTTTGTGCGAATTTCACAGTTTAATGGGTGAAAACTGGCATTGGTTGGGCGATTACCTCTGTTCGCTGGGCGAATTTGGCGATTGGTTGGGCGAATTGTTACTTTTGAACTGATATAAAATCACTCACTTCACCGCTTTTGCGTTATTCTAGTTTTCCAGCCGCTTTAACAGGTAATCCCTCGCATCATGTCGAATAAATACAAATAAAGAAGGTGAAAATAGAGTAATTGAGATGAAGGAGTATATGGAATGAAAGTAACTGAGTTTTCTGTGAGGCGTCCTGTTTTTACAGTTGTAACAATGGCGCTTGTACTTATTTTAGGAGTTGTTTCGCTTTTTAAAATACCTGTGACCTTGATTCCGAATTTAAATCCGCCTATTGGTGTTGTTGTGACGAGTTATCCTGGTGCGAGTCCGCTTGAAGTGAGTGAAAAAGTGACGAAGCCTTTGGAAAGTAGCTTGGCAACGTTGCCAGGTATAAAGCGATTGCAATCTACCGCACAGGAAGGCGCCAATTTAACGATTATTGAATTTAGCTGGACGACGGATATGAATGTGATGCAAATGGAAATTATGCAGCGATTAGATATGGTTTCATTGCCAGATGGTGTAGGTAAGCCGTCCTTTATGAAATTTGATCCTTCGCAGTTTCCCATTATTCAGTTAGGCTTGCAAGCAGAGAGTGCAGATGTTGATTTACGGCAAATGGCAGAATCGTTAGAGCAAGAGCTGAAGCGAACAGAAGGCGTAGCAAGCGTTAATATTTCCGGAAAAATTGTTGAGGAAATTCGTCTTACTTTAGATGCTGATAAATTAGAGGAAAAAGGTTTAACACAAACGGATATTATCCAGCTTGTACAGGCGAATAATATTTCTTTGCCAGGAGAAACAGTGTCTGTAGAAGAGCGACAATTGACGACGCGCATTGTGAGCCTATTTACTTCTCCTGAACAAATAGCAGAGCTAATTATTTCCGTAAACCCATTAACGGGTGAATCACTGTTGTTGCGGGATATCGCTACAGTTGAACGCACAGAGCAGCCACAAACAACCATTACACGTGCAAATAATTATCCAGCACTATTAATTTCAGTGTTGCAGCAGTCAGATGCAAATACAGCACAAGTGTCGGATGCTTTTCAAGACGCTTTAGAGAAATTATTAGAGCAGCCACAATATGCAGACGTAACGGCACACTTATTATTTGATCAAGGAGATTATGTAAAGTTAGCCATTAATAATATTACGTCCTCATTATTGTTTGGTGGTCTCTTTGCGATGCTTACACTATTTGTCTTTTTACGAGGCATTACTAGTCCTCTGATTGTTGGCATAGCAATCCCTTATTCAATTATCGTGACATTTGTGCTCATTTATTTTGCGGATTTTTCTTTAAATATTATGACGCTTGGTGCACTAGCATTAGGGATTGGGATGCTCATTGATAATGCGATTGTAGTAATTGAAAATATTGAACGCCATATGGCACTTGGCAAATCACCGAGAGAAGCAACTTTATATGGTACGAAGGAAGTGAGCCTTGCCATTATTTCGTCTACATTAACAACGGTTGCTGTGTTTTTACCGGTTGTCTTTATTACAGGCTTAATTGGACAAATATTCACAGAATTTGCATTAACCATTGCCTTTAGCTTATTTGCCTCGCTCGTTGTCGCTTTAACAGTTATTCCGATGTTAGCGAGCCATTTATTAAAGCCTAAGATGACAAATTTAATCGAGAGACGCCAGCAATCTAAGTTTTATCAAGTATATGGTAAAATAATTCGCTGGGGATTGCGCAATCGAGCAGTTGTATTGATTACGACAGCACTGTTATTTGCTGTGACAAGTTTTATGCTTTATCGTACAGGTACAGAATTTATTCCAGCGACAGACGAAGGCTATGTGTCATTGCAAGTCCAGCTGCAAACGGGCTCTTCTATCGAAACGACAGAAAGCGTTGTAGCGGATATCGAGGATTACATACAGCCACTGCAAGAGGTAGATGTTATTGTTAGTGTTATCGGAGGAAACCAGCAATCAATGTCGCGCGGTACGAGCCGAGCAAATGAAGCGGAGCTGTATATTAAACTTGTGCCAATTGCAGAGCGTAACAAATCGATTTTTGAGCTTGTAGAAACGATGGAGCAGGACTTAGCCGCAATTGTAGGACAACGTGCAGAACTAGAATTTTCTTTAACTTCATCCTCTGGCTCAGCACCAAATACATTAACGTTTCGTGTAACAGAATCGAATGAAGTGCAATTACAAGAAGCGGTGTTAGCTATTCAACAAGCTATAGCGGAAATTGATACAGTGAGTGAAGTAACGACAGATTTAGATAGCACTGTGGAGGAGGTTCGTATCGAGGTTCAGCCAGAGCAAGCGAAGGAATATGGCTTGTTGCCTGCACAAATTGCCCAAACCGTAGGAAGTATGACGCGCGGTCTTTATACGACGCAAATTATCGCAGAGGATGGCGTTGTTTTACCTGTTATGACGAGCTTTGGTGATACATTTAATCAGAGTATTGAGGCGTTAAAAGGCATGAAGCTGCGTACACCAGCAGGTCTCTTTGTGGCGCTAGAAGATGTTGCGACAATTGAGCTGGCACAAAGACCAACATCGATTAGACGCTCAGATCAAGCTTCGGCTGTCGCCTTTTTCATTCAATATGCGACAACCGAATCGTTAAGTGGTATTTCAGCAAAGGTTGATCAAGCGATTGCGGGAATTCAATTAAAGGATACGACACGCGTTATATTTAGCGGAGATCGAGAGCTATTTGATAGCGCGAAAAACGATATGATACTTGCGATATTGTTAGCTGTTATTTTAGTGTATATCGTGCTGGCGGCACAGTTTGAATCATTTAAATATCCATTCGTTATGCTATTTAGCATTCCGTTAATGATTGTAGGGGTTGCCCTCGCCTTATTTATCACGAATACATTGCTTGGTATAACAGCAATTATCGGTATATTAGTCTTGGTAGGAATTGTTGTGAACAATGGGATTGTGCTAGTGGATTATATTAATCAGCAAAAGGAACAAGGGAAGCCATCCTATGAAGCTATTTTAATTGCTTGTCAAGATCGTTTGCGACCAATTTTAATGACAGCATTGACGACGGTGCTTGGATTAATTCCACTTGCCCTAGGTATAGGGGAAGGAACGGAACTCAACCAACCAATGGCGATTGTTGTAATTGGCGGACTTTTTGCATCAACAGTGCTTACTTTATTAATTGTGCCAATTATTTATAGCTTAATGGATAAAGAAACACGTTATATAAAGTGAAACTTCAATCAGTGGAGACTTTTCCATTCCCTACTGTTGGTTGAACGAATCAAGCGTTCATAGCTATCCTTTCGTGTATAAAATATTATGATAAAGAAAATGATTGCTAAACAATAGAGTTTCAAGTATAATGAAAATACAGTTGAATATCCATTGACATTATGTCAAAGGGGAGTAGCTATAAGAACTGAGGGACTGCGTTATGCAGCCTTAATGAACTTATTTCACATTCGTCATTACATGGTTGATAGCCATCGGGTGTGATAGCAATGAAATTTGCTTAGCAAGACCTTTGCCTGTTTTTTAGGCAGAGGTCTTTTTTGTTGCCTAAAAAGAATGAAAATGGGTATACAATAAGTAAAGGAGGAACAGAGAATGGAGACAATATTATTAGAATACGCATGGGTACTTATCGTACTTGTTGTATTGGAAGGTTTGCTGGCAGCAGATAATGCGGTAGTTATGGCAGTAATGGTAAAGCATTTACCACATGAGCAACAAAAGAAAGCTTTATTTTACGGATTATTCGGAGCGTTTGTTTTTAGATTTGCTGCGCTATTTTTAATTACAGTGCTCGTGAACTATTGGCAAATTCAAGCACTTGGAGCAGCTTATTTATTGTTTATTTCAGCGAAAAATATTTACGATACGAAATTTAAGAAGGATGAAGAAGAAGAAGAAGGAAAGGAAAAGAAAGGCTCTGGCTTCTGGATGACTGTTGTAAAAGTAGAGTTAGCTGATATTGCCTTTGCAATCGATTCGATGCTTGCAGCAGTAGCAATTGCCGTGACATTACCACATTTGACAGAATACGATATTGGCGGTATTAACGCAGGTCAATTCTCTGTTATGTTCCTAGGTGGTTTAATTGGTTTAATCATCATGCGATTTGCAGCACAATGGTTTGTAAAAGTATTGAACAAGCTACCATCTCTTGAAACAGCAGCATTTCTAATTGTTGGCTGGGTAGGGGTAAAGTTAGTTGTGTTAACATTAGCGCACGACAAAGTAGCATTAATTCCACATGACTTCCCACATTCAACACTGTGGAAGGCGACATTCTGGATTGTATTAATAGCAATTGCAGCAGGTGGTTATTTCTTCAGTGTAGCCAAAAACAAAAAGCAACAAGCGTAAATAAAAAAGTAGCAACCACCAAAGCGATTTCGGTGGTTGCTATTTTTTTATATGTTAATTAGACAACTCAACATCAAATACAAATGTGACCATACTGCCATTTTCCCACTGTGCAACAACTTCATATAAATAGTAGCCTTCAACAGATGGTAATAAAATTTTATTATCTATAACATTAACTATTTCCATTTCACCGTCTTTATTGTATTGTTGAACTGCAATAGTATCTGGGCTTTCTTTAATTTTTAATAGTAACTCATTGTTACTGGGAACAGATAATGTTTCGAATTGACTAGCATATCCGTAGATGGATTTTCCTATTCTTGGCGCACGTATGGTTACGTTTCCATCTATCCACTCATGCCCAGCGTCGACCATTTGATAATTTTGATTATCTACATGAATTTCTCCTATCGGCACTTTTTTTACGTCATTAGGTTGACAAGCGGCTAAAAGTAGGACGATTAGTAAAGCTATTAAAGATCTTTTCAAAATATCACCTACTTTTGATAAATGGCTCGTTTCTATAGCTTATTTATCTTTTAGAGCCAAAAATATTTTTTAATTTGTAGAATAGTATATCTACATAATACTTATAAATATATAATTTAAACTATTT
>NZ_PYWN01000288.1 GCF_003049505.1 Metasolibacillus meyeri
AGCATCTGACTTTTAATCAGAGGGTCGAAGGTTCGAGTCCTTCATGGCTCACCATTTTCAACTTACTTTATAATTAAAAGAAGTAATAAAGGTTTTTGTTAACCTAAATAGAAAGTTGAACGCGGTCGTGGCGGAATGGCAGACGCGCTAGGTTGAGGGCCTAGTGGGGGCAACCCCGTGGAGGTTCAAGTCCTCTCGGCCGCACCAAATAGTAATTCATATAATATAGCGCGCCCGTAGCTCAATTGGATAGAGCGTCTGACTACGGATCAGAAGGTTATGGG
>NZ_PYWN01000289.1 GCF_003049505.1 Metasolibacillus meyeri
ATCAGCCAATTTTTCAAGTGTACAGGCAGCGGAAAGTTTAGTACCTGAAGTCTCGGTAGCATCAGATAAACTGGAATATTCGACTACAGTTCCACGCACTAGTACTACATCTATGTGGGTAAGTGTAGCTCATAATGGAAAAATTTACTCGGGATATATTTACAATCGTGGTTTGGCTTATGGAGACACAAATAAATCTTACTTCACGGGTACTCTCAGAGTAGGCCCTTATGCACCAAATGCGATTGTTGTGCAAGAAGAATTGTAAGTTGAGAATATAAATTTTTCGACAATATTTCTTGCGCGAAAATAAAGCAACGGAAATTCCTCACATTTATCCCGTATTAACAGGCTGTAAGACCCCCACTTCAAAATAGTGAGTGGAA
>NZ_PYWN01000035.1 GCF_003049505.1 Metasolibacillus meyeri
AGAGAATACCTAAGAATTCGTTGATTTCCGTTGCGGGTGGACGCTTTCCGCGGGAGTCGCCACCCTCCACTTCAATCAACGAGTGTGTGCCTAATAAAGTGAACCTTCAATCAGTAGGTTTTGCTCCATCCCCACTGATTGGTAGTAAAGGAACACAAGCGTTTTTACAGGCTGTTAATCCGGGATAAAAAGCGTTTCTCCCTAAAAACACGCCAATTAATAGACAATATTTACATAATCAACACGCCTGAAATTTCAATACAATGAGGTACTCTAATACACAAGTTATGTTGTTGCTACTGACGCTTACATTACATTTTGTTAAAGTGGAGAGGTATAAGGGTCTAGAAAGTCGAAAATGCCTCTGAACAAAGGGGTATTCGTTTTAAAAGGAAGATACTTTTCCGTCATTTCAACAAAACAGCAAAGAGTGCCTGAAAAGTGGCACGTTAGACCACTTTTCAGACACCCCCCTCGTAACTTATTTAATTTGTCGTGCAATCTTTTCTGTTAAGCGCGTTGTTACTTTTGGTAACACCATTTTAATAACTGGCGTTAATACAGCGCCTGACAAACCACCCGCATTTACTTCAATAATACCTGTCATTGTCGTTTTGCCTGCCGATTCTTCCGCTGTGAATTTGCCGCTACCTGTGAATTTATCCGTTAGCCCTTCTAGCTCAAACTTAATGTTAGAAGGCTCATTAAATTCTACTATGTTTAGCTCCATTTTCACTGTCTTTTTCAGGCCTTTAAAATTACCTTCGAATGTCCAAATTGATTTTTGCTCATCGATTTGCTCATGTTCCTTGTAAGCTGGAACCATTGTTGCCCAATGCTCAATTTTACTAACATAATTCCACACTGTGTCAACAGACACCGGAATCGTTACTGCATGTGATGCTACTGCCATTTATTTCACTACTTTCTTTTGTTTATTACTACCTATGCCATTATATAGTTTGTGGCTTTATTTTTGCTAGTAATTGTTGTGCCTTTTTTTCGATTTCCTCAAACTGCTCTTCTAGCATCGCTGGACGTAAAGGTTTACTAATTAAAAAGCCTTGAATTGAATCACATTGAGCTTGCTCTAAATAAGCTAGTTGGCGCTCTGTTTCAATTCCTTCTGCCACCACGCTTAGCTTCAAGTGCTTGGCCATTGATAAAATTAGTAAAACAATCGCATCCTCTTCCTCACTTTTATCAATATTCCACACAAAGCTTCGATCAATTTTCAAGCAATCAACAGGGAAATCCTTTAAATAGGAAAGGGACGAATAGCCCGTTCCAAAATCATCTACCGCAATTGTAATCCCTTGCTCCTGTAGCTTTTGAATAACCGCCATAATCGAGCCAGTATTGATTGTCATGCTTTCTGTAATTTCCAATTGTAAATAGCTCGTATCAAGCTCTGTTTCATCTAAAATTTCTTGGACACTTTCCACAAAATTATCTTGTAACAGTTGCCCCAACGATAAATTAACGGCAACTTTCAAAAAGCGATTCTGTGCTTGCCATTCCCTTGCTTGTCTACATGCTTCCTTTAATACCCATTGTCCGATTGGTACAATCAGCCCTGACTCCTCTGCCAAAGGGATAAATTCCGCTGGTGAGATAAAACCTCTTTTTCCATGCTGCCATCTGACTAACGCCTCGACAGAATATATGCTACCTGTTTGTAAATTAAATTGTGGCTGATACTCAATATACAGCTCATTTCTTTCAATCGCTTGACGCAAATCATGTTCTAGTAAAATGCGGTTTGAGCGAGATTCTGACATTTCTCCCTCATAAAATAAGACATTTCCACTGTCATTACGTGCCTCATACATAGCAAATTGTGCATATTTCAGCAATTCCTCCGCCTTTTCAGCATCTTTCGGGTATTGTGCAACTCCAACATTAAAATGACTATTTAATGAAAAATGCTGAATTTGAAATGGTTCATCCATGATATCTTGCAGATTTTGAATCATTCTACATACATGCCAATCATCAAGATCTTCAATAACTATAGCAAAAAGTTCCTCTCGCAATAAATAAACCGAATATTGTGAAGGTACTATTTGAACAATTTTTTGAGCTACTGTTTGCTTAAAAATATCAGCATAATTTGAACCAAGCGTTGAGCGAATCATTAATAACCTGTCTATTTCTAAAACGATTACCGTTTTCACACGCTTGTCTACTGTTAAAGAGCGATTTAATTGCTCCTTAAAATAGCGCTCATTTGGGAGTTCTGTTAGCTCATCATAATAAGCTAATTTATGAGCGATTCGCTCCGATTTTTCTAAAGAATCTTTCGCCTCCAAAATTTCTCGATAAGGCTTTTCTATACCCGAATAATAAATCGTTTGAACAATCAGATAATATCCAGCAAGTTGAAATGTATGCCCAACAAAATTATTAATACTGAATTTATCTGGAAACATTATAAATAAAACATCGCTAATTAATAAACAAATCGACGCAAAAATATAATATAAATTCTTCTTCTTTGTTCCCTTTTTCAATACAACGATCATAAAAACGACTTGTAGTATCATGGCTATCCCATGTAAAGAGAGCTTTAACGAAGTAGCTCCTTGCATATCCATTAACATTGGCAATGCCGATGTATAAACAAGGAAAATAAAGCATCCTAACATCGCTGTTGCCAGTATCGCTATACTCATCATATAGCGAGCATTAACACGCTTTAGCGGTATAAAAAAGAATAAACTTAAGCCAATCGGTAATATGAATCGTGTAAACATATAAAACCAAATTGTTCGAGACATATCACTTTCATAAAAGAAAAAGGGCATACCTGGATAAGAAATTGTATGTAAAATTTCAATAACTGCTATACAAGCAAAAATTGTAACTAAAAACACGAGGCGATTTGTTACACTATAACGCATAACTGTCATAACATGAATAACAATAGATATAGAAGCAGCAATCATCATCATCTCTAAAATAAGATGGACAATCACATAATTATCCATACCAAAAATACCATATAAATAATCATCAGCTAACAATGAAACTACTACGATTATAATAAAAATTGTGATTAGGCGAATAGGGTGTTTTATATATATAAATTTATCTACTTCTTTTCCCATAGTCTCATCCCTTTGCAGTCATTTCCTTTAAATGGCTATCTACAGGTTATTTTAACACAATTCTATTACTTTATTCCCTATCCAACAAAAAATAATCGTTATTTGTGACAAATAATGATTAACTAAAAAACTCAAAATTTAAACACTCTCAGCAGTATCTGAAAGTGTTTTAAATAGTTAAAATATTTATTTAGCTTCATCATATACTTTTTCTAATAATCGTTGCGCGTTATTTTCAATTTCATCGAATTTCCCTTCTAATACTTTAGCAGGGAGTGGTTTACTAATTAAAAAACCTTGAATTGTCTCACAAGCACCTTTTGCTAAATAAGATAGCTGTTTTTCTGTTTCAATGCCTTCCGCTACAACACTCAGCTTCAAGTGCTTAGCCATCGACAATATCATGAGCACTAATGCATCCTCTTCCGTACTGCGATCAATATTCCATATGAAACTACGGTCTATTTTTAAACAATTTAGTGGGAAATCCTTCAAATAGGATAGCGATGAATAACCTGTCCCAAAATCATCTACGGCTATTGTCACACCATGCTCTTGCAATTTTTGAATGACCGCTGTAACAGATTCGATATTCATCGTCATACTTTCCGTTATTTCTAATTGTAAGTAATATGCATCTAACTCCGTTTCATCTAATACACCCAATATATATTCTACTAAATTATCCTGCAATAACTGCCCTAATGATATATTCACAGCAACTTTTATAAAGCGCCCTTGAGAATGCCACTTTTTTGCTTGCATACAGGCTTCTTTCAACACCCATTGCCCTATCGGTATAATGAGTCCCGTTTCTTCAGCAATCGGTATGAATTCTGCCGGCGAAACAAGGCCTAGCTTACTATGTCGCCATCTTACTAATGCTTCAACAGACTGAATTTCCCTTGTTGGTAAGTGGAGCTGTGGCTGATATTCTAATAGTAATTCATTTCTATCAATTGCTTGACGTAAATCGTTTTCAAGTACTAGTTTTGTTGAACGCTTTTCTGACATAGAAGGCTCATAAAACAGCGCACTTTTGGCATGCTTCCTTGCTTCATACATCGCAAATTCAGCATATTTAAATAATGTCTTACTATCCTTAGCATCCTTTGGATATTGTGCAATTCCTACATTAAAATGGCTCATTAATGAAAAGTGCTGAATGGGAAAGGGCTTTTGCATTGTATTTTGTAAGCTATCGACAACTTTTAAAATAGCTTCATCTCCCAAATCATCCAACATCAAAATTGCAAAACGATCTTCTCGCAGTAAATAAATATTATATTTATTTGGTAGCGTATGGCGTATTCTATCTGCCACACTGCATTTTAAACTATCTGCATAATGTGAACCTAGTGTAGATTGAATCATCGACAAACGATCTACTTCTAAAATAACTACCGTTTTAATTTCTTCATTTTTATTAAATTTACCTAGCTGCTCCATAAAGAAGCGCTCGTTTGGTAGCTCTGTAAGCTCATCATAATAAGCCATTTTATGCATGGCTTGCTCCGATTCTTCTAACGATTTTTTTGCCTTTGAAATTTCTTTATACGGCTTTTCAATAGCAGAATAATAAATTCCCTGTACAAACATATAAAACGCTGTCAAATGGAAAATATGCCCTAAAAAATTACCAACATTATAAATGTCTACAAAGGAGATAAATAATATATCGCTCAAAATTAAACAAATTGATGCGAATAAATAATGCAAATTTTTGTCTCTTTTTTCACTTCGCACAATAATGACAATTAAAATAAGTTGTAAAAACGCTGCCGTTGCCTGCAAGCTATTTTTTAAGATAGTTGGTCCTTGCTCATCTACAAGTGGCGGCAAAATTTTTATCGGCGCATAAACAACATAAACAACAGCGGATAAAACAACCATAACAGCCGCTCCAAACAGCATTGCAAAACTTATTTTCACAGTTTTGAGTGATACTAAAAAAATAAACACAAGCCCTGCTGGCAACAATACTCTTATAAACATATATAACCAAACGGCTCGGTATGCATCGCTTTCATATACTAGAAAGGGCATCCCTTCATAAGATAATGTATGCAAAACTTCAATAACAGTAATTGAACCAAAGAGTGCAATTAAATAGACAGCTCTGTTTGTTAAATTATAACGAGTACTCGTTAGCACTTGCATGACAATTGAAACAGTTGCTGCAACAATAAACATTTCCACTATGAGATGAACCATAATATAATTATGTTCACCGAAGAGAGCATACAAAGGATTTTGTAATACGAGTGCCATAACTAATGCTGTCATAATAATGACAAAAAGTCTGATTGGGTGTTTAATATAAGAAAATTTATCATCCATTTTCCCCATAAATTACCCCCTTCTTTAATCTATGTAACTATTTTAACTCTTGCAGTTATCTTAACACATCTAACATGCATGCGTTACTTTTTATGAGGATTTAACGACGATTAATATCAAGGTAAATCTGTATTGCAAACGGCAAAACCCTGAAAATTTTATGTGAAAAATTTTCAGGGTTTTTTTAAATTAAGAAAGTCGTCCTTTGAAATCCTCATAGCTAAATTGCTTTTGAATTCGACATTCGCCGTTCGTATCTTGAAGAATAATCGCAGGCAATGCCATACCATTAAATGTATTGTTTTTGACCATCGAATAAATGGCCATATCTTCAAATACGAGGCGGTCACCTACTGCTAGTGGCTGTTCAAATGAATAATCACCAATCACATCCCCAGCTAAACAAGTCGGGCCACCTAAACGATACGCATAAGGTTTTTCACCAACAACGCCCGAATTTTGTAACGGTGGACGGTAGGGCATTTCAAGTACATCTGGCATATGACAAGATGCAGATGTATCTAAAATCGCTAATTCCATACCGTTTTCCAATGTTTCCAAAACAGTTGTCACTAAGAAGCCTGCTCTGTAGGCAATTGCTTCTCCTGGCTCTAAATACACTTCAAGCCCGTATTTCTCCTGTATACGTGTAATACAAGATTCAAGTAACTCGATATTATAACCGTCACGTGTGATATGGTGTCCACCACCGAAATTAATCCATTTCATTTGTGGCAGCCATTGACCGAATTTTTCTTCCACTGCTTCAAGTGTAACCGCTAATGCATCCGAATCTTGCTCACATAATGTGTGGAAGTGAATGCCATCAATTTTGTCTAAAAGCTCTGGCTTAAAATGCTTTAATGTCACACCAAAGCGACAGCCGCGCGCACAAGGGTCATAAATTTCCTGCCCCTCCTGCGTTGAGCACTCAGGATTAATGCGTAAACCAACACTTTTACCTGCTGCATGCACTTTTGCACTATATTTCTCTACCTGTGCAAAGGAGTTGAAGACGATATGATCACAAAGCTCAATAATTTCGTCAATTTCATCTTCGCGATACGCTGGTGAAAAGACATGGTTTTCCTTGTTCATTTCCTCACGTCCAAGCCTTGCCTCATACAAGCCACTTGCCGCCGTACCACTCAAATACTTGCCGATTAACGGATATAATGAAAACATCGAAAATGCTTTTTGTGCCAAAATAATTTTACAACCTGTTCGTTCCATAACACCGTGTAAAATTTTTAAATTCTTTTCAATCAACACTTCATCTACAACATAGCTTGGTGTTGGTACTTGTTCGAATTTCATTAGTCAACCAACTCCGGATTGAAGCTTTCTTTCCAAGGTAAGCCCCATTTATTTAATGCGTCCATGTATGGATCTGGGTTGAATTCTTCTACATTATAAACGCCTGGCTTGTTCCACTCACCATTGACAACTAACATTGCACCAATCATTGCAGGCACGCCTGTCGTGTAAGAAACCGCTTGTGAACCCACCTCTGCATAGCAAGCTTCATGGTCACAAATATTATATACATAGTACGTTTTATCTTGACCATCTTTTTTACCACGGAAAATACAGCCGATATTTGTTTTCCCTTTTGTACGTGGTCCTAATGATGCTGGGTCTGGTAATACCGCTTTTAAAAATTGTAGTGGAATAATTTCCTTGCCTTCAAACATGATTGGCTCGATTGAAGTCATACCTACATTTTCTAAGCATTGTAAATGTGTTAAATAGCTTTGACCAAATGTCATGAAGAAGCGAATTTGCTTTAAGCCTGGTACATTTTTCGCTAATGATTCAAGCTCTTCATGGTATAGCAAGTACATATCTTTTTCGCCAACTTCTTCAAAGTTGTATACGCGTTTGATTTCCATCGGCTTTGTTTCGATCCACTCGCCCTCTTTCCAGTAACGACCATTCGCTGATACTTCACGAATGTTAATTTCTGGGTTAAAGTTTGTTGCGAATGGGTAGCCATGATCGCCACCATTGCAGTCTAAAATGTCGATATACTCGATTTCATCGAAATGATGCTTTAATGCGTGTGCTGTGAATACACCTGTTACGCCTGGGTCAAAGCCTGAGCCTAAAAGTGCTGTAATGCCAGCTTCTTTAAAGCGCTCATGGTATTCCCATTGCCATTTGTATTCAAATTTCGCCGTATCTTCTGGCTCATAGTTTGCTGTATCCATGTAATGTGTTTTCGTTGCTAAACATGCGTCCATAATTGTTAAATCTTGGTATGGCAATGCAAGGTTCATCACGATATCAGGCTTCACTTCGTTAATTAAAGCGATTAGCTCTTCAACATTGTCAGCATCCACTTGTGCCGTTGTAATTTTTGTGCCTTGGCCGTCTAATTTTGCTTTTAAGTCATCACATTTTGATTTTGTACGGCTTGCGATGCAAATTTCTTCAAATACCTCGCTGTTTTGTACACATTTATGAACTGCTACAGACGCTACGCCGCCTGCTCCGATAATTAATGCTTTTGCCATTTTATTTGTCTCCTTTATGTTCAACTTCTGTTAATAATTTTTGTACGTAATTCGGTAAATAGAATGCACCTTTATGCAAATTCGAATTATAATACTTTGTTGGAATATTATTCGACTTCCAAACGCTTGCACTCATATCCTTTACTGGATGATATTTTTTGGATGCAAAGCCGAACAACCAATGCCCTGACGGATATGTCGGGATATGCGCTTGGTATACGCGGCTAATTGGGAAGCATTCGATAATGCGCTGATGTGCGCGCTGCATTGCTGCAACATCTTCATCATAGAATGGGCTTTCATGCTGATTGACCATAATGCCATCTTCTTTTAGTGCTTTATAGCAACTACCATAAAATTCCCTTGTGAATAATCCTTCACCAGGACCAAAGGGGTCTGTCGAATCAACGATAATAATATCGTATTCATTTTCACAAAAGCGCACATGTTTTAAGCCATCCTCGATATGGATATGCACACGTGGGTCATCTAGCTTGCTCGCCGTTTGTGGCAAGTATTTTTTCGCTGCCTCAATAACCATTTCATCAATTTCAACTAAATCGATATGCTCAACTGCTTGATATTGCACAAGTTCACGCACAACACCGCCATCGCCAGCTCCGATAATTAACACCTTTTTCGGATTTGGATGTACAGCCATCGGTACATGTGTAATCATTTCGTGATAAATAAATTCGTCCTTCTCTGTTAGCATCATAAAACCATCTAATGTGAGAAAACGTCCGAATTCCTCTGATTCAAATACATCAATTCGCTGAAATTCGCTTTGTGCGCTATACAGCTGCTTATCTACTTTAATTGACAGTCGTACATTGGGCGTATGCCCTTCGCTAAACCATAAATCCATCCTATCGCACCTCCGTTAACACGTTGAGTCGTGCAATTTCCACATCTTCAGGACCGATAATTGTACAGTCCTTTTCTTTCGCATATTCGATATATTCGACAATTTCCTGGGTAATTTTTTCCCCTGGTGCTAAAATCGGGATACCCGGCGGATAGCACATAACAAATTCGCTACAAACACGACCAATTGTTTCACGTAGTGGTAACAGCTCTTTCTCTGCATAAAACGCATATTGTGGCGTTGTTATCACTTGTGGATCGATATACTCCTGCGTAATTAACCCTGCCTTATCCGCTTTGTAACGGCGGCGAATTTCAGCTAATGCACTTACTAAACGCTCCACATCACGCTCGCGGTCACCAACGGAAACATATGCTAAAATATTGCCGATGTCACCAAACTCAATTTGAATATCGTATTCATCGCGCAAAATATCATATACTTCGATACCAGCTAAACCAATATCCAAGGTGTGCACCGATAGCTTTGTTGCATCAAAATCATAAATGCTATCGCCATTAATTAACTCATTTGAATAGGCATAATAATCACCAATTTTATTAATTTCATCGCGTGCATATTGTGATAGCTGCATGACATGCTTGAAAATCTCCTTGCCGTTTAACGCTAAATTACGACGTGATAAATCTAAACTAGATAATAATAAATAAGAGCCGCTTGTCGTTTGCGTTAAGTTAACAATTTGACGTGCATAACCAACATTAATTGCTGGTCCCATTAATAAAAACGAGCTTTGTGTTAAGCTACCGCCTGATTTATGCATGCTGACAGCTGCCATATCTGCCCCTGCCGCCATACCAGTAATTGGCATATTTTCACCAAAATAAAAATGAGTGCCATGTGCTTCATCAACCAAGACTAGCATCCCATGCTCATGCGCCAGATTAACGATGCCTTGTAAGTCAGAGCAAATACCATAGTATGTTGGGTTATTTACTAAAATGGCCTTTGCTTCTGGATTTTCTTTAATTGCTTTTTCCACTTGTGAAATTTTCATCCCTAGCGAAATACCTAGTCTATAATCCATATCTGGATTCACATAGACCGGCTCAGCCCCACATACAACTAAGGCATTAATTACACTACGATGCACATTGCGTGGCAAAATAATTTTATCGCCACGTTTACATGCAGTTAACACCATCGATTGTACAGCCGATGTTGTACCGTTTACCATAAAAAACGCATGTGCTGCACCAAAAGCCTCGGCTGCTAACTCCTCGGCATCTTTAATCACGGACACAGGATGACATAAATTATCAAGAGGCTTCATCGAATTCACATCGATTCCAACACATTTCTCACCTAAAAACGCTGTCAATTCAGGGTTCCCACGCCCTCGTTTATGCCCCGGTACATCAAATGGTACGATGCGCTTACTTTTAAAGTCTTGTAGCGCTTCATAAATCGGTGCATTATGTTGCGACAATCGCGTATTCATCCATCTCTCACCTCTTCACTCAATCAATTAGCCTCGACTAACTCTTGTCTAGATTTTTTCGAGTTAGCTCATAGTAGAAGTTAACCTAAAAGCGTCACGACATGCGCCAACGATTAACCGACCTGTACCGTTCAGGTTTCCTCTGTGACATGCACCAAAGGCTTTAGACCAACACGATGTTGGTCACTCAATCGTGACCTTCTTAGACTGAGCTCTACTTTCTCAATGTGTGTCCAAACACCCACTGAATTCTGATAAATAAGTGCTTATCCATTCATTGCCCAAGAAAAAAAAGCAAGTGAATAGTATACGCACCATCACTTGCTTTTGTATGTATTGTTATGAAAAGTTCCTTTGTAAAAAATCCCATTTCTAACGGGCACAAATAGACCCGTAGCACTGCTAAGAGGAAAGTCTTTTCAATATTCATACATAACCGAATAGGGTTTTTTAGAGTCTATATAGCAAATAATTACTTTTACTACTCTTATTGACCGTTTCACAAGTTGATGTGCATTTCTACACTGGTTGTAAAGTAACCAACTTATAAAATTTGAGCTTCTAACTCAATCAATAAAGCAACTTGACGTTGCCAGTCGGCAGTTGACCCGGCTGTCCGTATGGCCTTAACTTTCCTCAGCAAATGAAGCTTACCGAAAGTGGTCAAAAGTATTTGCTGGAAAGACTCTTTCTTGAATATTGGCTTTCCAATTTAACAACTCGTTCAGTTTAACAATGCATGTTTTATTTGTCAATTGTATGAAGCAGATTTTTTTGAAGAAAGCGAGAAAAATACGATATAATTATTATTATATCAAGCCTTCAAATAATTGTTACAATTTGATTGCGGAGACCATGAGGAGACAAATCATGAACAAAAATTACAACTTTCTTCAACAATTTGGTATTCAAACAGCTAGTATAAAAAACGGAAACGAAGGTTTAGAATCCATTATACTAAGTGGTTACCACAGATAAATAGAAAAAATATCGCAATTGAAATTCCTAAAGAAATTGTTTTTAACAATAATAATGACCAAAATGTTAGCACAGCCGCACTCTATGAACAGGAATGTCAACTATTGCGTTTATTAGAAATCCTATCTTTCCCTGTGCCAACAGTATATCATTTCGACATTATTAACCAACAACCTGTGATGATTATGAATTAATTGAAAATATCGAAATACCTACAAAAGAAGATTTTGTGGCTATTGGTCAGTTAACACGAGCGCTCCACTCCTATCAAGTGCCAGAGGTCAAACTTGTTGCTATGGAAGGGTTTACAGATTCTTAATGAAAAAATTACGAGCAACAAATAGCAGCAAACCAGCAAAAATTACGCCACAAGCCAAAAATTCGAGGCGATACCCGATCCAGAACAAATACGTACCTATCACTGGTCCAATTGTCATCCACACATAACGAAAAAAATTGTACACGCCTGTTGAAGTAGCTCGGTTGCGAGGCAATTCATTGGCTAGTAGTGTCGTTTGCAAAGGCAGCGAAATCCCCAAAAATAAGCCAAATAAAGAAAGCAGCGTTATTAACATGGTGAGAGACACTGAAGCGAGCAAGGCAAACAGAAAGACAACTATCATATGCAGACTTGCAACAATCACTAACAGAGATTTTACTTCAAATCGCTCTTGTATCCGTCCACCGATAATGCTACCAATAATGATAAATAGCGATATAGGCAGGAAGATCAAGCCAGTTTCACTTGAATTCAGATGATAAACGTCATCGACAATATTAGGCAGCAATACAAGCAGCATGTAAAAAATAGCATATTGCACAGACCCTAATACAATGATAGCCAAGCCTACGCGATGATTTAATACGATTGTCAGCTGCTTCAACTGAAAACGTTCGTTTACAGCCTCTGGTGTTCGGGTTTCTGGCAAGCTTAGCCATAAAATAAGCCAAAAAACGAGGCTAATGCCAAGCAAAATCCAGAACAGTCCATTAATATTGTAGTGCTGTCCAACAAACCCGCCAAAGATAGGGCCTAGACCGGGACCGAGCGCCACCAGCATTTGATAGGTTCCCATCGAACGACCTCGCATAGTGCCTTCATATAGATCACCAATTATCGTGATTGCTGCAACTGAGCCGACAGCAACTCCAATCGCTTGCAGTGCGCGAAAAATAATTAAGGATGCTATCGTGTAAGAAAGCGCTGCTCCTAACGTTGCCAACAAATACACCATAAATCCAAGCAAGAGAATTGGACGCCGTCCGTATTTATCAATGAGTGGCCCATAAATTAACTGCATAAATGCAAAGAAAATCGGATAGATCGATACAGTTAAATTGACGGCATCTAATGAAGCTTGAAAATGTTCAGCAATGCTTGGTAACATTGGGACATAGATCGTTTGCGTAAATGGACCAAAAAAAGCGGCAATAGAAACTAAATAGACTAATATTTTCTTATACATGACATGCTCCTTCAACTGAATCAATTTGTTTACACAGAAAATTGTACATAGTATACTAACACAATGTAAGTAGGCACTTTTTCGTTCAATACTTACTAAGGGGGAAGTATAGAAATGAAAGAAGCAACCGGAATTTACGAATTTAACGGCAAGCGTTATCAATGTCCAATTGAGCTGTCAATAGCTCTGCTAGCTGGTAAATGGAAAACAACAATCATCTGCAAACTGATGGATGGCACAAAAAGATATGGAGAACTTAAAAAACTAATTTCTGGTGTTAATCATAAAATGCTCGCTGAACAACTAAGAGAACTTGAAGAAGTAGGCATTGTAAAGAGAACGGTCTATCCGGAAGTGCCCCCAAAGGTTGAATATGAATTGACACCATTAGGTGAAACATTAAAACCAGCAATTCAGTATTTGCAAACTTGGGGAGCTCAATTTAAAGTGACAGAAGATCATCAGGCTGCCGATTCACATCTTATTCAGGCAGAAACCCCATAATTAACAATGCGGTAGCACATAAAAAATCGGCAGTTCAAGACATGATTCTCGTATCTTGAACTGCCGATTTTTCACAATAACTATCGCAATCAAGCATGCTCACACTTCCCATTCGGTAAGAATCGAACGAATAAGTGCGTACTTACTTTTCGTTAGTTACTTATGTATAATCCGAACTAGATAAGCGCTTATCTAGTTAATAAATGACTGGCTTCTAGTTGGAAGCTGGATGAGAAATGAGGAGTGTATAGAATGAAATCGTTAGTTATTGTGGCTCACCCCGACTTATCATCATCGAGAATTAATGCGGCATGGGTCAATGCCTTGCAACATCAATCAAATATTACAGTCCATCAACTGTACGATTTTTATGCGGACGAAAATATTAATATTCAATATGAACAGACATTGCTTGAAGCCCATGAGCGCATTATTTTTCAATATCCGCTCTATTGGTACAGTTCGCCGCCATTGTTGAAAAAATGGTTTGATTCCGTTCTCCAACCCGGCTGGGCTTACGGACCAGATGGAGACAAAATGAAAGGAAAAGAAATCGGCATTGCTATTTCCACTTACGGTGCAGCAAGCTCCTATCAGCCTGATGGATTTAACCGTTTTACGATTCATGAGCTGCTAAGACCTGTTGAAGCGTTAACGCATTACATTAGCGCTACCTACTTGCCACCTTTTGTACTTAATGATATTAGCAATATCTCTGACACGCAGCTGGAGCAAAACACTAAAGAATACATCAACTATATAAGCTCAGCAATTCCTGCCGCTTCCTAAGCTAAGCTGCTAGTCCTCTGATCGAGCTAGCTGCTTTTCACAATAAACACAAATACGAGTGCAACGATTGCACTCGTATTTTGTATTTTGTATAGCTGTCAAAAGAATTATCGCTAAACTGACCATAAAATGAATTTTCCATTAGTGGTGCTTTCCTTCTCCTCACTTTCACTTAATAGTTTGAAGTGACCTTTTAATATGGAATCAAAGGTGAAGAGGCTGTTTGAAAGTAATATTCTTCAATAGCCGCCTTCTTTATCTTCGAAACCCTAATCATTTCACTAAAAAAATTCATATAATCCGTTGGCAAAATAATTGTATAAATCGTTATCGATTATCTTTTCTCCATATCCTTCAAAGAAAATTTGCTTGTCTATATCATTTTCAAAAATATTTGGTTTCGGGCGAATAGCTAACGATAAATCATACCTTGGGTCCCCAAAAATTCCTCCGCTCCAGTCAATCACACCTGTAATGACACCATTTTCAACTAAAACATTATCAACAGTGAAATCACCATGAATAAGCGTTTGTTTAATACTAGAGGGTTTATTTACTTGAATTTTCTCTAACAGCTCCTTTGTTCCATCCACCTCGTAATTTTCCAAATTGTATTGCGCTTGCTCTAACATTTTAGGAAGCCATGGCTGTTGCGCCATCAATTCATTAGGACAAGGCGTTGCATGAATTTGATGCAATATTTGTCCAAAATTAAATAGGATTTCTTGTCGTTTTTCCATGTTTTTCTCGTTGGATAAAGCACTTCTAATCGTTTCTCCAGGTAAAAATTCAATAAGAGCCCATGCTTCATTTTTAGACTTTTGCTCAATCGAAAACGCCACTTTGGGAATAGGTAATTTAGTTTCACTCGTTAAACGATTGATGACTGCTACCTCTTTATTTAACCACGAGGAAAATAATTCACCCTTTGCTCTTTTTAATACATACGACCTGTGATCATTTTCAATGATGGCTACATTGGAAGTATAGCCTTGTTTCGGGAATCTCATAGCATGTATATTTTTCAAATAATCTTGTATTTCATTAGGGATTTCTTCTTCCTTTATTGGCTGCAACCATTAACACTTCCTTTCAAATTATTTTGATTTTATATAATTGCTTAATATAAAAAATAGCTGACTTTAACTAGCCAGCCACTTTCCTTATCTCATTTTCTCTAAATCCTGATAATCCTGCATAAAACGCCCGCCATCAGCTACAACAGAATGGTAAAGCGCTTTAACAGCCGCTGATTTATCTAGCCCCATATCCTTTTTGATGGTCTTCAACTCATCATGCAATTCACGATGCTCATTAATTAATTTTAGCATCGTATTTTTATTATATTTCATCACTTTTCTCTCCTTACAGTACTTGAATAAAGACAACTTTTAAGTAATTAAATTCTGGGTAATTGTGTGGCACTTGAAAATCTTCAGGCAGTTGGTGCTGCTCTAAAATTTTATAGCGCTTTTTCGCATCTTTAAATGCTTTATCAATAAAGGTTTTGAATTTTTTCATATTGAAGCTCGCATTATTTGTTGAAGCGATAATCACGCCATTTTCAGCTGTAATCGCCAGTGCATCCTTCAGTAACTTCGGGTAATCTTTCGCTGTGCTAAAGGTCGTTTTTTTCGTGCGTGCAAAGCTTGGCGGGTCCAGTACAACAACATCGAATGTTAATTGATGACGAGCCGCGTAACTAAAATAATCAAAAACATTCATCACTTTAATATCCTGCGCCTCATAATCAATTGCGTTGACGCTAAATTGCTCAATCGTTTTTGGCAAGCTGCGCTTTGCTAAATCAACACTCGTTGTTTTCATTGCGCCACCAAGTGCTGCCGCGACCGAAAATGCACCTGTATAAGAAAATGTATTGAGTACCGTTTTCCCCTCACAATATGAATCGCGCAAGGCCTTCCGCACATTGCGTTGGTCAAGGAAAATCCCTGTCATCGCCCCATCATTCAAATCGACCGCGTAGTTCATCCCATTTTCTTGAATAATAATCGGAAATTCGCCCTTTTCGCCTGACACATAATCATCCTGCTCTACATACTGTCCGTTCACATTAAAACGCTTTTTCTCATAAACCCCGCGCGCATTCACTACTTCAGCAAGCGCTGTATAAACAGCTTCACGGAAAGCATAAATCCCCTCGCTATACCAGTTCACCATATAAAAGCCGTTGAAGAAGTCAATCGTTAAGCCACCGATGCCATCGCCTTCTCCGTTGAAAACGCGGAAAGCTGTCGTATCATCTGCCTCATAAAAGCTCGCCCGACTTGTCACAGCTTCACGAATTTTCTTGGCAAAAAATACCGTATCAATTTGTTCATTTTCTTTGCGTGTTAACACCCAGCCAATGCCTTTATTTTGCACGCCATAATAGCCTGTTGCAATGTATTGCCCTTGCTTGTCCACTAGCTGTACAAGTGTCCCTTCTTCGATTGCAACATCTTCATTTTCCAGCGCCGTTTTTAAAATTAATGGATAGCCATTTTTTAATTCTTTTACATAGTTGTCTTTTATCAATAGTGTTGTCATGTCGTCATCCTTTATCTTTGGCATTTCTTCTATTATACACTTATTCGTTAGTTACCTAATAAAATATCATTAAAATTCTTTAATTGAAATGAAGTGAACTACTCCCACCACTTACCACCCTTGTGGGTCGCTTGAAGTGGGGGCTTCTCGACTTATCGTTGCTTTTACTAGCCAACGAAAACTGACCGAGCTAACCCTCTTGTTCCAAGAGTTTTTATTTCTATACTAACGCTAATAGGTGTATACCTTCATTTTTGATATTGATTGCTGAATTATAGTCACGATCTGCCGCATAGCCGCAGGAACAGCGGTAGGTGCGTTCAGATAGTTTCATCAGTTTTTCTGCACCACAACATGAACACTTTTTAGTGGAAGGGAACCACTTATCAATTTTCACAAGTTGTTTCCCTTGTTCCTTTAGCTTATACGCTAGGAAAGTAGTGAACATCCCCCAACCGTTGTCATGAACGCTTTTTCCAAAGCGAAGGGCTTGAGACATTCCTTTCATGTTCAAGTCCTCCATCACAACAGCATCAAAATTAGAAGCTAACTCTTTTGACTTATGGTGAAGGAAATTCATACGTTGGTTTGCTACTTTTTCATGTAACTTAGCCACGACTAGCCGTTGCTTGTGCCAACGTGCAGAACCTTTCTTGCGTTTCGATAGAATACGTTGTGCTTTGGCTAATTTTTCTGACATGACACGATAATAGCGAGGATAATTGGCTTTCTCATTCTCACTACTCACGTAAAATTCAGCCATAGCAAAATCTAGCCCAACGACATTTTCTATTTTTTTCGGTCGTATGTCTTTTTTGTATTCTGTTAGTACAGAAATATAATATTTTCCTGAGTTTGTTCTTGAGATTGTACATGATTTTAGTTTGTAATTCTTAGGAATTTCTCTATGCTGTTTGATTTTCACAAGTTTCAGTTTTGGTAACTTGATCTGACCATCTTTCAATTCGATGTTTCCATTGACGAAGTTAGTTGTATAGGATTGTTTTGTTTTACGGTTTTTGAACTTTGGAAATTCAGCATTTCCTTCAAAAAAGTTCTTATAAGCCGACTGTAAGTTCATTTGTGCGTTCGCTAAAGCCAGTGAATCCACTTCTTTTAGGAATGGAAATTCACCTTTATACTTTGCAGGAGTCGGAAACTTTTGTTTTTTTAAGTGCTTCTTTATCATTCTTGAACTTTTCATACGTTTCTTTGCGTTCAGCTAACATCTTATTGTAGACAAAGCGAACACAACCAAATGTCTTAGCTAATACTACGGATTGTTCTTTGTTTGGCAACAAACGAAATTTGAAAGCTTTGTTTTGATTTTCTACATTTTGGCGGAATATTGGCGGTTAACGACAAAAAATGGCGGAATATTAGTGGTGAGAAAATAAAGCATACATGTTATTCTATAAATAACCTAGGAATTATACAACATTTACTTAAAAGGTATATTTATAAAAATTAGTTTTTATGTAATGAAACCAACTGATGTGTGTTTTGCAGTGTACAAATAATGAAATACAAGCTTATAAAATAGTAGTAATGAGCGTAAAATCTGTACCCCATTTCCAAAACGATGCAAAGTTTGAAATTTCAGCAATCGTGAATGATGGTGGCGCAACAACAAGTGTATTCAATCGAGCTATAAGTCATCCTAACGGTAGTTTTTCTCAATCATAAATTCCAGGTTGATTTTGTAAACATCAGCTCTTAGTAAATGGATTTTGTAGGAGTTTTTTGATTTCAAATTATTTAGGAGTATAAAATGAACAGCAAATATCTTAAAGATTCTTATTTCATTTTGATAAGCCCAATAATATGGATATGTATCGCCATATTAGGATTGGTTAGTTTATTGGTTAGTCTATTTAATTTAAGAAAAGCTTTAACCATTAAAACTATATCTCCCAAAATGCTTTCTCAAGTTGAAATAGAATCTCTACTTTTAAAACAACACCACCAGTAAATACAGTGAAAGAGAGGTATGATTCTATCTATCTCTCTTTCATTATTTTCATTTGTATTTTTGCCCCTATTATGATTTATCCCATATTGAATCTGCAAATATTGATATATTATTTAATTCCCTGCATTTTAATGGAAAATTTAGCGTGTAAAAAATACATATATGTTACACTAAAAACAAACTATGGATTTTTACAACCCTATTTTATTCTGATGTAATAACCTATTATCATTTCATTTAGAAAAGAGGTGAAGTTTATGAGAAACAAAATTATATTTTTTGTCATATCATTACTTTTTATTTTTACCTTACTAGCTGGCTGTAATAAAAAAGCAGGGCTATCGAACCCAATATTTAATTGGGAAGGGGCTAATTATGTTGTAACAAATGAACCTTTACCTGCATTTGATGTTGAGGAAAAAGTAGGCGAAACGACTACTAAAGTAACAGAATTGCCATCTAGTCATGGAGAAGGGTTTGCACTTCCTATCGGTACTGAGCTATACAAAATAAAAGATATCGAAATTACACACAGTTTTGATGGGATGATGGCTGTTAAAGTCGATGAAAAATTCAAAGTAGCAAGAAGGCTAATTGAACCTTAATTTTATACCATCTTTTATCCATAAAAAATCAGCCGCCCCATTTTGGAGACGGCTGATTTTTTTATTACTTCACAACGATATTAACTAATTTACCTGGGATGACAATTACTTTGACAACGTCTTTGCCTGTGATAAATTCTTGTACTTTTTCATCTGCTAATGCAGCAGCTTCTAGGTCTTCCTTCGAAATATCTTTCGCTACTTTCACTTTTGCGCGGACTTTTCCTAGTACTTGCACAACAACCTCTACTTCATCTTCTTCAAGCTTTGATGGGTCGAATGTTGGCCATGCTGAGTACGTAATTGTTTCTGTATGACCGAATTTTTGCCATAGCTCCTCTGCTACGTGACGAGCAACTGGTGAAATCATTTGAATAAAGCCTTCTGCATACTCTTTTGGTATAGCGTCCACTTTATAGCATTCGTTAATGAAGACCATCATTTGTGAAATCGCTGTATTGTAGCGCATTGCTTCAAAGTCTTCCGTCACTTTTTTCACCGTTTGGTGGTAAACAAGTTCTAATTTTCCATCGTTTGTGTCAACAATTTTGCTGCTGACTGTGCCGTTATCGTCAATGAATAGACGCCAAATGCGATCTAGGAAGCGACGTGAGCCATCTAAGCCATTTGTTGACCATGCTTTCGATGCTTCAAGTGGTCCCATGAACATTTCATAAAGACGTAGCGTATCTGCACCATGTGATGCTACGATATCATCTGGATTAATAACATTGCCTTTAGATTTAGACATTTTTTCGTTATTTTCACCTAAAATCATGCCTTGGTTAAATAGCTTTTGGAATGGCTCTTTCGTATGCACAACCCCAACATCATACAGTACTTTATGCCAGAAGCGAGCGTATAGTAGATGCAGTACCGCATGCTCTGCACCACCAACATAAATATCAACAGGTAACCAGCGTTTTGCCAGCTCTGGATCGATAATCATCTCATCATTATTTGGATCGATATAACGTAGATAGTACCAGCAGCTACCAGCCCATTGTGGCATCGTATTTGTTTCACGACGACCTTTTTTACCTGTTACTGAGTCAACTACGTTTACCCACTCTTCGATATTAGCAAGTGGTGATTCACCTGTACCGCTTGGGCGAATATCATTTGTTTTTGGTAGCATTAATGGTAGCTCTTCTTCTGGAACGGTTGTCATCGTGCCATCTTCCCAATGAATGACAGGAATTGGTTCGCCCCAATAGCGTTGACGCGAGAATAACCAATCGCGTAAACGATATGAAATTTTCTTCTCGCCGACACCATTTTCCTCTAACCAAGCAATCGCTTTCGCAATGCCCTCTTCTTTATTTAAACCGTTTAAGAAATCAGAGTTAATATGCTCGCCATCACCAGTGAATGCTTCGTTTGCAATATTACCACCAGCAAGTACTTCTTTAATTTCTAAGCCAAATTGCTTGGCAAATTCATAATCGCGCTCATCATGAGCAGGTACTGCCATAATCGCACCTGTACCATACGTTGCTAATACATAATCAGCAATCCATATAGGCATTTTCGCACCGTTAATTGGATTCACCGCATATGCACCTGTAAAGACACCTGTTTTTTCTTTCGCTAAATCTGTACGCTCAAGATCTGATTTTGTTTTTACTTTGTCAAGATACGCATCTACTTGCTCGCGTTGCTCTGCTGTTGTAATTTCAGCAACTAGCTTATGCTCTGGAGCTAATACGGCATACGTTGCACCAAATAACGTATCTGGGCGTGTTGTAAATACATCAAATGAATGGTCTGTGCCGTCAATTTTAAACGTCACTTCTGCACCTTCTGAGCGACCAATCCAGTTGCGCTGCATTTCTTTTAAGCTTTCTGGCCAATCCAGTTCATCTAAATCATCTAGTAAACGGTCTGCATATTCCGTAATGCGTAAAATCCACTGACGCATTGGGCGACGCTCTACAGGATGTCCACCGCGCTCCGATAAGCCGTCGATTACTTCTTCGTTGGCAAGCACTGTACCTAATGCTGGACACCAGTTTACAGGTACTTCATCTACATAAGCTAGACCACGATTAAATAATTGAATAAAAATCCATTGCGTCCATTTATAATATTTTGGGTCTGTCGTATTCACTTCACGATCCCAATCATAAGAAAAGCCTAAATCGTCCATTTGACGTTTGAATGTTGCAATATTTTTCGCTGTAAACTCTGCTGGGTCATTTCCTGTATCTAGGGCATATTGCTCTGCTGGTAAACCGAATGCATCCCAGCCCATAGGATGTAGTACATTATAGCCTTGCATACGTTTAAACGAGCTTAAAATATCTGTCGCAATATAGCCTAGTGGATGCCCTACGTGTAAACCTGCCCCCGATGGATACGGGAACATATCTAATGCGAAAAACTTTGGCTTGCTGTTGTCGTTCACCGTTTTAAATGTTTTATTGTCGGCCCAATACTTTTGCCACTTCTTATCAATTTCCTGATGATTGAAACTCATATTACTCCTCCTCAAAATCATAGTATCGACTTGTTTTCTAGCGTGCAAACCGAAGTGACAGAATTTTTAGAAAAATAAAAAACTCGCCCCCTTCCGTAGAAAGGGACGAGAGTAAATTTGACTCCCGCGGTACCACCCAAATTAGTGACACTGCACTCAGCTCCAGCTTCTTAACGCGAAAACACGGCTTTTAGAACACTAAAAGCAAACTCAAAGGCGAGTTCAATTTGTTCACTTGTTAGCTCACACCAACCGCTAACTCTCTAAAAAAGTGTCGAAATTTACTACTCCTTGTCATAGTCGTTGTATATAATGCCTTCATTCTAATGGAATTGGCTTGAAAGCACAAGTCTTTTTTACAAGTGCCAGGCACACACACAATTTCCACACAATTCACAAAAAAAATTTTTTAGCGCACTTTACTGTTCAAATTATAAATTTCATTCACTTTTCATAGTCAAATTTCTAATTTCGAACACTTTGCACAACAAGCGCTTTATTGAGCAGTTTGACAAGATTCACCATTGTTTTTACACTATATTCAATTAACACATAAGGAGGGCTGCTATGCCTAGAAAACATCGCCTTTGGTCACCATACCATTATTTCCATATCGTCATGCGTGGGAATAATCGACAAACAATCTTTTTACATCACTCTGATTATCAAGCTTTTTTGCGAATTTTAGAGTACACATATCAAAAATATCAATTTTCCATCATTGCTTTTTGTATTATGCCAAATCACTACCATTTGTTACTTCGTTCTCCCTATGCTCCTCATAGCAAAATCATGGCGATGATCAATCGGCGTTATAGTGATTATTTCAAGAAGAAATATAACTACACTGGTCATCTATATGAAAAAAGATTTTTTTCCGATATTGTACCTTCCCCCTTTGATATCATTGCTGTTAGTCGCTATATTCACCGTAACCCTATTAATACAACCGTCCCTTTAGTAGAAACACTAGCCCTTTACCTGTATAGCTCTTACTATTATTACTATAATAAAGTGCCAGCACCATTCTGCTTTTTACATCAAGATACTCTTCTTTCTTATTTAATTCATTCAAAATATCCTACCCTAGATCTCTATTTAACATATTGTGAAGATGATTATGATTTACAATTGAACCATAACAAAAGCTAGTGCTTACTTAGTTGTAACACTAGCTTTTTACTTGAATTGTATTTAGTTTTCTGAATTTTCTTTATTGTTTGTGTGCCAGGCACATGCAGGGATAATCGCTATAAGAAGCAACACAACTAAACTCCACATTAACGTCTGCATATCGAACAAATCAACCATCACTCCACCGAATAATGGACCAATCATACGCCCAATTGTTGTTGCACTATTGACAATACCTTGATAAAAGCCCTGTCGACCTTTTGGTGCAAGCTGATTCGCAATCGTCGGAATAACAGGTGTGAAAAATACTTCTCCTAATGTTAAAATCACCATCGCCACTGCAAATATTTTAAATTCCTCCGCCACTGCAACGATGCCGAAAGAAAACGACATTAACACAAGCCCTAATACAAGCTGATGCTTTAATTTCTTTTCCCAACGTCGAACGAGCGGACGAATAATTGGTTGGAAACCTACAACCAGTAAACCGTTAATCGTCCAAATAATGCTATATTGTGATAGTGACATACCTAAACCTTGTGTATAGGAGGAAATGGTTGCACTCCACTGTGAATAAGACATCCAACATAAAACTAAGGCGATACATAAAGTTAATAAAGCATACATACCCGCTTTGGACTCTTTATTACCTCTTTCTGCAAGTACATTTTTAGGTGCCATATTTTTCGTATCAAAGCGTTTATATGTCAAAACGACGAGTAAGAAAAAGATTAGATACATAAAAAAATTCGCTTTAAAAACATATTCAAAATTAAAATCTGCGATAAAGCCTGCTAATGCCGGACCAACAGCTACACCAACATTATTCGATAAAAATAATGTGTTGAACGCTTTGCGCCCACCTTCTGGCCATGCAGCACCAATTAAGGCATACATCGCAGGAAAAACAACACCACCGCTAAAGCCGATAATCGTTAATAAAATGACATAAGGCCACCAATCATGCCAAAACATCAATAAGCTGAGTGCACCTATATTTAATGTGACACCAATCACAATTGTTTTAAAGCCACCAATTTTATCAAATAAATAACCACCCAATAAATTACCGATGACCGCTGCTAATGAATTCAACATTAAAACAAAGCCAGCAATCGTCAACGTTTTTCCAAGATGATGGTGTATATATATAGCATTTAAAGGCCATAAAAAGGAGCTACCTACCGTGTTCAAAAACATCCCGATGACTAAATACCATACCTGTCTTGGCATACCCTCTCTCCTTCCAAATTCATCCGATATTCAAAATATCAGTCTATGCCTCTTTTGCAAAATATACAAGAAAAAGTTTTTCATATTAGTGCCATGCCCTATTAAAAAATAAGCCTCCTCCTCTTGGAGTTTGACTGATTTCTCACATTAATCTATGATCTTTTTTTCCAACGCAGATGATAATATAGGGTTTCTCCTACTATCACCGCTAGTAAATAGAAGATGATGCCCGTTTTCCACTGGAGTGAGGGGAATGTAAAAAAAGCGCAAATTAAACCAAGCAATGCGCCACCAATACATAATAGATAAATAGGAACTCGATGTACTAAATAGGATTTCAATGAAATAAGCCTCCTTAAATTATTTCATATTAGAGAAAATCATACATCATTTAAGTATGGTAAACTACTACTTGCAGATTGTTCTTTAAAGGAGTGACAACAATGACAAAATTCCCCTTCCCCTCAGATGGGAAACGTTACTATACATGGAATCGCTATTTGCGTAATGAATTTGGACAAAAGGTGTATAAAGTTGCTTTAGATGCAGGCTTCGATTGTCCAAACCGCGACGGGACGGTTGCTTTTGGTGGCTGTACATTTTGCTCAGCAGCAGGCAGCGGTGATTTTGCTGGCAATAAAGTGGACCCCATTCCCGTACAATTCGAAAAAATTAAAGCGAAAATGCAGCATAAATGGAAAGATGGCTTAACGATGGCTTATTTTCAAGCTTATACGAATACACATGCCCCACTAGAAGTACTAAAGGAAAAGTTTGAAGCTGCGCTTGCTTGTGAGGGTGTGATGGGTATCAGCATCGCCACACGTCCTGATTGCTTACCAGACGATGTTGTTGAATATTTAGCTGAATTAAATGAGCGTACGTATTTATGGGTGGAGCTCGGCTTACAAACGGTGCATGAAAAGACGGCGAATTTAATTAACCGCGCACACGATTATGCAACTTATATAGAAGGTGTAGAAAAGCTACGCCGCCATAATATTCGCATCGTCACACATATTATTAACGGCTTACCTTTGGAAACGTATGATATGATGCTAGAAACAGCACTTGAAGTAGCCAAGCTTGATGTACAAGGTATTAAAATTCATTTACTACATTTATTAAAAGGCACGCCATTAGTGAAACAGTACGAAAAGGGCATGCTGCAATTTATGAATCAAGATGATTACATAAAGCTCGTTGTTGATCAGCTCGAAGTACTTCCGCCCCATATGATTGTACATCGCATTACAGGCGACGGACCGATTGATTTAATGATAGGGCCGATGTGGAGCGTTAATAAATGGAGTGTGTTAAATGGGATTGATGCGGAATTAGACCGTCGAGATACATGGCAAAGTAAATTTTACGAGGTGAAGAAATGAAACTACAACGTGTTTTACAATATGCGCAAAGCCTTTTAGCAGAGGCGATTCAAGAAGGTGATATCGCTGTAGATGCAACTGCAGGTAACGGACATGATACATTATTTTTAGCCAATTTAGTTGGCGACGACGGCTATGTCTATGCCTTTGATGTGCAAAAAGAGGCTGTCGATGCAACACTTCATCGCCTTCTCGATAATGCGCTAGAGCATCGTGCCCTCGTTTTAAAAGATGGACATGAAAATATCGCGAAATATGTCACAAAACCTGTAGCGGGTGCTATTTTCAATTTAGGCTATTTACCTGGCAGTGATCATTCCATTATTACGAAGCCAAATACGACGATTACTGCACTGGAAACCCTTCTGCAATTATTAAAAGTAGGCGGTATTATCGTGCTTGTTATTTATCATGGGCATGAAGGCGGCGCAGAGGAACGCGATGAAGTGCTACGCTTTGTTAGCAGCTTACCACAAAAGTATGTGCATGTTTTGCGATATGAGTTTTTAAATCAACAAAACACCCCGCCGTTTGTTGTTGCCCTTGAAAAAGTGAAGGAAATGGATGATAACTACTCGCCAGTTCAAAAGTAATGTTCGGTTTATTGAATAAGTGAATTCGTTCGATAAATAGCCATATTCGCTCATAAGATTCTCAAACTCGTCCAACCAAAAGAGGCTGTTCGAAAAGATGTTACTCTTTTCAAACAGCCCTGTTTCTATTCCTCATCCACCCAACTAGCACGTGTCGCAACGAAAAAAGCGGCTGCAACAGATACAATCACAACAAGAAAAGGTGCAACAAATATTAAAAAGTTACTCACTGTTTTGCCCTCCTATACATGATGATCAGATTTCCCTGATACATATTCTTTATTAAAGACAAACAAGCGGAACACTAAGTAGAGTGACGGTATTAATAAAGCTAGCCCTGCAATAAATACGACAACCAAGGCAATCGCCATCGCCTCATTCGTAAAGCTATCGTGAATTGTTAAATACGGATAGAGCAAATACGGATAATGTGAAACGCCATATGCAAAAAATGCTAACGCGAATTGGACAATGAGTAAGATGAGCGCCCAATTATAACGAATGCGTTTATAAATGAAATACACCGTTCCAGCAAATAACAAGCCCGATAGCGCAAAGAGCCACCACACATCAAACATATTTTCATAATGCCAATTGTTTAATTGACGCATTTCGATAATAATACCGAAAGCACTCACAATTAAAGGCCCTGCCCAAATCAAGGCATATTTTCGCATCACTTCTGTTGCCTCACGCTCTCCAGCTTTATGCGCATACCATGTTAAAAATACAGCGGAAATATACAGCACTGCCACAATCGACAGCACAACGATCGACCAAGATAATGGGCTAGCAAATAATGCACCATAATCAAGCTTCGGATGCCCGCTATCCATATTGACAAAGCCACCTTCTGAAATCGTTAAAACGACAGATAAAGCAGCGGGAATAAACAGCCCTGAAATTCCATAAGCAAGCGCATAGCCTTTATGTCCGCTCACACCGCTATACGCTTCGAATGCGTAGTAGCTACCGCGAATCGCTAATAAAATTAAAGCAATGGAGGCAGGGACAATCAGTACCGTTCCATAATAGTAAGCCGTTTGTGGGAAAAAACCCACCACCCCGACAAAGAAAAATACTAAAAAAACATTGGTAATTTCCCAAACAGGTGATAAATAGCGCTTAATAATTTTCGTTAATGTTTGATGATTTCCTCGCAACAAGCTATAAGCATTGAAAAAACCTGCACCAAAATCAATGGAAGCAACAATCACATAGCCAAACAAGAACAGCCATAACACAGATATACCTAATATTTCTAATGCCATGAGCCTTCACCATCCTGTCTTGAATTTAGTTCCTTGTCAATCGGATTATTTTTAAACATGCGATGTAAAATGACAACACTGCCGACACCTAAAATAAAGTACACGACTGCAAAGGCAATAAATAAATATTCAACACCAGTTGCCGTTGTAGCCCCTTCAGCTGTGCGCATAATGCCATATAAAATCCATGGTTGACGCCCCATTTCTGCCAACCACCAGCCTGCTTCTATTGCAATAACTGATAGCGGTCCACCTAGTACAATGAGCCATCTAAACCATCTTGCCTCAACGAAAGACCAGCTTCGCCATTTGCCGAGCACAAATATAGCGGATAATAAAATCATAAAGACACCGATTGAAACCATAATATCAAAGAAATAATGAATAATAAGAGGTGGATGCTCATCTTCTGGGAATTGGTCAAGCCCGATAACTTCGGCATTAAAATCTGTATGTGATAAAAAGCTTAGCATTTTCGGTAAACGAAGTTCATATTTGATTTCGCCGTCATCTAGCACACCGAATAAAATTAAATCAGCTCCTTCTTCCGTTTCGAAATGCCATTCTGCCGCCGCTAGCTTTTCAGGCTGATATTCCGCTAAATACTTCGCTGAAAAGTCGCCAACGACCGCTGAAGCAAGTGCAAAAATCAACCCTAGCTTCATCGTTAAAACGAGCGCTTTTTTATGATAAACATGATTTTCCCCACGCAATAATTTGTATGCAGCAATTGCTGCAAGGATAAATGCTACCGTCATAAAGGCCGTTGTTAAAACATGTCCAACTTTTGTCGGCATTGCTGGTGTAAACATCGCCATAAATGGCTGAATATCAATTAATGCATCCCCCTTTACCGTAAAGCCTTGCGGTGCATTCATAAAACTATTGACAATCGTAATAAAAAGAGCGGACATGGCAGCACCAATACTCACAGGAATTAACAGTAACATATGATATTTCGGGTTTTTAAAGCGATCCCACGTGTATAAATAAATACCGAGGAAAATCGCCTCAAAGAAGAACGCGAACGTTTCCATAAATAATGGTATCGCAATCACTTGCCCAGCTACTTCCATAAACTGTGGCCATAATAATGATAGCTGCAAACCAATAATCGTCCCTGTCACAACACCAACAGCAACGGTAATTGTATAGCCACGTGCCCAGCGTCTGGCCATCATCGTATAATGCATATCATTTTTCTTATAACCTACATATTGTGCAATTAAAATCATTAACGGCACGCCGACGCCAATCGTTGCAAAAATAATATGGAACGATAACGTAAGCTCCGTTAATGCTCTACTCCAAAAAACAGAATCCACTTCCCTCACTCCTTTATTTTGATTCAGCAGATATCACAGATTTTCTAACATGCACTCGAAAAATCTGCACGCAATGACTGATTGATTAACTAATTTGCTTTCATCGTAGCACTAATTATAACGGTAATCTATTTTAGTCGCTTTGCTTTCACATGTATTCACATATTCGACATACAGAAATTTGTCACAAAACGCATAAAACCACTACGAACACAAGTGTATTCCTTTCCAAAAGTCACAAACTTAGTATACCTTTAAATAGTAGTTAATTGTCAGAATTGTTTGTGTGCCTGGCACTCACACAAATTAAGGAGGGTACAACATGACATGGTTAAAACAACTGGCATTTTCAGAAAAAAAATATATCGCATGCTTTATATTTTTTAGCTTATTGATTGCAGGGGCAATTATTGGACAAGCATATAGTATTGTCAAAATCGTTGATAGCGTCTTTATCGACAAATCATCCTTTGAGGCAATACTGCCGTATGCTGCGCTTTTAGCAGGAGCGATTTGTGTGAGACTTGCGGCACAAGCTTCTATGCAGCTGACAGCTAACCGCTATGCAGGAAATGTGAAAACGAAGGTGCGTCAGCAATTAATGGCACATTGGTCTACACCAACTTCCAAACCTGCTGGTGAAAAAATTGCGATTTTACAGCATACTGTTCAGGAGTTGCATGCTTATTATGCGCAGTATATTCCGCAATTTATTAAAACATTGACGTTACCAGCGGTCATCGTCATCACGCTATTTTTTGTACATCCAACAAGTGCCATTATTATGCTAATTACGGCACCTTTTATTCCTTTAACTTATATTTTAATCGGTATTCAAACAAAGGCAAAGTCGGAGCAGCAGCTGACGAAAATGAATCGCTTTTCAAGCACATTTTTAGAAATGCTCTACGGCTTGCAAACATTAAAATTATTTGGCAAAGCACATGAGCAGGAGCACAAATTAAATGAGCATAATAGACAATTTTCAATCGCAACATTAAGCGTTTTGAAAATCGCCTTTGCTTCTACTTTATTTATTGAGCTTATTACAACACTTGGTATTGGTCTAGTCGCACTAGAAATCGGCTTTCGCATGATTGTCTTCCAAACGCTTGCCTTTGCGCCTGCCTTTTTCGTTTTAACAGTAGCACCTGAATATTATCAATCATTAAAGGAGCTTGGTGCCGCCTTTCATACAGGGCGCGGGAGCTTAGCAGCAGCCGAAATTTTACAGGAAGCATTATACGAACCAAAACGTGAGCCAATTTGGGGAACAGAGGCTTTTTCTGAAGCACCTTCCCTTACATTAAAAGATGCTTCTATTCAATACGAGCAACAAACAATTGGACCTATCACCTTGACGGTTCCATCAAAACAAACCATCGCCATTATCGGACCATCTGGACATGGGAAAACAACGATTTTGCATATGCTTGCAGGATTAATCAAGCCTGATACGGGGCAGCTACTAATTGATAGTAAAGCGCAATCTAGAATAGAAGAACAAAAGTGGCGCCAAGAGATGATGCTCGTCGCGCAAAGACCATATTTATTTGCCGCAACATTGCGAGAAAATTTGCAAATGGGCAAAGATTACTCAGAGGAGCACTTGCTCGAAGCCTTACAGCAAGTGCAACTTATAGCATGGTTTAAGCAACTTGCAAATGGCTTGGACACAAAAATTGGCGAAGGTGGGCTCGGCTTATCAGGTGGCGAGCAGCAACGCATTGCGTTAGCAAGAGCTTGGTTAAAAAAACCTTCTGTTTTATTGTTAGACGAACCGACTGCCGCGCTTGATGTCAAAACAGCGGAAGCCGTTCATCAACTAATTCAGCAATTTCATCATCATAGTACCGTCGTTATTGTCGCACATCGCTACGAAAGCATCGCACATGCAGATATCATTTACGAAGTCCGAAATGGACAACTGAAAAGAGGTGAAACATCATGTGGCAAATGATTGTAAGTGAAAAAAAAGATTTTTTATTCGCCTTGTTAGCTGGAACGATTAGCGGCTTAACAGCGGTCGCACTATTTGCCCAAAGCGGCTTTTTAATTTCCAAAGCTGCCTTATTGCCACCGTTTTATATTATTTTAATTTTAACCGCCTTTTTAAAGCTGTTCGGTGTTGCTAAATCTGCTAGTAAATATGCGGAACGCTATATATCACATCGCGTCACATTTTCCCTGCTGGAAAAAGTTCGTATCCGCTTTTTTCAAAGCTTGCAGCCACATGCACATGCTTTACTTTCAAGTTACCGAGGCGGCGATTTATTAACACGTATGACGAAGGATGTTGATACATTACAGCAATATTTTTTACGTGTTGCTTATCCACCGCTCGTTGCATTGCTCGTCTTTTTCGGCACGATGCTATTTACGGTTTGGTTTTCTGTTTGGATTACTTTACTGTTACTAATAAGCGTCCTACTGTGCACCGTTATTTTGCCTGTCCTTTGGCAAAAAAAGAAAGAAGCGACGAGTCAGCAGCTCTATACCGAAAGCTTAACCGAATATTTTTATGGCTTAACCGATTTAACGGTAGCTGGGCAACGTCCTGCTTCGGAGCAAGCACTTCAACAATTGAGCGTCGACTTTGAGCAAGATTTGCAAAACGAGGAAAAGCAAGCGCTTCAAGCACAACTTGTCAATCAAGCGATCGCCTTATTAACCGCCTTTGCTGTCGTTATGCTTGGTGCTTATTTCGTAACAACAGGCGCTTTAGATGGGCTTTATTTAGCGATGCTGTTGTTAATTGCCTTAACCGTTTTTGAGGTGGCGATTCCACTCGGCACGGTCCCTTTGCATAAAGCAAAGACAAAAGAAGCGTTTAATCGTTTGACGGCATTTAATAGCACAACAATACCAACACAAGCTTTACAGCAAGACAAATTGCACTCGTTGCAAGCAGATAAACTAAGCTATCGCTATCCAAATAGCGAATTTCAAGCATTACGCGACGTCTCATTTACGATAACAAAAGGTGAAAAAATTGCCATCATAGGACCAAGTGGTGCTGGAAAATCGACACTTTTCCAATTGCTGATTCAAAATTTACAGCCAAGTGTAGGTAATATTTTATGGAATGGACAAAAAACCGCACAAATTCAACATGAAGAGCTATGGGCTCAAATGGGCATTATGTTGCAGCACAACCACTTCTTTAGCGGCACTGTACGGGAAAATTTATTAAGTGACCAAGAAGATGCACATATGGAGGAGCTGTTAACTAAATTGCAGCTACCCTTTTCACTTGAACAAGAGGTTTTAGAAAATGCGCGCAATTTATCTGGAGGAGAACAGCAACGTTTAGCGCTTGCTCGTGTACTATTACGCGACGTACCTATCTATTTATTAGATGAGCCATTTGCTCATTTAGATAGCAATTTAACAGCGCATTGTACCGATTTGTTATTAGCATCACCCCAAACCATTGTTTGCGTTACACATAAGCTCGATGCACTTGCACATTTTGATCGTATTTTTGTCATTCATGAACACCAACTGGTAGAAATCGGTCACTACGATGATTTAATCGAAAAACAAGGCATTTTTTATTACATGCAAAAACTATCAACATAAAAGCAGTTGTCAGACGACTGCTTTTATGTTAGGATAGCAAATGTATAACCTCAATAATATGGTTTGAGGGTCTCTACCAGAAACCGTAAACTTCTGATTACAAAAATTTTTATTTTTGTAATCAGGAGTTTTTTTATTTTTATAGGAAAGGATTGATTAAATGAATTGGAGAGTCTATATTCTTGCAATTACTGCATTTGCAGTCGGTTTAGTTGAATTAATTGTAGGAGGTATTTTGCCTAGTATTGCAGAGGATTTAAACGTGTCAATTGCCACAGCAGGACAGTTGATTAGCGTTTTTGCCTTTATCTATGCATTATCTGCCCCACTACTGTTATCATTAACAGCGAAAATAGAAAGAAAGCAGCTATTTATTATTTCATTAGTCATCTTCGCTTTAAGTAACTTAATGATGTATGTAAGTCCAACATTTACAATTGTGATGATTGCTCGTATTATTTCTGCGATGAGCACAGCACTCGTTATTGTTTTATCACTGACAGTTGCAGCGAAAATCGTTGAGCCGCGCTATCGTGCAAAAGCACTTAGCTATGTTTTTATCGGCGTTAGCTCGGCGCTTGTCATCGGTGTCCCGTTAGGAATCTTCATTACAGAATCATTTGGCTGGCGCTCCGTCTTTTTAGGAATTGCGGTATTATCCGTTTTATCGATTATTTTAAATATTGTTTTCCTAGAAAGAATGCCTGTTGCTGAAATTATTCCGTTAAAGGAACAAATAAAATCATTAGCGAATGTGAAAATTTTAAGCGCACAATTTACAACATTGTTTATGCTAGCAGGACATTATATGCTGTATGCTTATTTAACAGCATTTTTAGTAGAGGCCTTTGATTTAAGCGCCTCTTGGATTAGCGCTTGTTATTTATTATTCGGTGTTTCCTCAGTTAGCGGTAATGCGCTGGGAGGCTGGCTAAATGATAAGCTTGGTACGAAAAAAACGATTCTATTTGTTGTTGCATCATTTGCTATTGTGCTACTTCTTATTCCATTTACAATCGTTTCACTACCATTATTTTTAATCGTCACAGTATTTTGGGGTGCTTTGAGCTGGGCATTAACACCGCCTTTACAAGCGTATTTAATTCAAATTGCACCGAAAACATCCGATGTTCAACAAAGCCTTAATACCGCTGCATTGCAAATTGGGATTGCAATCGGCTCAGCAGTTGGTGGCATCGTATTCACTTTCACTGCATCAGCTATTTACTTATCGACATTCGGCGCTATTTTTGCTATAGCCGCTTTAGTCTGTGCAGCAATTTCATTAAAAGGCTTGTCGACATCACAATCGCAAGAACAGCATATTAGTTAACTCTTGCAAAAAAACTACCAAAAGCAGCCTACAGCTACTTTTGGTAGTTTTCTCTTATGATGATTTATTTTCCTTGTCTTTCTTTATTGCGTTCAACCCAGAAATCTGCATTTTTAATTCCTAGTTTAGTAGGATCAAATTGCGGGTCTTTGCCTTCCTTTTTTTGTTTTTCATAATCTTTTAATGCCAAAATTGCTGGCTTCATGACAATTAAAATAGCAATAACGTTTACCCATACCATTAAACCTAAACCAACGTCCCCCATTGCCCAAGCTAAATCTGAAGTACGTACTGTTCCTAAAAATGCAGCAACTAAAATCGCTATTTTCGCAATCCAAATACCGATTTTCTCAGCGGTTCCTGTAAATAAATAAGCAACATTTGTTTCAGCAATATAGTAATAAGCCATAATTGTTGTGAAAGCGAAGAAGAATAATGCAATTGCTACGAATGGTGCGCCAAACCCTGGAATTGCACTTTCTACAGCATGCTGTGTATAAGTAGCACCTTCTTTAATTGTTTGTGCATAAGAAATTTGCGTATCACCTGTATAGTCTTTTTGACCAAATTCGCCTGTGAAAATCGTTGGATAAATTTCCTCTTGTTTCGATTCATGTTGCACAATAATTTTGTCTGATTTTTCATCATGCACATTGTACATACCTGTAAACAAAATCATAAATGCTGTTGCTGAACAAATTAATAATGTATCAATGTATACAGATGCTGCTTGTACAATCCCTTGTTTTGCAGGATGAGATACTTCCGCAGCTGCTGCTGGGTGAGCACCAGTACCTTGACCAGCCTCATTTGAGTAAATGCCACGTTTAACACCCCAAGCAATAGCAGAGCCCACTATTCCACCAAAAAGTTCTTGAGCACCAAATGCACTTGAGAAAATTAAGCCGATAACTGCTGGAATTTCTGAAATGTTCATCGCAATAATAATAAGTGCCATAATAATATAAGCTGCAGCCATGAATGGTACGATAACCTGCGCTGCATTTGCAATTGATTTAACCCCACCAATAATGATTGCACCTAATAATACTGCAATAATAAGACCCGTAATCCACGGAGCTAAACCAAAAGCATTTTCCACTGCTCCTGAAATCGCATTAGATTGCACACCAGGCATTAAAATTAACATTGCAATCACTGCTACAACTGCAAATAGTATACCGAACCATTTTTGACCAGTACCTTTTTCAATATAGAAGGCTGGACCACCGCGATATTCAGTTTCCTTCTCTTCTTTGTAAATTTGAGCCAATGTCGACTCTACATAAGCTGTCGCAGCTCCAATGAAAGCAATTGCCCACATCCAAAATACAGCACCAGGTCCCCCCATACCGATTGCAGTTGCTGTACCTGCGATATTACCTGTACCTACACGCCCCGATAAAGCAATCGACATCGCTTGGAATGAGGAAATACCTTTTTCTGATTTTTCCCCTTTAAACATTAACACAAACATGTCTTTAATATGGCGTACTTGCATAAAACGAGTAATAATTGAGAAAAATAGTCCTACTAGTAAAATAGCGTAAATAAACCATGGTCCCCATAAAATATCATTTAAAAACCCTACCAAAGCATCCATTAAAATCCCCCTTTGAAAACATTGTACTATTTTGAAATTTACTATATTACATATGCATTTTTTATGCAATACATTTTTAAAATATTCTAAATATTTCGGTTTTCAAAATTTTTAAAAATAGAGGTTTTATCAGCTTTAGAACAAAATAAAGCATGTTAGAAATATTTTTAACATGCCTATTTCCCTATTCACTCACTAATTGGTTAAAGTGTTTCGAGTGCCTATATTATTTATTTCACAAAGAATTTTTTCCAAGTGGTTTCACGCCATACTGCCATTAAAATTTATTATATAAAAAACATTTTTTGTTTATTTTTTAGGTAATTACATAATATAGCCTAATGAGCGTAACACATTATTCATAAAATCTTTTGTGTATAAATATACTTCTTCTCTTTCCATTTCAAAGTATAAACTATGTTGACAATCTGACCATTCTTTATATTGAAAATGCGATAGTGGTTGTTGTATTAACCAATTTTTAGCTGCCTGTATATCCGTAATTTGATCCCTTTCACCTGTCATCATCAAAACAGGTAAATTAAGGAATTTTACCTCTGGATTTTTTAAGCGCTTTAAAAGCTGTTGCAAATCTTTATACCATTTCACTGTAACAGTTGTATTATGAGGAACATCATCTTTTAGCTCATCATATACTTCATAATTTCGAGACATTAGTTGAACAGTAATTTCATGATTTAATTTTACACTAGAAGTTAGCGCGCTAATGCTCGTTAGTGCATTTGACATTTTTCCTGGTTGAAGCTTTAACTGCATCCATGGAGAAACAAATATCGCACCAGCACATTCCAATTTCTTTTTTTGTAAAACATTCATTAACACTGTTGCACCTAAACCATTACCTATAACAAATACAGGCAAGTTTTCGGATAAGCCTATTTCGATTAACTGCTTCACATAGTCTTCATATTTGAAAAAATCTTCATCATGGTAACTTATATTTTGAGCTTGTGCTCCATGTCCTGGCAAATCACCCATTACAACGTGAAATCCTGCGCTTCGCAGCTTTTCAATTAGCCAAGCATACCAGCGATGATGCTCATATGCACTATGGACAATTGCGACAACTGCTTTTGGCTGTCCCTCAGCCTCCCATTTCCACATTGCAATCCCTCCTATTAGTATTAACATGCTTATATTCTGAATAGATTTCTCTATTATAATCGGTATTTATACAATTGTTTAAATTTTATTTTATATTTTTCTCGACTTTTGATACGATGGTTGCAGAGTTTGTATAAAGAAAGGAAGCGTTTTTAACATGATTTACCCATATAAAGGGATAACGCCCAAAATTGATCCAACTGCATTTATTGCCGATTTCGCTACGGTAACAGGTGATGTCACAATTGGAGAAGAATCTACCGTCTGGTTTAATACGGTTATTCGCGGTGATGTAGCACCAACTGTAATCGGTAAGCGTGTTAGCATACAAGACTTAAGCTGTATCCATCAAAGTCCAAATAACCCTGTTATTATTGAAGATGAAGTAACAGTCGGCCATCAAGTGACATTGCACGGCTGTACGATTCGTAAACGTGCATTAATCGGTATGGGCTCCATTATTCTTGATGGCGCTGAAATTGGAGAAGGTGCATTTATCGGTGCTGGCAGCCTTGTCCCTCCAGGTAAAAAGATACCACCAAACTCGCTTGCACTGGGTCGCCCTGTAAAGGTAGTACGCGAAGTCAATGCAGAGGATCGTGAAGATATGGATCGCATTATTCGCGAATATGTAGAAAAAGGGCAATATTATAAATCTTTGCAAGAGAACGTCTAAAAATTGATTTTGAGCTATTTCCTTGCGAGCCCCGTTTTTTTAGAAAATATTTAGTATAAAACAACAAATGGCTGTCGGAGGAACGGAGGCGTTAACCTCCATTCCCTGACAGCCTTTCATCATGCGATTATTTCGCTAATAATGCCGCTTTTTCTTTTAATACTTCCGCTTTATCCGTTTGCTCCCAAGGTACATTTAAATCTGTGCGACCGAAATGTCCGTACGCTGCTGTTTGTTTGTAAATTGGGCGGCGTAAATCTAACATTTTAATAATTCCAGCTGGACGTAAATCGAATAGCTCACGAACCCATTCAACGATTTGTGAAGATGCTACTGTTCCTGTACCAAATGTATCAACTGCGATAGATACAGGCTGTGCTACACCAATTGCATAAGCAAGTTGTACTTCAGCACGATCCGCTAAACCAGCAGCCACGATGTTTTTTGCTACATAACGTGCTGCATAAGCTGCTGAACGGTCAACCTTTGTTGCATCCTTCCCTGAGAATGCCCCACCGCCATGACGTGCATAGCCACCGTACGTATCTACAATAATTTTGCGACCAGTTAAGCCCGCATCGCCTTTTGGTCCACCGATAACAAAGCGACCTGTTGGATTAATAAAGTATTTTGTCGCATCATCTAATAACTCTGCTGGTACAACAGATGCAATTACAAGGCGTTTTAAATCTGCTTGAATTTGCTCTAATGTCACATCTTCATCATGCTGTGTAGAAATAACAATTGTATCCACACGCACTGGTACATTATTTTCATCGTACTCTACTGTTACTTGCGTTTTGCCATCAGGACGTAAATATGTTAATTCGCCCGTTTTACGCACTTCTGTTAAACGGCGTGCTAGCTTGTGAGCTAAGCTAATTGGCAGCGGCATAAGCTCTGGCGTTTCGTTACAAGCATAACCAAACATTAAACCTTGGTCACCAGCACCAATCGCTTCAATTGCTTCATCTGACATTGAGCCTTCACGAGCTTCAAGCGCTTGATCTACTCCTTGTGCGATATCAGGAGATTGCTCGCCGATTGCTACAAGCACTGCTAGGTTTTCTGCATCAAAGCCGTATTTCCCACGCGTATAGCCGATTTCTGCCACAGTATCACGTACAATGCCTTTAATATCGACATAAGTAGAAGTTGAAATTTCCCCTGCAACTAGTACAAGACCTGTCGTTACAGTTGTTTCACATGCTACACGTGCATTTGGGTCTTCCTTTAAAATAGCATCTAAAATAGCATCTGAGATTTGGTCACAAATTTTATCAGGATGTCCTTCTGTTACACTTTCTGATGTAAATAGTCTACGATTTGTCATGTTGTTTCCTCCTATAATTCCTGCGAATATGATACGGTACTCGTTACCCATGTCAAGCTTATTTAAGCCATTACCGCTTCTTAACACGAGGATTTTGAAAGGTATAATCAAAGAAAAGAGGTTTCTTTTTTGCAATAAAAAAACCTTCCACTCATAAAGTATGAGAGAAAGGATTGTGTTTTCGTTCCCTTTCACTCTTATCGTTCAAGGAGCATTCTCCTTGCATCAGGTTGGCACCAACGCATGATGTGAAAAGTCATGCAGGTTGCCGGGCTTCACAGGGCCTGACCCTCCACCAGCTCGGGATAAGAGTATCCGTTCAATTACATATGATACATAAATCTTTTTACGCTGTCAAATACTATATATGCTTATTTTATCTAGATTCAACAATGTTTTTTGTACCGAAAGCGTAGCATCAGGTGCGGGTACAGAAAATTCCCTCTTAGATGAATGCCTCATTTGCTTTAATTCAATGGGTGTACAAACACCTGCCGAGAAAGCATAACTCAGTCTAAGAACACTGCGACATATATACCACGACTGAGTAAGCTACATCCCGTTGCCTCAAAGCCTCCAAAAGAGGTTACAGATTTTGAAAAGAGGTCTGCTCGTTCTTAATCTCATGCACACCTCGCAAAGTGAACATTTGTTCAGCACTCAAAAGGTCAATTGGGATAATCACATAACTTTCATTTGAAACATCTCATACATGCAATCGCTTTCTGCATCAATTGTAACTACTATGATGAAAATCAACTATACAGGAGGTTTGTAATCGTTTCGCCACAAAATTTCATAAATTTATAACGAATTAGTATAGACTATTTCATTTAATGTGTTATACTTTTTGTAGTTGAAGGAAAGAAACGCCCATCAGATTTGGGAATATTATAAACAAAAGGATGGTTTTAAACGATGAATTCAGTAGAAATTGCGAACGAACTGAAAGATTTATTAAATGGCACAAATATTCATGTTCAACTTTCTGTTCCACAGTTAGTAGAAAAAGCAACATCTCGTGGAGAAGCAATTCTAACTGTTGACGGTGCATTGCGTGCTGAAACAGGCAAATATACTGGTCGTTCTCCTAAAGATAAATATACTGTAGAAGAAGAAAGCACAAAAGATAAAATTGACTGGGGTAAAGTAAACCGTCCGATTTCTTCTGAAGTGTTTGAAAAACTATATGTCAAAGTAGTTAACTATTTAAAAGAGCGCGACGAACTTTTCGTATTTAACGGTTTTGCTGGTGCAGATAAAGATTCACAAATCGGAATTAAAGTAATCAATGAATATGCATGGCACAATTTATTCTGTCATCAATTATTTATCCGCCCTACTGCGGAAGAACTGGCTACACATAAAACAGACTTCACAATCGTTTCGGCTCCTAACTTTAAAGCAGATCCAGCCGTTGACGGTACAGGTTCAGAAACGTTCATTATTGTTTCACTTGAAAAGAAAGTCATTTTAATTGGCGGTACAGAATATGCTGGTGAAATGAAAAAATCTATTTTCGGTATTATGAACTACTTATTACCGGAGCAAGGTATTTTATCAATGCATTGTTCAGCCAATGTTGGCGAAACAGGCGATGTTGCACTGTTCTTCGGTTTATCTGGTACAGGTAAAACAACTTTATCAGCAGATAGCGATCGCAAATTAATCGGTGATGACGAGCACGGTTGGTCAGACAATGGTGTATTCAATATCGAAGGTGGTTGCTATGCAAAAACAATCAACCTTTCAGCAGAAAAAGAGCCTGAAATTTATAATGCCATTCGTTTCGGTGCTGTATTAGAAAACGTTGTAGTGGATGAAAATACACGTATTTGCAACTATGATGACGGCTCATTAACAGAAAATACACGTGTTGCCTATCCGATTGATTATATCGAAAATATTGCGAAGCCTTCTGTAGCAGGACACCCACAAACAATCGTGTTCTTAACTGCAGACGCATTTGGCGTATTGCCTCCAATTTCTAAATTAACAAAAGAGCAAGCGATGTACCACTTCTTAAGCGGTTTCACATCAAAACTAGCAGGTACAGAACGTGGCGTAACAGAGCCAGAACCAGTATTCTCAACATGCTTCGGTTCCCCATTCTTACCACTTCCTGCAACAGTTTATGCAGAAATGCTTGGTAAAAAAATTGACGAACATGGCGCTCAAGTATTTTTAGTCAACACTGGTTGGACTGGTGGTGAATACGGTGTAGGTAGCCGTATGAAACTTTCTTACACACGTGCAATGGTGCGCGCTGCAATTGAAGGTAAACTAGGTAATGTTGAAACAACACAAGATGCAGTATTTGGCTTACACATCCCAACAGTAATCGAAGGTGTTCCATCAGAAGTATTGAACCCTCGTGATGCTTGGGCTGACAAAGATGCATATGATGCAAAAGCGAAGCATTTAGCAAGCCTTTTCAACGATAACTTCAAAAAATTCGCTAACGTTTCGGACGATATTTCGAAAAAAGGCGGACCACTAGTTTAATATGATTGAAAAATGTCCGAAGATGATTTTAATTCATTTTTGGGCATTTTTTGTTAAAAGTGCTTGTTTAATTTCTTATAAATTTGCCTATCCTCTATTTATATGTATTGGAGGAGATGTAAAATGAAACACTCAGACACACAGCAATCCCCTCTCTCTCAACTTTCACCCGATGCACATCAGCAACCTTTACCTACTTCACTACAAAATACGCTTGATATAATCAAACGTACAACGGGCTTTAGTGATGATATGATCGTACGACAGCTTTTCATTGGAGAAGCTGCTAAACAGTCTGTAGCGATTGTTTATATAGAGGGCTTAGTCAATAAAGCAGATATTACAAATACATTGTTAGAGCCTATTATGGGATTATTAACAGATCAGGTTGAAGAAAACATCGAAAAAACAACGGATTATTTAAAGCAATATTGCTTAACAATTGGCAATGTAGAAGAAATCAAAAAATTTGCAACGCTCTACAGTGCCCTTTTCAATGGCAGTGCAATTATCCTAGTAGATGGTTTAGCAATCGCACTCGCTACGAACATAAAAGATGCTAAAGATAGACCTGTTATGGAGCCTGCTACAGAGTCTGTTATACGCGGACCACGTGAATCTTTTACGGAAACATTGCGCACAAATACAGCCTTACTTCGACGCAAAATCAAAAATCCTAATCTTTGGATTCAAACAAAGATTATTGGTTCTGTCACACAAACTGATGTGGCCGTCATTCACATTAATGGCATTGCTAATGAAAAAATTGTGCAAGAGGTACTAGATCGGCTAAATCAAATTGATATCGACGGTATTTTAGAAGGCGGTTATATTGAGTCATTGATTCAGGATACCCAGTTCTCATTGTTCCCAACAATGTATACTTCAGAGCGTCCAGATGTAATTGCAGGAGAATTACTCGAAGGAAAGGTCGCAATTATGGTTGATGGTACGCCTTTTGTACTTATTGTTCCCTCTCTCATTACATCGTTTTTACAATCGTCTGAAGATTATTATTCAAATGCAATCGTCACCTCTCTTATTCGCTTATTAAGGATTGCTGCCATCCTTATTTCATTAGTTGCCCCTGCCTTTTATGTAGCGGTGACGACATTTCATCAGGAAATGCTGCCTACACCTTTACTTATTAGTATTGCATCACAGCGTGAAGGTATTCCATTTCCAGCCGTCATCGAAGCGTTATTAATGGAGCTCGCCTTTGAAGTTTTGCGTGAAGCTGGGCTGCGTATGCCTCGCACAATCGGACCAGCTGTCTCAATTGTTGGTACATTAGTAATTGGCGAAGCAGCTGTGACAGCCGGTATTGTGTCCGCAGTAACCGTTATTATTGTTGCTTTAACTGCTATATGTAGTTTTATTTTCCCATCATATGGTCTATCGAATTCAGTCCGAGTTTTACGTTTTCCTTTCATTTTACTGGCTGGAGGATTTGGTCTATACGGTGTAATGATTGGCATATTAGCACTTGTCTTGCATTTATGTAGCTTACGTTCATTTGGCATTCCATATATGAGTCCATTTGCACCATTGATACTGGAAGATCAAAAGGATGCGGTCTTATTATTCCCTAGAAAATTTTTAACGAAACGACCTCGTTTAGTGAATCAAACAAATACAACACGTGCATCACAATATAAAAAAACGTATAAAAGATAATTAGGGATTATTTTATCTTGATTCAGCAACTTATGCTTTTACGAAAGCATAGTGACAAATCCAAAAGACTCCTAATAGCGTAATTACATCTGGAGTTAAATATGGAGACAGCAATTGAATTGATTTTACTTGTAAAAGAGGTGTCTTAATGCGCAAAATAACTTCTGTTCTACTGCTTATTTTACTATGTATGCTACTAAGCGGCTGTTGGAGCAAAAGAGAACTGAATGAAATAGCAATTGTTGTTGCATTGGGCATCGATCAAAAAGGCGATGAATTTGAAGTAACTGTCCAAATCGTCAACCCTGGGGAAATTTCTTCTAAACAACCAACGAGTGGACGATCTCCAGTTTCTACGTATTCAGCGACTGGCTCTACAGTGTTTGAAGCAATTCGCAAAGTAACATTATTAGCGCCTAGAAAATCGTATTTTTCACATTTACAAATCGTTGTACTTGGCAGTGAACTGACAGAGAGCGGGATTAAGCCTGTGTTAGATTTACTCACACGCGACCACGAGTTTCGCAATGATTTTACTATTATCGCTGCAAATGAAACAACTGCTAAAAATATTATTAGTGTGCTGACACCTGTTGAAAAAATACCTGCAAGTAAAATAGCAAACTCTCTCAAAATTTCTGAAAAAGCATGGGGCTCTACAGTAACTGTAACAATGAGTGATATCATTACTTTACTACATGGAGAAGAAAATAGTCTTGTACTCTCCACGCTTGAGCTTATTGGAGACAAGCAAGCAGGAATGAGCCAAGAAAACGTCGATCAAATCGTTGCACCTGCCACCTTAAAGTATAGCGGATTAGCTGTCATCAAACAGGGGAAAAAGGTTGGGCTACTCACCGATGAGGAAAGTACAGGTTATAATTTTTTAACTGATAATATTACCAGTTCAATTATGCAAATAGCTTGTCCTAGCGGGGGCAACTTAGCAGCAGAAATTACCCATACAAAAACAACAGTTAAAGGAAATTTTGATAAGGATCTACCTAAAATCCATGTATCAGTGAGTGTTCAACAAAATATAGGTGAGGTTAATTGCATCATTGATTTATCAACAGAACAAGCAATCATGCACATTAATGAAGAAACGTCCACCGTCATCAAACAAAAAATGGAGAAAACATTATACGCATTACAAAAGAAGTACAAGGCTGATGCTGTCCAATTTAATAAAATACTGCACCAGCAAGAGGCTAAAAAATGGAAAAATATAAAAGATCAGTGGAGTACCATTTTTCCAGATGTTGAAGTTATGCTAGATGTAGTAGTACAAACCAGAAGCACTGGTACTACTCAAAACTCAACATTTTTTCCTATAGAGGAGTGATAATGCATGGTTATGTCAATTGTTATTGTTATTATTGTTATTCTTATTATTTGCTCACAATGGGCTAAATTACGTGACAACAAGGAACCAGTGACTACGTGGCTATTTTTCATTTTGTTAACATTAGGTACAGCTCTAGCCATCACCATTAGCTTTCGTATTGATGTACCGAGTCCCTTAGATGTCGTCACATTTATTTTTCAACCAATTAGCAACGCTATTCAAGCATTGCTACAAACCTAAGGAGCAGAGGATAGAATGAATAGTAAACAAATCATTAGCACACGCCAATTTACCATTATCACTTTTTTATATTCTATAGGTACATCCATTTTAATTATTCCGGCTTATTTAGCTAACCTAGCGAAACAGGATGCTTGGCTTGCTGCGACGATTGGCGTGCTACTAAGTTTGTTATTGGTGATGCTATTTATCACACTTGCCAATACTTTTCCTCAACATTCCTTGATTGAAATCATTGTGAAAGTATTAGGTAAATGGCTTGGTACGTTCATTGCTACTCTATTTATAGTATTCTCATTTCTCAATTCAGCTGGAGTTTTATATTATATTGGAATTTTTATGCAAATTGTGATTATGCCTGAAACACCTATTATTGCCTTTGTGCTATTATTTGCACTTATTATTATTATGGCTAGTTATTTAGGCTTAGAAACTTTTGCTCGTTCAGCTGAAATATTTTTTCCTATGTTTCTGTTGCTGTTTTTCTTCTTTATTATTTTCATTACACCCGATATCCAATTTGAAAATGTACGACCAGTGCTAGATACTGCACCTCGCCCATTTATTGCAAGCATACTTTATTTTATGAGTATTTTCTCGTTTCCAGCTATCATGCTCTTGATGATTTTCCCTTACACTGTCAATAAAAACAAATCCGCACAAAAAGGCTTTTATCTAGGCTTATTATTAGCAGGGGCTGTATTAATTTTAATTATTGCTTTGTGTATATTAGTACTCGGTACCATTAATACTACTTCACAAAATTATCCAACCTACACATTAGCACAGCGAATTTCTATAGGAGATTTTTTCCAAAGAATTGAAGTCATCATAACATTTATGTGGATTATTACAATTTATATTCGCACATTTATTTATTTTTATACGGCACTTATCGGATTACAACAAGTTTTTCATATCAAGGATGAAAAGCCTCTTATTCTTCCACTTAGTTTATTACTAATTGGAATTTCTCAAATCATTCATCCCAATGGAACACATTCATATATTTATGACAAAGGTGTATGGTTACCTTATTCGGCTACATTTGCAATACTATTGCCCATTCTTTTGTTGCTTATTGCTAAAATCAGACGTTTAAAATAGCTGTTGCTTCATCCAAATACAGAGCTGTTGTACTGTTTGGCGATTGAGCAGAGGTGGATAATGATGCTTTAGCCCATTTGCATACCAAGTTTCTACGCTTTGATTGTTATTGCGTAAATGGCGCTCTAACTTATATGCGTGTTCAGGTTGCACATGCTGATCTTCTGTGCCATGAATAATTAAAACAGGTGTCTGTAATTTTGTTAGTTGATATAAAGGTGTACGTTCATTATAACGCTCTGGTACTTTATTTGGTGTGCCACCAATAATACGTTTTAAACCACGACGCATGTCCACTCTTTGCCAATATGTATCAGTAGCATCAGATACTCCTGCCCATGTCACAAGCGAAGCAATATCATCGCGCAATATTGCTGTCCATAATGCCATTAAACCTCCACGTGAGAAGCCAAAGATATGTACTTTTTGCACCTCGCTAAAATGCTTTAATACATCAACAGCATATACTGCATCATAGCGATCATCCCCGGCAAATTCATCCCTGCCCTCTCCACCGCGATTGCCACGATAATAGGGAGCGAAAACGACAAATCCTTGTGCAGCAAATTGTGCGATTCGTGCAGGGCGCACCATACCGATAAATTGCAGGCCTCCACGCAAATAGAGTAACGCTTCATATCGCCCTTCCTTCTTAGGCCTTGCCAACAAGCCTTTTACACGCAAGCCATTCGACCAATAAATTATTTCATCTAATCGCACTTCTGCATTTGGTGAAGGATAGCGCCTTATTTGCTCAATCGTTCCGTTTTTCTTCACCATGGCTCACTTCCTCTAACATCTTTTTCATGCCCTCATCGCGCATATAAAAGCTTAAATTTGGATGATGAAGTAGCTCATCTATTGTTAACCATAATCGGCCTGTCGTTTCATACTCACCTACGAACGATTCAATGTCCTCTACTTTTGCTGTAAATACAGCCTTGCAAAACGGTGTTTCTGTATGTACTACATAATAAGCAAACCACTCTATATCTTTTACATGCACTTGTGTTTCCTCATAAACCTCGCGAACAGCTGCTTGTAACAATGTCTCGCCTTCTTCCTGCTTGCCCCCAGGGAATTCTACTCCTCGCTCCTTATGTACGGCACATAGCCATTTTCCTTTATGCTGAACAAGTGCTAAAACATGTCGAGGTTCTACCTCAAAAGGCCCTTGATCAAAGCGCAAAACAACTTTATAACCATTTTCATCTATAAACGTAAACATATATGCCAACTCCTTCTCTTTATCCCATATTAATAGGCTAGAGCCCCCACTGACTGAAGGTTCACTTTATCAGTGTACCGAAGGAGTTGGCATCGTTCAATTAGATCGCTTTAAAATAAGGCAATTGTTCAACGAATTTCTTTGTTTGCTCATCACCAAACTCGTGCAATAATACATAAATTTTTTGTAGGCGCGTATCAATATCATGGTTCAGTTCATCATAATGATACGGGATATAAGGAAGATGAGCGCGCCATAAATTATGTCCTTCCAGCCCGTTTATTTGGTGAAAAAGCTTAAAAAAAATCCGAGCAATCGCAGGTTCTAGCTCCACTTTAAATTCATTAGACGATAAATTGGGAATATGGCTACATGTCAAATCTGATATCGATACATACATTTTGCATTTTTGCATGCAAATGCTCCCTTCAATTTTTTCTTATCATTACCCGATACGGCAATTCATATTCACATCTATAGCTAATTAAATGGAATTTGCTTATAATAAATGCGAGGTGAATAATATGAATCTTGCACTAGTATTTATCGTAGTCATTGCCATTATGACAATGTTTGCAATTGCCATCGTTTGGGTTGCACGCCTAAATAATTTTTCTACAAAGCAGACGATTGATCCAATGCCAACTAAACAAGAAAATGAGAGACAAGAAAAATGAAATATCCATTTATTTGGTTAATCAAATTTTACCGTCAGTACATCTCACCTATGACACCACCTACTTGCCGCTTTCATCCAACTTGCTCAAGCTATGGTCTTGAAGCATTTCAAAAACATGGAGCAATAAAAGGTATTATTCTAACAACAATGCGCATATTAAAATGCCAGCCTCTTCATCCAGGTGGTTTTGATCCAGTGCCAGAGAAATGGCCTTCGAAAAAAAAATAAATTTCGAAGGTTTTTTTGTTGTTTTTTTTTCTTAATTACGTTATGATAGAAAACGTCAAATCGTAATAATTACTATTTAGGAGAGTTAATGATGAAAAAATATGTTTATTTCTTTTTATTAGCAGTCGTTGCATTGCTAACAGCATGTAGTAGTGAAGATCAGAAAACATCTGGTGATACACTTTCTGTTTATACAACCGTTTACCCACTGCAATATTTTACTGAGCGTATCGGTGAAGAGTTTGTCAATGTAAAATCGATTTACCCTGCTGGTGCAAACGAACATTCATTTGAACCAACACAAAAGGATATGATGGCATTGGCAGATGCAGATGTATTCTTTTATATTGGACAAGGCTTAGAAGGCTTTGTTGAAAATGCTAAAAAAACATTAGCAAATGAACATGTCAAACTAGTAGCAACAGGAGATGCTATTACAGAGGAACAATTCCATATTTCTACGGGGCATGTGCATGCGGAAGATGAGGATGACCATGACCATGACGAAGAGCATGGCGAACATGAGGAATACGGTCATCATGAACATGATACACACGTATGGCTTTCTCCTATTCTTTCAAAAGAGCTAGCCTTATCTATTAAAAACGAGTTAGTTGAAATGCTACCAGCACAAGAAGAGCTTTTCACACAAAATTATGAGGAGCTAGTGACAGAGCTCGATGCTTTACACGCTGATTTTGAAGCAATGGCTGCCAAAACAACAAAGAAAACATTTTTCGTATCGCATGCAGCATTCGGCTATATCGCTGGACACTATGGCTTTAACCAAATCCCTGTTGCAGGCTTAAACTCACAAAGCGAGCCTTCACAAAAGCAATTAGCAAAAATTGTTGATTTAGCAAAGCAAGAAAATATTCAATATATTTTCTTTGAGCAAAACGTTTCTTCTAATTTAACGTCTGTTATTCAAAAAGAAGTAGGTGCAGAGGCATTAACATTGCATAATTTAAGCGTCTTAACGAAGGATGATGTTAAAAATAACGAAACATACTTCACATTAATGCAGCATAATATTGAGCAATTGGCGAAGGCTTTGCACTAAATCTTAGGTATAATGACCTAATTCGCACGTATGCAAGCAAGTTTAGCACACAAGGAGCCTAAATTCGCACACAACAGCATACTTTTCGCACGTTAAAAGCCCGAATTCGCACGCAAAGCGCATGAAATCACAAATTTCATGCGCTTTATTTTATAATAACTCAATTAATTTCCTCCGCAATAGCTTATTCGAGCCATTGCGTGGCAAGCTTGCGACGCAATAAAAATGCTTTGGTAGCTTGTAGCTTGCGAGCTTTTGCTGGCAAAATGCGCGGAGCTCATCCTCTGTTATCGCCTGCTTGCAAACGATAAAGGCAAGCGGTACTTGTCCCCATTTTTCATCGGTCACACCACAAACCCCGGCTTCTAATACATATGGATGCGCAAGTAAGACATTTTCAATTTCTGCAGGATAGACATTTTCACCGCCAGAAATAATTAAATCGGCACGCCGATCGACGACATATAAATAGCCTTCATCATCTACATAGCCAATATCGCCTGTTAGCAGCCAGCCATTTTCTGTGCTCACTCGCTCGGCAAAACGACCGATATAGCCAGGTGTGACATGTGGACCACGAATGCAAATTTCTCCTTCGGCAAATGGCTGATTTGTGCCAGCGATGCGAATTTCATTAAAAAATAGCGGTTTGCCAGCCGAACCAATTTTGCGCAACGCATCCGCACTCGTAAGTGTTGCCGTTTGCGAGGATGTTTCAGTCATCCCATATGTTTGTACAACAGGTAGCTGCACTTTTGCTGCACGCTGTAAATAATCTACTGGAATTGAGCCACCACCTGCGAGCGCGGCTTTAAAACGAGGATGTGCCTGCACTTGCAAACGTTCCATCTCACTTAAAACACGCTCCAACATAACCGATACGAGTGATATATTTGTCACATCCCCTTCGGCAATTTCACGCACGCAAGCTTGTGCATCAAATTTTTCATATAAGCAAACCGTTGCACCATAAAGCAATGAGCGCATTAAAATCGAAAATCCACTAATATGAAAAATCGGCACGGTACAAAGCCATACATCCTGCTCCGTCACCCCCAAATTTAATGCGGAGCTAATCGCACTCATACTATGATTTTGCACGGTTTGACGTACACCTTTCGGGAAGCCCGTTGTGCCAGACGTGTACATAATCGAAATCGTCTGCTCTTCATGCCATTCCCCTGCTATCTCTACTTGAGCCTCATCTAACTCTGCTAGCTGCTCAAATGTCACAACCTTTATATTTTGCGGCAATTTATGCATCTCACTCGCTGCCACTAACACGACAGCCACTTGTGCATCCTCTATTTGATAAGCTAGCTCCGCTGCGGATAAACGCCCGTTTAAAAGCACCATTTCAGCTTGCAAATACATACAGCCATAAATCACCTTAACCAACGCTGGCGTAGAAGGTGCAAATATTGCGACTCTCTCTCCACGCTTAACAAGCGTTGCCAATTGTTTCGCTTTATGTAATGCTTCTTCATGTAATTGCTGAAAAGTCCAGCTCTCTCCTCCGAAGCGAAGTCCGATACGATTTGGTGTTAAATAGGCGCGCTGTTTTATCCAATTAGGCTGCATTTTCATCCGCCTCCTTTATTGCCTTCATTGTATCATGGTGTCAGGCACTCACACAATTTCCACACAATTCAATCCTCCAACAAAAATGTAATGGCAATAAACAAAGCAAAACTTACTAATAATGCAGTGCCGCCTGCAATAAATGTAATCAATGTGAATACTTCATTGAACTGAAACGGATTCACATTATAAAATAGCATACCAATTGTTAACCCGACTGAACCAATAATGGTCATCCAGCCATGTAATGATACTAACTTTTTCACACGAACACGGTACATTTTATAAAATAAGCCCCAGGCAAAAACGGATAACCAGCCAACTACGAGCATATGTGCATGAATCGCTCTAAATTGATAGTTACCTGACCCTGCCATATCGGAGCCTAATACCGCCCCTATTAAACCAAAAATTGCTGCCAAACGAATAAGGCGTATACTCCATATTTTTTCCACAAAAAATACCTCCATACTTTTGTTGTATGGAAGTATTTTAACGTCGCTATCTGAACTCAAGATGAACTCGGTAATGAAATCGTAATTGTTGTACCTTGATTTAATTCACTACTCACGGCAATTTGACCATCGTAAAAATGAACAATCTCCTGCACAATCGCTAAGCCTAAGCCTGTTCCTTTCGTTTGTCGCGCTTTATCCACCCGATAAAAACGACTAAAAATATGTGGTAAGTGCTCTTGTCCAATGCCGATGCCTGTATCCGAAATTTCAACTAGCATGGCAGACGGCCCATTTTGCAATGTAAGGTGAATTTCTCCGCCCTGTCGATTATATTTAATCGCATTTGAAATAAGATTTTCCCAAAGATTTTCTAACATTGTTTCATCACCATCAAATATAGCTTCATCTAATTGTAGCCATATCGAAAGCTCTTTTTCTGCAATCATCCATTGACTTTTCATGACAGCTCGTTCGATTTGCTCCGTTATATTAACAGACGTTTGTCGCCTTTTATGAGCGAGTTGATCCAATGAGTTTAGCAATAATAGCTGCTTCGTTAAACTTGAGAGACGACTCGTTTCTGCTTCAATTATATCTGCATAATGCAAACGATTTTCGTCTGTTAGCTCCCTGCTTTTTAATAAATTAGCGTAACCATTAATATTTTGTAGCGGTGTTTGCAAATCGTGCGACACATTACGAATAAAGCTTTTGCGTGTCTCGTCCTGTTGCTTCAAATCCTGCGCCATTTTGTTAAAACTTTTCGCTAGTAGCCCAAGTTCATCTGTGCGGGTAATGTCTATTGCCACATCATAATTTTCCTTCGCAACTTGCTTGGTTGCCTTTGTTAAAGCACGTATCGGCTTGACTAAATACCAAGCAGCAAGCAAAATTGCCATTAAGCTTGCAATCAACGAAATCAACATCATATTGCCGAGTACACTATGCATTTCATTAAACAGCAAACGAATATCGGGACGAGCAAACAGTGCATAGTTTTTTCCTTTATATTGAAAAGGTACACCAACCGAATTCGTTAAATCGTTCGCAAAAAATCCAGTAATAAAAAGCTGACGTGGATAATCGCGCATGCCATGATAAATTTCACCTTCCACCACAGCCTGCTTAACACTTTCATCTAGTGCCGTTAGACGAAATTCACTACCATAAAACACCTCTTGCCCTTGTCCATCCACAATATATAATTGATAGCCAACATTCGCTATTGTTTGCAAATAATTTTCTAAATTCGCTGGCTCATTTTGCGAAATATAGTGTACGATTTCTTGCATGATTGCTACATTTTTTGCATCGTTTTGCTCTTTTATGACGCGATGGTAATACGTATTTGTTGCAAGTAATGCCAGCACCCCACTAAAAAACATAATGGCTAATGTGACGACAATATATTTGAAATACAAAGTGGAATAAAATTTCATTGCATAACCTCAAGTTTGTAGCCAACACCGCGAATCGTTGTAATTTGTACAGTGCTTGCAAGCCGCGCAAGCTTCTCTCTTAATCGTTTAATATGTGTATTTAACGTATCGTCACTCTCGTAATCAAGCCCCCACACTTGCTCCATTAAATACTCACGCTGAAAAATTTGGGCTCTACCGGCAAGAATCGCTAATAATTCAAACTCCTTTAGTGGTAGAACGAGCTTTGTTTGTCCTTTTATCACTTGCAATGTCCGCCGATCAATAAGCAAATCTCCCACTTCAATTGCCGCTTCTGTTGGCTTATCATAGCGTCTTAAAATAGCTTGAATACGGAATAATAATTCATCTGGCTCAAATGGTTTAACAACATAATCATCCGCCCCAACCGTAAAGCCTTCTCGCTTATCTTCTATTTGTCCTTTAGCCGTTAACAATAAAACGGGTATTTCCCATTCCTCTTTTAATTTTTTAGTTAATTGTAAACCATCCATTTGTGGCATCATGACATCGACAACTGCCATATCAATATTTTCTGTCATTTGCTGCAATGCATCGACTCCGTTTGTAGCACATACGATATCATAATGCCAAGATTGTAAATGGAGCTTTACTAACTGTAAAATATTTGGATCATCATCTACAACTAAAATTTTTCTCATCGTTCTTATCACCCTCCCCTGCATTATGCCATAATTACAAGCGATTGAAAAATCTTTCCTCGTCTATATGGGACAAATGATAGCCGCCCAAAAAGTAACTTAACGCACTACTTTTCAGACGGCCCCCATTCGAGTTTTCGATTATTTACAATTTAAATTGTCGGATATGATGATTGAGCTCCTCTGCCATTTTTGCTAGCTGATTTGAGCTGTTCGATACTTCCTCCATCGTAGAAGTTGTTTGTTCCATTGTAGCAGATGTTTCTTCTACGCCCGCTGCCGATTGCTCTGCTACCGCTGCAATTTCATCAACTGCTTTATTAATACTTGCAGAACTATCCACAATTTGCTCTAAGTTTTGTGAAACAGTTAAAATATTATTCGCCATCGCTGTAATCGCATTTTCAATATTCGTAAATGTTTTACTTGTTTCAGTAATTTTTGTTGTACCGCTTTGCACTTCTGTGTAACTTAATTTTAGCGAACCTGTCACATCGTCTGTTTCTCCCACAATTTCGTTGACTATTTGTGAAATATCCACAACTGAAACAGAAACTTGTTCCGCCAATTTTCGTACCTCATCTGCAACAACAGCGAAGCCCTTCCCTTGTTCACCAGCGCGTGCTGCCTCAATTGCGGCATTTAACGCCAATAAATTCGTTTGATTCGCGATATCATTAATTACAAGTACAAGCTGTGAAATGGCTTGTGTTTTATTATTCAGCCCTTCTACTTTAATAACCGCCTCATGTACAATGTGATCAATTTTTGACATTTGCTCTGTCGAAGCTTCCATTAATTGACGCCCTGCTGTCGTTAATGATAACACCTCGTCAGAATGTGCTTTGACATCATCACCATTGCGGTCAGCTACACGTGCGTTATTAACGAAATCCTCCATATGACTGGCTAAATCGCTGGCGTTACTCGCTTGTGCTTCTGTTCCTTCTGCAATTTCATTCATTGTCAGTGCCACTTGTGTCGTTCCCTCTTTCACTTCTGTTGCGGACTGAAGCAGCTCCTCACTATGTGAAGCAACCTCATTCGAAACTGTTTGAATTTGGCTTAACATACTATGTAATTTTTCATTCAACGTATTCGCCGCTAGTGTTAATTGACCTATTTCATCTTGTGATTGTACTTGTAAAGCATCCTCTGTTAAATCGCCATCTGCAATGCGTTGCATACGCTCTGAAATACGTTTTACTGGACGAGAAATACTCCCCGCACTATATAATGCAACTCCAATGACCGCAGTGATAATAAAGATTGTTGTAATGAGACTTGTTACAATACTTCTCTGAATGCTCTTTTCTAATTCCGCCCCTGCTTGACGAACAGACACTTCGCGTTTAGCGGCTAACTCTTCAAATCCCGCTTGAATTTCTCTTGCCTCTTTCACAGAAGCAGGTGACATTAAATTTACCATCGCTCGCTCTTTATTGCCACTGTCATAAACGGCGAAGACTTCTTTTTCAATATATTCACGCCATGCCACTGCCCTTGTATTAACTTCTGTCAATTGTTCAGAAATTAAAATTTCCTGTGCGGCTTGTTCACTGTCAATTGATAATTTTGTGTAGTTGTTAAAACGATCCTTATACTGTGTATCCCCTGAAAGCACATATCCTCGCACTGCTGCGATGCGCGAAGACATCGAATTGGCTAGGTGTTGGTCATAAATAGATAATTCCAACTCTGTTTGGATAACATATTGAATATCATTACTCCTTTGCACATTCGTATTAATTGTATAAACACTTTGTATAACAATTAGCAAAATAACAACCATAAAACTGACTAAAATTTTTGTGCGTAATGTTTTAAATCGCATACATATTCCTCCTCCTTGTATTAAAGATCGAATTTTCTGAATTATAAAGTCGCTACTGAGCTTAAAGATGCCTTTATTTATATGCGATACTCTGTCTTATTCACTTCCTTTCACTAGTGTCGCATTAAAATAATTAATTGCACTATTGTAAAATGAATTTTC
>NZ_PYWN01000036.1 GCF_003049505.1 Metasolibacillus meyeri
CGCCAATTTACCAAAAAAGTAGCTGTTAAACTATGAAGATGTTAGACTATTTAATAAAAGAAGAAATCTGAGCATTCTATTCATAATTAAGTTTGGAGATTAATTTTATGACAAAAACAACATTTGCATTAATCGGTACTGGTATTGTAGGGGAGCGCATTATTAATCAAATTTTAGCGCACCCAAATGCTGAAATTTTTGCTATTTTTGATGGCAATCAAGCACGTTTGCAAGAGGTTGCTGATAAATATGCAATTTCGGCTGTTGCAACATTGGATGAATTATTGGCAACAAAGCCTGATTGGGTATATATTGGTACACCACCAGTTAGTCATGCGCCACTCGCTAAGGAAATTGCAGCACGTGGTTTAAATATTCTTTCTGAAAAGCCATTAGCACATGATGCACAGGATGGCGCTGGAATGGTACGGGTAGCAAGTGAAGCAGGTGTTCATACAGCGATGCATTTCCCATTAATGTATAGCCCTGCGGTACATGAAATAAAGCAAGCTCTAGCGAACAAAGAATTGGGAGATATTGTGCGTATTGAATTGCATACATATTTCCCAGAATGGCCAAGAAAATGGCAACAAAATCCTTGGATTGCTTCGCGAGAACAAGGTGGCTTTATTCGTGAAGTATTCCCGCATTATTTACAGTTAATGCATCATTTCTTTGGGGATATTGACATTCTATCACATGAAACAACATATCCAGAGGATGTTTCGCTATGTGAAACAGGTGTATCCGCATTAGCAAAAACATCGAGTGGTATACCTGTTGTGTTAAACGGCTTGTCTGGCATAGGGCAAGAGGAGCGCTTAGAATTTAAAGTGTTCGGCACAGAAAAAGTGATGACACTGCGCAACTGGTCTGAGCTATGGGTAAGTGTGGCATATGAAGAAGCACAACAAATTAGCCCAAGCGCACAGCCAGCATCATTACTCGATGCATGCCGCGCACAACTTCAAGGTGAAGACGCACTAATTGTTTCATTTGAAGAAGGCTTAAAAGTGCAAAAGTGGATTGATGAGTTATTGAAATAGAGAGCAGCTGTCGAATTCGACAGCTGCTTTTATCATGATTCAGCGAGTATCACAGATTTTTTAGAAGCTTACTCGAAAAATATGGATGTAATTATATCGAGGCGTAATTGATATTTCAAATCTAATATTTGGATATATAAGAAATCGTTTGGTATCAGGCTTTTATTAAAATCAAGGTGTCTAAAATATGAATTTGAATGGCTGAAAAGCGGTAAAATGTGATATTTGGGAGTTTGTTAAAATGCTAGAAAATGCATATGATACATGAAAAGGAGGGAGGATATGATTGTTTTACAGAGAGAGCAAACTGTGCAGGAACACTTGCTACAAGCAGCGATTCGTCGGGGATTTTCTGAATATAAGGACAGGCTGATTCGATTGCAGCAAGGTATAATAGGAGAACGCTATGTTGACCGCAGTTGGCATGATATGCAATTAGAAGAAGCCTATTATTTGTTTCACGACTTTCAAACAACTATGCATCAGATAGATACAATCTTTTTATGCGCCAAATTTATCCTGATTGTAGAAATTAAAAATATTGCAGGTCGCATTGATTTTGATGAGGACCGACATCAGTTTACGCGAACATTAGAGAATGGCATTGTTCATGGTTTTCGCAATCCACTAGACCAAGTGCGTCGCCATCAAAGAATGCTACAGGAGGTTGTTCGTGGTTTGCCTATTTTATATGCCATTGTCCTTGCTTTACCAAAAACAATTATTGGTCATATTCCACAAGGAGAGCCAATTTTTCATCGCAGCGGACTAGAATTCCACATTAGAAAGCTCCTCACACAATATGCTGTGCGACTAACTTCGCCAGCACTTCAAGATTTAGTTACGCAATTACTTCAAATGCATACTATTCATAAAGCACAATTAAATATTGATAAAGCTAGGGTTCGTACAGGTGTGCTATGTGTACAATGCCAAAGCAAAATGCAGTATCATTATGGGCATTTTAAGTGTTCGAAATGCGATTATAAGGATGATGGCACGGCATTAAAGCAAGCGATGAGGGATTATTGCTTATTGGTGGATGAATGGATTACAAATGAAGAATTTCGGATGTTTGTAGAGATTAAGTCAGGTGATACTGCAAAATATTTGCTAAAGAAATTAGGTTTTCCATATGAAGGAGAAAAAAGATGGAGGAGGTATCAGATAACTTGCTGATAGAACCTAAAAAGTTGCCGATAGAATAGCCAAAGTTACTGATAGAACTTTGAAACTTGCTGATAGAATGTCAAAGCTTACTAATAGTATTCAAAAACCACCGATATATGCTGCCTCGTACAAATTTATGACAAAACAGCTAGTACCATAGCGCACAGTCCCATATATAATGTATACTAAATAATAGTGACTATAATGAGGGGAAACTATTATGCAGAAGCAATCTATTATAAATTTATGGGCACAGGCTGTGAAGACAGGCATTATTAAATCGAATTTGATTCCAATGATTGCAGGGCTTATGCTTGCGCTTTATACGTATGAACTAAATTTCATTAAAAATATTCCTAATATTATTTTGGCGATAGTCGGTTCAGCCCTTGTCATTGCAGCGGCTGGTATTTTTAATAATTTGTATGATCGCGATATCGATAAAATTATGTCGCGTACGAAGACGCGCCCTACTGTAACTGGAGAGCTACAGACACGTACAGTGTTAATGGCTGGGATTATCTTTTTAATTCTCGGTTTAATTGCACTGGCATTTACAACACCGCTTGCAATGCTGTTAGGCTTTTTAGGTGTATTTTTTTATGTAGTGCCGTATACGATATGGACAAAGCGTCGTACGATTTGGAATACAGAGGTTGGTAGTATTTCAGGGGCAGTGCCACCATTAATTGGTTGGGCGGCAGTAGCACCAGATATTTGGCATCCAGCATGTTGGGCATTGTTTATTATTATGGTTATTTGGCAAATGCCGCATTTCTATGCGATTGCCATTCGTAAGCATGATGATTATGCAGCAGCAAATATCCCGATGCTCCCTGTAGCAAAGGGGCGACGGAGAACATATATTCAAACAAATATTTATTTAGTTTTACTAATGTTAACAAGCTTTTTATTTTTACCGTTAAGTTTAGGATTAACACTCGTATCGCTCGTTCTAGGTGGTATTTGGTTGTGGCTAAGCTTTATCGGTTATCGTAAAATGGAAGGGAAAACATGGGCAAATAAAATGTTTGCTTTCTCCTTAATCCATATGACGGTTCTATTCGCAACTGTTATTATTTACGCATCTGTCGGGTTGATTTTGCAAGCTTTATAAGAAAAGGTCTGTCCGAAATGGACAGACCCTTTTTCTTATAGCTTTAATTCTGCAACTTCATGTAAATAATCGCCTAATACGCGTAAGCCTTGATCAAAGTTTTCTAAATGGAAGTGCTCGTTTGGTGCATGGAAGTTTTCTTCAGATAAACCGAAGCCCATTAGCACAACAGGTAAGTTTAAAATTTCATCAAATGCTGCTACAATTGGAATCGAGCCACCACCACGTGTGTAAGCAGTTGGCACTTTGTATACTTTTTCATAAGAGCGACCAGCCGCTTGAATTAATGGGTGATCGAATGGCGTTAAGTATGGTTTTCCTTTATCAAATTCAGAAACGATTACTTCAACACCGTCTGGCTTGAGCTTTTCAATATGTGCTTTTAAGAGTGCCACAATTTCCTCTGGATCTTGATTCGGGACTAAACGACATGTAATTTTCGCACCAGCCTCAGCAGGTAATACCGTTTTAATGCCTTCTCCAGAGAATCCACCAAATACGCCGTTAATTTCCAATGTCGGACGTGCCCAAGTTTGTTCTAAATAAGAATACCCAGCTTCACCAAATAGCGCTGGTACTTGTAGCTCCTGCTTCAAGGCTTCCTCATCAAAGCCTAAGTCACGATATGCTTGACGCTCCTCATCAGATAATGGTAACACTTTATCATAGAAGCCATCAACTTGAATCGTGCCCTGCTCATCGCGGAATGATGCTAAAATTTCAGTTAATGCATGGATTGCATTTTGTACACCACCGCCATAAAGACCCGAATGTAAATCGCCTTTTGCGCCGCGCACATCAATTTGCACACCTGTTAAACCACGCAGACCATAGCACACAGCAGGCTTGCCCTTCGCATAAAGACCTGTATCAGAAATAACAATTAGGTCTGCTGCTAATTTTTCTTTATTATCTTCTGTATATTGTGGAAGAGAGGGGCTACCAATTTCCTCTTCACCTTCATAAATAAGCTTCACATTTACAGGCAAAGTGCCCTCTGCTGCAAATAATGCTTCAATCATTTTTAAATGCATAAATACTTGCCCTTTATCATCAGAAGAACCACGTGCAAACAATTTATTATCGCGAATCGTGGGCTCGAAAGGTGGTGTTTCCCACAAATTTAGTGGGTCTACAGGCTGCACATCATAGTGACCGTAGAATAAAATTGTTGGCTTGCCTTCAGCATGTAGCCACTCGCCATAGACAACAGGATGTCCCGCCGTTTCTTCAACCGCTACGTTTTCAATATTTAGTGATTTTAAATGCTCTGCTAGCCAATTCGCTGCATTGCGCATATCTTCTTTATGCTCAGACAATGCAGAAATACTAGGAATGCGTAAAAACTCATTTAATTCTGCTAAATGACGCTCACGATGCTCTGTAAAATAAGCATCTAATTTTTCTAAATGACTCATGAAAGAAAGCCTCCCTTTATTTCGAATATGGAAATAGTATAGCATAAGGAGGCTAGATAATCCTGCTATAGCAATAGTTTCTAACATGTTTCCTTCGAAAATGATTTTGAAATGTTTTTTTAGGAGTAAATGTGTATAATTTGAATTGATTTAAGGGTAAGTGAATCCATTATATTCAATATGCTTTTATGGAATGATTGAAGATTATTGAAAGGGTTATACGGAATACTTCTCTATTTTAAGGAGACGTTACGATGAAATATATTTTAAAAAGAAAACTGCTAACAAGTTTTATTGTCATATTTAATATTGGATTTTTAGTAATTGTAATGGATACTAATGTCACACAGGGCAGTCACGATAATGTACTATTTTCATTGGTTAGTAGCGTAATACTAATTTTAGTATTCTCTTTAGTATATGTTGCTCCGTTCATTACCACCATAGGTATTCCCGCATCGATAATAATTGATAGAGTTAGTAAAAATAAAAAGCTGCTATCGCTTATTTTACACATGACGGCAGGTTGTGTCGTAGCTGTTATTATTCTCAAGTTATTGGATTCTAATTTACTAACTTATGAGTATTTAACGAATGAGTTTCATCTAATTAAATTAATGTTTATATGCTTATATCCAGGTGTGAATTTCTGGTTTGTCGACCTAGTGATGACTAAAGTCAATCGAGTATTATAGTTAGCCCTCTTAACTTTGTAAGGAGGGCTTTCTTTTTGTATGTTTTTTGCTCACCATAATATTTTTATGACCTAAAACTATATTTTGTTTTGTACCTCATTTCATTGAAAGTAGCATCATATTTTTTCATACCCCACACGAAAACTAAATCTGCAAATCCCCAATCTCCTTTTTGATAAAAGCGTCAATTGGGCTGTCAAGTCGAGAGCTTGAATAAATAAATTGGATTTTGCGTGTTAAGGAGCGGTCGGCTAAATCTTTTTTGACTAAAGAGCCAGCGCGTAGCTCCTCTTCAATTAAAGCTGCTGACAGGAAGGCAACGGTTGTGCCGAATGTTAGCATTTTTTTAATCGTGCTGATGGAGTCCAATTCCATTTTATTCATTGCGGATTGCGGACCTAGCCATTGCTCAATAAAATGATTCGTTGAGCTGGAGGAAGTATGCAATAAAATTTTGTATTGTAAAATATCTGCCTTTGTCACGCTTTGTTTGGAGGCTAACTCATGCTTTGGGCTAAATGCTAAAACAAATGTATCTTCACCGATTGTTTCATATACAAGCAGTGGGTTTTTTAGCTTTGTTTCCATAATAAAGCCAAAGTCAAGCTCATGCTGTGCAACGAGCTCCTCAATTTCAGGAGCTGTTTTCACGATAAATGAAATTTGTATAACTGGGTAGGCTGTTGATATTTGGTGGATAAGCTCTGGCATAAAAATATGTGCAGGTAAGCCGCTTGCACCAAGCCGAATTGAGCCGACATGGCCTGCTAGTAAATCCTCGATAAAATGCGTCATCTCTTTATGTAATTGTACAATTTGTTTTGCGTAATGATACAGCCCTTCACCAGCAGCCGTTAAGCGGTAGCCGCCCCCATTTGTACGAAATAGCTGGATACCGTATTCATCTTCAATGGATCGAATATGGAAGGAGACAGTTGGCTTTGTAATATTGAGCTGCTGTGCTACCGGAGCTAATTTTTTGTATTCCACTAATAAGCAAAATGCCTGTAATTTTATATTGTTCATTTTATCCTCCTAAAGTAAATTAGATAAAATCTTATGTTTGTTTTATTTTATTAGAATTTTTTTAACGCTTTATTAATAGTAGGTTAATATTTTCTAAATATCTGCGCTCTATAGTTGTAATAGACAGGGAGGATATAATGAAAATTTCATTAACGAATATTGAAAAAAAGTACGGAGATACACAAGTATTATGGCCGCTTAATTTAGAGTTAAATAGCAAATTCATTACGATTTTAGGGCAATCGGGTTGTGGCAAAACGACATTGTTAAAAATGTTAGCTGGCTTGGAGCAGCCAACGCAAGGGGAGATTCGTTTTGATGATATGGTAATCTATTCAACTGAACGGAAAATCAATATACAGCCAAGTAAACGTAATATTGCAATGGTGTTTCAAGATTTTGCCTTATGGCCACATATGACCATCTTTCAAAATATCGCATTTGGCTTGAAGGGCATCGTATCGAAAGCAGAAATACCACAGCGTGTGAAGCATGTGATGCAGCTTGTCAGTATGGAAGGGTTTGAGCAAAGAAAGCCTGGAGAGTTATCTGGGGGACAGCAGCAGCGTGTAGCATTAGCAAGAGCGCTCGCGATAAATCCTAAGTTGATTTTGTTTGACGAGCCATTATCAGCATTGGATGCGGTGTTACGAGAGAAGATGCAGTATGAAATTATGAATATTATTCAACGCTTTGATTGCCAAGCGATTTTCGTTACGCACGATCAAACAGAGGCAATGACGATGTCTGACCAGATTATCGTGATGGAGGCAGGACATATCGCGCAAGCTGGCACGCCACAAGAAATTTATAAAACACCTGCGACACCTTATGTAGCTGATTTTATTGGCAAAGTAAACTGGCTAAAGCAAGATACATGTATTGTGCGTCCTGAAGATGTCTCGCGTCAGCAAAGTCAAGGTACAATCGCTATGCAAGCAAAGGTCATGAAAAGTATTTTTCTTGGAGACCGCTACTTTATACAGGCACAAGTAGGTGGCAGAGAGTGGGGCTTTTATGACACAGAGCCTATCGCACAGGGGCAACAACTCGAAATATTTATTGATGAACAGCAAATCTATCAACTGGAGGAACGAGCATGAAAAAGGGGAAATTTTTAACGACAGCAGCACTTGTATTAACACTAGCATTAGCAGGGTGTGGTAACAAAGAGAAGGAAGAAAAGTCTGTGGAGGCCGCAGAACCTTCAACAACGGTAACGGTTTATTCAGCAGGTCCAGATGGTTTAGCAGCAAATATTCAAGAGGCATTTGAACAAGAAACGGGCATTAAAGTGGAAATGTTCCAAGGGACAACAGGTAAAATTTTATCGCGCTTAGAGGCGGAAAAAAATAATCCAATAGCAGATGTTGTTGTATTAGCTTCTGTTGCTTCAATGGATGGTTTAAAGGAAGCAAATCAGCTACAAAGTTATAAGGAAGCAAAAAATGCAGATAAAATGAATGCTGAATGGTCAGATGGAGATGGCTATTATTACGGCTATAGTGCCTCAGCATTAGGTATTGTCTATAATACGAAAAATGCAGAAACTGCTCCGAAGGAATGGGCAGATTTAGCACAGTCACAATGGCAAAACAAAATTAATATTCCTGACCCGAGCTTATCTGGTTCGGCTGTCGATTTCTTATTTGGCTATACAGAGGCTGATGGTGCAGCATGGGATACGATGGCGCAATGGCAAAGCAATGGCTTACAAGTAAATGGTGCAAATAAGGAAGCTTTAGATGCAGTAATTACAGGGGAAAAGGATGTAACGATTGCTGGCGTGGACTATATGGCTTATAAAGCAAAAGCAAGTGGTGAACCAGTAGATATCGTCTATCCAGCAAGTGGTACCGTTGTTAGCCCACGTGCTGTTGGAATTATGAAAGAGGCAAAGCATGTAGATGCAGCACAAGCTTATGTAGATTTTCTATTGTCTGATGAGGGCCAAGCACTTGTAGCAGATGCTTATTTATTACCAGGTAATGGAGAAATTGCTGTAAAGGATCGTGCAACATTAGAGGAAATTCCGCAATTAGCAGTGAATTGGCGCGGAGCAGAACAAAAGCAAATCGATGTTTTAACGAAGTTTATTGAATTATTCCGCTAACAGGATGTTGCAAGGGGCTTGCTCGGTCATGCCGAAAAGCCCTTTTTTAGAAAGGATTGAAGAACATATGGTGATGGAAAGCAAACGTAGTTTTATTATATTAGTAGCAATCATTAGCGCGTTTGCCATTGCACCGATAGTAGCCATCGCATTTTATACATTTGTTCAAGATGGACAATTGAATATGGAGCAATTACAGCGGTTATTTTTACAGGATCGATTATGGAAAACATTATCGAATTCTTTATTACTCGGCTTATTTGTCATTATTGGCACAACAATAATTGCTTTTCCGATGGCACTCATTCGTACAAAAACGAGCTTAGTAAAATACAATTGGCTAGATATTGTGTTGACAATTCCATTTATGACACCGCCTTATATAGGATCAATGGGCTGGATTTTATTTATGCAGCATAATGGTTTTTTACAACAATTAGCACCGAGTATGGCATGGCTTTCAGAGCTGTTTTTCACACTTTTTGGCATGGTATTGATTATGAGCCTGCATTTATTCCCATTCCTATATTTAATGCTAAAAAATACGTTGCTCCGTATTAATGGTTCATTTTTAGATGCTGCTTTAATTTTTGGAAAAGGTGCTTGGCGCAATTGGTTTAAAGTTGTTTTACCTTTAGTTGTATCCAGCTATGTGCTTGGGAGCTTGCTTATTTTTATTAAAACGTTAGCAGAATTTGGGACACCTGCAACATTTGGTAGCCGCATTGGTTTCCCTGTGTTTACAACAGAAATACATTCCTATTTATCAAGATGGCCTGTCGATATTCGCATGGCAACATCCTTATCATTGCTTTTACTATCGGTTTGTTTAATCGTTTGGTATTTCCAAAATTGGATTGGACGTAAATATACATATGGCGTGCGTTCAGGGAAAACACCTGAAGTGCGAGATGTTTGGTTTGTAAAGATTGGAGCATGGCTATTTGTTACTATTGTTTTACTATTATCTATAGGTGTGCCTTATTTTTCTATTATCGTAACATCGTTGCAAAAGGTGCGTGGAAATGGCTTACAAGCGGGGAATTTTACATTTGCGGCATACGCAGAAATATTTACGATTGGTAGCGCAGGCTTTACTGCGTTTATGAATAGCTTTGTTTTTTCGATTTTAACGGCAATCATTACGGCAGTGCTTGGATTGTGTATTGCACTATATGTGAAAAAAGGACAAACGAAAAAGCAGCAGTTATTGGATTTCTTTAGCTTAACGCCAAATATTATTCCAGGTATTGTCTTTGTCGTAGGCTTGATTATGTTTTGGAATTCACCGCTACTGCCTTTTACAATATACAATACGAAAGCAATGGTTGTTGTCACATATTGCGTATTATTTTTACCGTATTCAGTGCAATATACGAAATCTGCATTTACACAATTAGATGCGTCTATTTTTCAATCAGCAGCTATTTTTGGCCGCAGTAAATGGACTGTGTATGTGCAAATTATTATTCCACTGCTGGGGCAGGGCATTGTGGCAGGGATGATGATGACTTTTATTATTTCGATGCGCGAGCTTGTAGCAGGTTTGTTAATTTTGCCTCCTTCTGTTGAAACAGGAGCTACCTTTATTTACAGCCAATTTGAGCAGGGTAATGTAAGTGTTGGGATGGCTGTAGCTGTTATCACAGTCATCATTACGGTGCTCTTTATGTTTTTACTGGAGTGGATGCAAAAGGGAGGGAAACGAACAAATGCTTAACGTCGAAGTTTTAGGAGGGGTTGGCGAGTATGGGCGTAATTGCTTTTACATTGAGGTAGATGGACAAGCAATTTTATTAGATTGTGGCATTATGAAAAATGCGCAAAAAACGCCACCAAAGTTAACAGCAGCACATGTTGAAAAATTAGTAGCCGTTTTTATTTCGCATTCCCACATCGATCATGTTGGAGCACTGCCAATTGCTGAGCGGCTAGGCTATGCAGGGCCGATTGTGATGAGTGAGATGACACAGTGCCAGCTTAAACAATGCTATCGCAATACACATATATTTTACGAAGATTCTATAGGCGAATGGGTGCCAATTAATGATTATTTAGCTTTCAAGTGGGGCTATAGTGGACATGTCATCGGTAGTGTTTGGTATCAAATTCGTTTCGTAGATAAAATGATTTTTTATTCGGGTGATTATGTTGTGGATACTTATGTATTGCAGGCGACATTGCCACAGGACAACGTTATATACGATATTGCTTTAATTGACAGTGGACATGTGGAAAAACATGTGGATAATCAAGCAGTTTTACAGCAAATCGCTCAATTTGTCCAAACATATCCACAGCAACCGATTATTTTTCCTTCTTCCTTTTCAGGGAAAACTCTTGATATTGCAACATATCTTTTCAAACACACCGCAAGACCTATTTATGTAGAACAGCAATTACAAGCATTGTTTCAGCAATATATTGCTGTAGGGCAAAATATGAAGTCAGAAAAAGCAGTGAGTGCCCCGTTTTGGTTACCTATGGAGGGTGTAGAAGAGGGGCTCTATTTTGTAGCAGAACATAGTGAGGTATATTATCCACAGGCAATGGCAGTTTATACAGGATATTTGCAGAAAGAGGATACTTATCCACATTTTTTCTATAAGACCCACCCGGATTATGAGGATATTGTAAAATTATCAAAGCAAATACGTGCAAAGCAAGTAATTTATTTTCATAGTACATTTCCAGTACAGCTAGAGGGCTATTCAGAAAGTCGAAAATAACCTCTAAACAATCACGTTAAAAGTGAATGTAGAGATATTGAATTCTATGTTTTTAATATGTCAAAGAAGGCAACCACTTTTCTGAATGATAAATAAGTTCATTGTTGTCTGAAAAGTGGTGCGTTAAGCATGTTGATTGTGCTGAAAGCAATGTGATAGGTAGATACTTTTCAGACAACCCTCTTTCTGATAGTCCGCAAAACTAATCCAATCACCAAATAAAGCAATGTTGTCACAATGCCAGCTGTTGGTGAAACAAAAAACTCCTTGCCCTGAACAATTTGAATGTAACCATCTAGCATTAAAGGGTTAATCAACGCATCCTCTGTTGCGTGCATCAAAACAAGTGGCCAAATGCTTCTTGTTATTAAATAAATTTCTGTATACATAATCGTCCATACAATCATTGTTAAAATACCGATAATAGCAAATGCTAAACGATTAACGGGTAGTACTGTTGCGATATCGCTTGCTGGTAAAAATACTAGGAAATAGGGTAGATGCCATGCCCCCCAAACACCTCCGACTGTGATATAAAGCCACCAATCATTCATTTTCAGCTGCAGTAGCTTACTAGTTAAGTAGCCTCGCCACACCGATTCTTCGAAAATATTTTTAATAAATTGGATAAGAAATACACTTGCAAAAGCAGATATGACAGCCTGCATATTGAAATTAGAAAAATCAATCCATCCTGTTACATAACCAAATAGCAATAACAGAAATGTTGTAACAGGATAGATTAAAATTGCGACAATATACCATTTCATATTGCCTTTAACATTTAGTGCAAGCCCCATGTCTCTCCAGCCATCCCCTGCAAATGCTCGTAAAAAAATCGTTGCAAGCAAAGGAATAACTAGCCAAAGCCCCATACCAAGCGTGTTCCCGTCTGGCTGTTCTGGTATAAAACGATCAATCACAACACCAAACCAGCCACATAATAATGCAACTACAACAAAAATAATGATATTTCTTTTCGTCTTCATCTCTTATAGCCTCCTTATTTTTTGAGTATAGCGATAATCCACTCTGCTTCAGGACAAGGTACCTCAGGGTGCAAGGCGATATGCTGTGCGATGCCTTGTAAGGAATTCCAAAAGGCAATCGCTAGCGCCTGTGGGTTGCCATCCCTTATTTCATTTAAGCGTTGACCTTCTTCGATAAGGGAGATACTTTTAGTAATTAATTTATCTGCCTCAACTAACATTTCTTTTATATCTGCTGGCAAAGTGTCTAAGTGTTGTGCGTTCTCCATTAAAACAAACATTTTGGCTGCAAATGGATTGGCACGAATGGTTTGGAAAATATCCTCGGCAATGTATTGGAAAGTCGCCAATGGTGATGTTGTTCCGAAATTTAGCTCCATCTTTAATTTTTCACTACCGATTCGAATCAAAGCTTCGTATAATTTCTCTTTTGAGTCAAAATAATGGAAGAGAAGCCCCATGCTCATATTTGCTGCTTTGGCAATATCAGCAATTTTTGTTTCTCCATAGCCTTTGCGAATAAATAAATCTAAGGCCGTTTGTAAAATGAGCTGTCGTCTCTGTTCTTTTTGCTGCTGTCTACTGTTCATATAAAAACCCTCTTCTATTGAATTTATTTTCATTGAAATTATATTCAACAAAAGGGGCGCAAATTCCTTCTTTGGAGGCGTAAAAATTTTTCGAAATGGGTATAAGGATTTTTGAATAGAGGTATAACTTGGCGAAGAGGGCATAAATAATTCATAGGTGACATGGAAGCTTACACAAATGTAAGGAAATTGAAAGTAAATCCGATAGAGCGTAAGGAAGTATTTTGCGAAAATAAGGTTAATAAAGCAGACTGGACGGAGGCAATAACAATGAATGAAATGTTAACGAAAGTTTATGATGAATATAATCGCTATATATACCACCTTTGCTTAAAGCTTACGCGCAATACATTAGAGGCGGAAGATTTAATGCAGGAAGTATGGGTAAAGGTAGTACGCTATGAAGCGACAATTGAACAAGTGGATCATGTAAAAGCTTGGCTTACAACAATTACAATGAATACATTCCGCGACCGCTATCGCAAAAATGTAAGACGTAGTAAGTACATGATGAATCAACCTGAACAATTAGACGTACCGATTTTAGATTTGGTTCCCAATAATGAAGTTTCTACAGAGGAACAGGTGGAGAAAGTGGAAATTACGAAGATCGTGCAAGAGAAAATGCATGAACTTGATGCAATTTACCAAAAAACATTATGGTACTTCTATGTAGACCAGTATTCATTAGCTGAAATCTCAACGTTAATGAAAGTATCCATCGGTACTGTGAAATCGCGTTTATTCCGTGCGAAGGCGCGTTTAAAAGAAATGCTATTAGCAGATCATAAACTAGCAGATGTCGTCCTACCAGCTTAAAGGGTAGGGCGATTTTTTAGGATGGACTAGGGTTTTGAGATGCAACGTAGAATAAATTTGAAAAAACGTAGAATAAATCTTTGAAAACGTGGAATAAACTCTGAAAAACGGAGAATAAACTTCAGAAAACATAGAATAAATCTGTAAATTTATAAAGTGTGGGGCATTATTGTGAGATAAGCTAGAAAGAGGCTGTCCAAAATGGACAGCCCCTTTCATTTTTTATTTGAAATTTGCGCACTTAATAAAGATTTGGCGCAAGTTTTCAATTTCTTCCTCTGTCAGCATGCCGAAAAGTTGGTGGATTAGTGTGTTTACTTGCTCGCGCGATTCGTTTAAAATGGCTCTGCCCGATTCGGTAATCGTGATTTGCGAAGCGCGGCGGTCATTTTCATTTTGTGCTTTTTCGATAAAACCTGATTTTAAAAGCTTTGTTGTTAATACGGTTACGCCACCTGTTGTTACTTTTAAATACTCCGCGATGGCAGAGGGGCGCTTTGGGCCTTCATTTGCTAAAAAGTCTAAAATTAAAATATGTGATTTCGAAAAACCAAGCTCATTTAAACTATTCCATTCATTGGCAATTCTACGTTCTAATGCCGCTACTGCTTCGAAAAGTGGTGTTAAATGCTCATGTTTATGATCACCCATGTTTGTTCATCTCCAATTTTCTTTCATACAAAAAAAGGCGACTTATTCAACCGCCAATTTTTGCAAAGCATTCAGCTCAAACGCACGTACTTTACGTGGGATGAAGCGACGAATGTCCATTTCATTATAACCGACTTGAATGCGTTTTTCATCGAGTAAAATAGGGCTACGCAACATGCGTGGGTATTTTTGAATTAATGTATATAGCTCTTGAATCGAAAGCTGTTCAATATCGATATCAAGGTTTTTGAAATCGTTTGAGTTCGTTGCGATAATTTCATCTGTTCCATCTTCAGTCATACTTAAAATATTTTTAAACTCAGCTAGTGTTAGTGGCTGAGAAGTAATGCGTTTCTCATTGTATGAAATATTGTTTTCGTTTAACCATTTTAATGCTTTTCGTGATGAGGAACAGCTTGATTGAGTATAAATTGTTACTGACATAATTAAATTCCTCTCTTTCTTTACATTAGTAACTTACTTGTAAGGTAATTACTTATATTTATATCTTACAACTAAGTTAATTGTAATGCAATTGTTTTTTTGAATTTTTTTATTTAGGAAAGCAGTAATTAACTCCTATTTAATGTATACCCGCTTCATTACTAATATATACGTAAAAAATAGAAAAAAGTTTCATAGAAATAGAAAAAAGCTGTGGCATTATGCCAACAGCTCTCAACATTACTCTTCTTCTAATTCAATCGTACGACCAGTTGTGAACCAGTCTTGTACGTTCCAAACTTTTGTGGCAAGACCTTCATAAAAATCAGGCTCATGCGATACAAGTACAATTGTTCCTTTGAATGCTTTCATTGCACGTTTCAATTCCTCTTTTGCATCGACATCCAAGTGGTTTGTTGGTTCGTCAAAGATTAGCCAGTTGGCTTCATTCATCATGAGTTTACATAGACGTACCTTTGCTTGCTCACCCCCTGATAATGAGTTAAGCGGGCGAGTAATATGCTCTGTTTTTAAGCCTGCCCGAGCAAGTGCTGCGCGTACTTGTGCTTGCTCCATTGATGGAAAGGCATTCCATACATCATCAATCGGTGTGATTTTATCTGCCTTTACCTCTTGCTCGAAGTAAGAAGGGTATAAATAGTCACCGCGAATGACTTTACCACCTAGCGGATTAATTTTGCCAAGCATCGTTTTTAATAAAGTAGATTTCCCGACACCGTTCATCCCAACAAGGGCAATTTTTTCACCGCGCTCAATTTGGAATGTTAAAGGCGGTAATAGAGGTTTGTCATAGCCAATTAATAAATTTTCTGCTTCTACTACGTAGCGGCTAGGGGACCGTGCCTCTTTAAAGCCAAATTCAGGTTTCACTGCTGTTTCAGGTCGATCGATACGTTCAAGGCGATCAAGCTGCTTCGCGCGAGATTTTGCACGACCTGTTGTTGAGTAGCGCGCTTTATTTTTAGCGATAAAATCCTCTTGCTTTTTAATAAATTCCTGCTGTTTTTCGTATGCTTCAATATGCTGGCGTTTATTAATTTCAGCAAGCTCTAAAAATTTCTCATATGTTGCTGTATAGCGGTTCATTTTTGAAAACTCTAAATGGAAAATAACATCGACAACATCGTTCATAAATTCTGTATCATGTGAAATTAATAAAAAGGCATATGGATAACCTTTTAAGTAATTTTTCAGCCAAGCAACGTGCTCTTCGTCCAAATAGTTCGTTGGCTCATCTAGTAATAATACTTTTGGCTTTTCTAACAGTAATTTAGCAAGTAATACTTTTGTACGTTGACCACCAGAAAGTGTGGCAACGTCTCGCTCTAATCCAATTGCATCTAACCCAAGACCACGTGCAACTTCCTCGATTTTCATATCTAGTGTATAAAAATCGCCTGCATCAAGCGCATCTTGCACTTCTGCCATATCCTCTAGTAATTTCTCTAGCTCTTCAGGTGTAGCCTCCGCCATTTTACCTGCGATTTCATTTAGTTCTTCTTCTTTTTTATAAAGAGGTAAAAAAGCATCGCGTAGCACGTCACGCATTGTACGACCTGCTGTTAATACCGCGTGTTGGTCTAAGTAGCCATAATGCGTGTTGGGTAGCCATTCGACTTTACCAGCATCATGGATTTGCTGTCCTGTAATAATGCCCATAAGTGTTGATTTACCAACACCGTTTGCACCAACAAGCCCGATGTGGTCGCCTTCTACAAGACGGAAAGACACATCTTTAAAAAGGGTGCGGTCACCAAATGAATGACCTAAATTTTCAACTGTTAATATTGCCATATCGATTCCTCCGATAATTAGTATACAAAGAAAAAACTCGCGGGCTTACAACGCCGCGAGCTGTTTATTCAGTTCTGCAAGTCGTGCTTCCATATTTTCAAGGCGTGCTAGTGCTTGCTTTACAGAATCCGCATGACCTAATGATTCAAGCTTCTCCATATCACCTTGTAAATTAACATAATCCATTTTTAGTTCTGCAATTTCTTGCTGTAGTTGAGACTTTGTTAGCATGAACAAACGACCTCTTTTCGTGTTTTCTGCTGTAGATTATATCATACGGAGAGCACTATACTCAAATATGGATTATTTCATGTCGTGCATAGGCCAAATCAAGTAGAAGCTGTTTTAATGCTTCATTGCTTGAACGTAAATCAAGTGTGCGTTGCTTATGAATTGCGCGTTCACAGCGTGCTTCATGCAAAACAAATTCCATTACAGCATTTTGGATGGTTGATTGCTTCATTTTACGTCCAAGACCTAAATGGACGAAGCCATTGTGCTCACGGTTTAAGCTATTTGTAAGCTCGCGTTCATTTTGTGCTGCTGTAATACATGGAATGCCAATTGTCGCAATTTTATAAGGTGTGTAATTGGCGTTACAGACGACAATGTCGGCAGTTGGGAGTAGCGATAAAAGTGCATTTGGATGTTGATGAATGGAAGTGTGGCGACGACTTAATACCATCATCTGTAAATCTTCTACAGAATGGCGATAGTTTTCATCGATGGCAACGGAAATTTTTAGTGGAATGTGTAACTGTGTTAAATGACGTAATGTACGATATGTTAAATTATGCTCATCACCATCCTCAAAGGCAATAACAATATGTGGTGGATCATTTTCTAGCTTGTCCTCAAAGGCAATTTGTAACAACTCACTCGGTGCGGCAAAGGAAAAATTACCAACGAGCATATTAGCAGGCATCATTTCTTGCGTTTCTTCACGCAATGCAACGATATGACAATCAGCGAGAGTAGCTCCTTCTCCGCGGTCATCAAAATGAACGAGTGTATGGCAATGCGCTTTGAATAATTGTGCTTGTTCTATGGTAGAATCATTGCCATCATAAATAATTAAGTCAAAGTGCTGCTTGGCGAGAATGCTCGCTAGTTCATTATAATTTTTGAAAATAGTAGGTGAATCATTTAGTAATTCCGAAATGTGTTGTTCTTTACCTTTTAAAAAAATTGAAATATGCTCTGTCGTCAATAAATTATGCATAATCGCAGCTCGTTCAAATGGATAATAGCCTTTCCATTCGCTATATTCTAAAATGAAGGCAATGTTTTTTGCCATAGCTTATCCCATCCTTTCTGGTTTCTACATAAAATATGGTGAAATTTCCTGAAGTATGTGTGAAAATTGAAAGAATAGGAGAAAAAGAGGAGGATTACTCATGGAGATGCGATCAGCTATTGTGGTAGGTGCAACGGGTTTAGTTGGTTCCGAGCTTATAAAACAATTATGTGAAAGTGATGAATACGTAGCGATAACCGTTATTGCGCGTAGAGCTTTAGATTATTCGCATCCGAAATTGGTTGTGCGAATACGAGAATTTGATGCGCTGGCAGAAAGCGATATGGAATTTGCCCATGAAATCTTTTGTTGTTTAGGGACAACGATTAAGAAAGCTGGGTCACATGAAATATTTGAAAAAATTGATGTAGAATACCCTGTGCAAATTGCAGCAATGGCGAAAAATCGCGGTATTCAACATATGATTGTCATATCCGCAATGAGTGCAAATGAAAAATCCTTCGCATACTATAATCGAGTGAAGGGCAAAATGGAAAAGGAGTTAATCGAAATTGATTTACCTCAGCTATCCATTGTACGTCCATCACTTTTAGTTGGAAATCGCTCCGAGTTTCGATTAGGAGAAAAAATGGGAGCGGCTGTACTAGCAGTATTGAATCCGCTATTAATTGGTCCATTGAAGCTGTATCGTTCAATAAAAGCCGAGCAGGTAGCCTTGGCGATGATGGTCATTGCGTTATATGGTAAAAAATCAAAAGTTGCAATTTATTCATCAAATGAACTTGCACAAATGACGATGCCTGAATTAGAGGAGGAGCCAGAAGTTAATCGTGAGGATTTGTTTAATTGGAATAAACTGAACGCAGAAAATATATTAGATGAAGAAGTCACATTCGATAAATCTAAAATGAAGCAGTATAAAGCAGAGCAGGATACGCCAAAAGACTGAAATTAAGCTTTTCTCAAGCCGTCCTCTGTTCGACAACGTTTGCATCTGCTACAATAGGTGTCGAAGCAAACACCAATTAAGCAATTAGAAATAGTGGAGGTTTAGAAAATGAAAATCTTACTCGTTGACGGTACAGTCTTTGGTCGCAAAACAGGCGCCGTTCTGCAACAAGTTGAAAAATATATTCAAGAATACAACAAAGAGCTACAACTAGAGTTATTATATTTCTCGGATTTAAAGCATCAAATTTTAGATGGTAGTCCTCTAAATGAAGATATGCAAATGATGATTAAAAAATTCGAAGATGCAGACGGCTACGTCATTGCATCGCCAATTTTCCAAGCATCGATTCCAGGCGTATTAAAAAATGCCTTCGATATGATTAGCCCGAAAGCAATGCGCTATAAACCTGTAGCAATGGTGGCAAATGGGGGCACATATCAACATCATTTAGTAATCGAAAATCAGCTCAAGCCGATTTTGGATTACTTCCGTTGCTTAGTAACGCCAAACTATGTGTATACACATTCAGATCATTTCGATGAAAAGAACAATATTATCGACACAGATGTACATGACCGCCTCCGCGAATTAGCACGTGTTTTCGTACAATATTGCGAAATGAGCAAAGGGTTATGTAAGGAACCAGTAGATACACCATAAGAAAAAAAGTAGAGAAGTGCCACATGTGCGCTTCTCTACTTTTTGTTAGAAGCATTTATTTAATCTTCTCACATACATAAATCATGGCGTACGCATCATTCGTAACTGGCGTTTCGTTCCAATCCTGATAAATATGTTTGATTGTAAAGCCATTTGCCTCTAAAAGTCGTTCCATTTCTTTCGGGTAAACATAACGCAATGTAATGTTTGTGCTGTGCTCCTCCGTGCTATTTTCAAATTTACGAATCGTTGTATAGTGTTGGAGTTGATTCAATATGTCGTAGTTACTAATTGTATAAACATCCACTTTCTTTTGTGAATCACAATCAATATAGCTTCTCCAATATTCCTCTGTAGGTGGCTGGAATAATTCTTCTGCGCTTGGGAATCGTGTGTCGAAAATAAAGATGCCGCCAACTTCTAAGTGGTGATTAACCGATGACAATAAATTATCTTGTGCCTCATTTGTTAAAAAATGTTGAAAAGAGTTACCGACTGTGTAAATTAGATGACTTTTCATATTTAATTGTAGCTTGCTGCAATCTTGTTCAATCCATTCAACAGAGAGATTTGCATTTTCAGCCTTCTTTTTTGCCTCATCTAGCATCGCGTTATGAATATCAACGCCGATTAGCTCGTAGCCATGTTGAGCAAGAGGAATGGTTGCTCGACCTGTTCCACACGCTAAATCAATAATTATTCCTTGCTGCTGTGTCGCCCATTTTAATAAAAAGGGAACATCTGCCTGATGTGCTTCGTTCTCTTTATCATATAAAGTGGGGTTATTATACTCGTCTGCATTATGTAGTGTCATAGTTGCTCCTTTGTTTCAATATAGCACAAGGGGCATACCATGTTTTTACATGGTAACTAAGCTAAAATGAAGAAGATGGTGATATAGAGAGGATTGGAACAATGAGTAAAATAGAAGCAATTGTCTTAAATGAAGAAGATGCGAAAATTGCAGAGGCTTGTGGAGCAGACCGTTTAGAATTGGTTTCTGCTATTAATGAGGGAGGCTTAACACCAAGCTATGGCACAATTAAGCGAGTAGTGAGTAGCGTTCAAATTCCTGTTATGGTGATGATACGTCCACATAGTTATTCCTATAATTATCGTCAAGTAGAATGGAAGACGATGCAGGAGGATATTCGCATAGTGAAGGAGCTTGGGGCAGCTGGTATCGTATTTGGTGCGTTAACTACAGAGCAAATGATTGATTTTGCGCTATTAGCAAAGGTGAGTGAGGAGATGGGCGACTTATTCATTACATTCCATCGTGCGATTGATGAGGCAAATACACTTGATTTATATAAATCATTATGTCAATCACCGTATCAAATTCATCAAATTTTAACATCTGGTGGGCATACTAAAGTAATGGATGGGCTCGCAACGCTTCAAGAATTAATTCAACATTCAACAGAGCAATTAAATCGTCCAATGATTATGCCAGGCTCAGGGCTTGGTGCGGATAATATTGCAGCTATACATGAGGTGCTACAGGCACAATTTTACCATTTTGGTTCAGGTATTCGAAAAGAAGGAAGCTTTGCACAAGCAATTGATTCTAAAGCATTGACGCAAATAAAAAGGATACTGAGCTAGGGAAAGTTCCTGTTTTTTGAAAAAATACTAAAGGGCAAGAAAATATGCCCGATATAGACTATGAAACAGAGGAGGTCGGAAAATGAATAAAAAGTTATTTTTTACTTTAGGGGCAGCCCCTATTGTAATGTTTGCACCTGCTGTTGTACATGGAGAAGAGACACATACTGTAGCAATTACAGGTGAAAAAATGGTGAATGGAACATTAACGGCAACAATTGAAAAATTACCAGCACAATCCGTAGTTAAAGGCTATCAATGGTATTATGCCGAAAATATAGCTGGAGAGAACTCAGGTGGTGCAACGTATAAGCCTGTTATAGGTGCAACGAAATCGACGCTAAAAGTGCCAGTAGGAGCAGCTGGTCGCTCAATTTTTGTGGAAGCAACAACGACAGACGGTACGAAATATCAAAGTGAATCTGTAGCGATTAATGACTTACAATTAGCAATTACAACACCGAAACTGAATGACTATGCTGTTCCAGGTGAGGTGGTTAAAGTGCTAGGTGCCACTGTTACAGATAGTGCAGGGGCAAAGTTAGAAAGCGGACAAGTTACATATAGCTATCAATGGTTTTATAAAGTTGGAGAATCTTTCACAATTATTGATGGTGCAACAAGCGGTACATACACCATTGCTAAGGATGCATTGGACAAGGATGTCAAGCAAATTATTGTTAGAGTAAAGGCAACGGTAGGAAATGCCATTATCGAGTCGGATATTTCGAATACGCTGACGATTTCAAATGAATCAGTCAACTCAATGATTGATGAAATTAAAGAAATTTTCGTGAATGATTATCAATATAATTTTACAACATTAGCATCTTTCAAAGCGCATTTAACTGATTTAAATAATAAGTATCAAGCATTATCAGCAGCGGCGAAAGACAGCATAACAAACTATTCGGCATTAAAGCGTGCTATGACAGATGTAGAAGCAATTGAGAAGCTGCAAGAAACAGTAAATAAATCTGGTGAGATTGAAGAAAAAGATAAGGCTAAATATTTGAAGGACATTGAGGAAGCGTATAATAAGTTAGATTTATTACAGCGAAGCCTTGACCCACAAGAAGCTTTATACACAGATATTAGAAACTTGCTTGATAATCGCACAAACGAAGAATTTAAAGAAGTAAGAAAAATCAATGAAGCTATTCAAGCATTATTAATTTATGAAACATCTTTTGCAAAGTATAATGCAGCTGACATAGTTAGCTTACAAGCTAAGGTTGAGGCGATCGAGCAAGATATCGCAGCATTGTCACAAGATGCAAAGGCAGCTGTCCATAATCAATCCATTTTACAAGAGGCAAAACAGGATATTAAAAAGATACAGCAATTTATTAAATCATTCGATAAATTATCTGTAGCAGATACGCCAAACAAGCGAGTAACAACAGCGAAATCAATTCGCACAGCTTATGAGAAGCTAACATATAAACAATCGCAATTAGTAACAGGTGAATGGATTACGCGATTATTGCAAGCAGAAAGCGCAGAGCAGCAGCAAATCGAACGATTGAATGGTGAAATCGCAGGCTATGTTGGAAATCTAGGTAACCGTTATCCGATGAATCCTTCAAGCACTTCTTGGCAGAGCCATGTGAACAATGTCAATCGCCTTGTCCTTGAATATAAAGGATTAACAAAAAATTCAGCTACACAAATTGTTGGATATGACAAACTCCTTACGTTACAAAAGGATTTAAAAACAGCTCTTAAAGTAATTCAAAGCATTGATGCGTACCAAAAATTATCAACAACGAATGGTGTAGCGAGTAACAAGCTACAATCGACATATACAAGCGCATTAAAGGCGTACAATAAATTAACAAGCTTGCAGCAATCTCTTGTTTATAATGTTGATGAGTTTTTGAATAATGCACCAGCGACATCTGTTGATCCAGGTAAGCAAGAGCCGGCGGATAAAGCCGCAGCAGAAAAATTAATCGCTGATATTGAGCAACTGACGAACGTTAAAAATTATACCTTTGCAACATTTGAAAATGCGGTAACCTCAGCATCAACGATTTATAAAAATTTATCTTCAAGTGCACGAAAATACGTAACAAATTATCATATTTTAACAGCTGCTAGTAAAGACCTTTCCGGGGTCAATTCATTCCATAAGAAAGTACAAGCGGCAAGAGAAGAAATGGATGTAAAAAAGCAGGCTAAAAAAATTGAATCCGTTCAAAAAGCATATGATAAGTTACCAGCTAATCAACAATATTTAGCAAGACAACAGTATCAAGATTTATTAGCGAATCGTTTAGTTGATAATAACGCACCGAATTTAGTGCAATTAAATAACGAAATTGCAGCAATATTAGTAAACGATATGTATGTAGTGTCAATTGAAAGAGTTAACGATTTATCAGCACAATTCAATAAGTTAAGCGCAGCTGATAAAAAGGCTATAACAAACGGCAATCTGTTAAAAACGGCTGTATCCGATGCGAAAAAAGCAACGACATTCATCAAACAATATGAAAAATCATTTGCAACAAATCCAAGCACAGTCATTAAAGCTTTCGCCAAGCTGACAACAAAACAAGCAAGCTTAGTAAATCCAACAGTTCGCCAAGCAATCATCAACAAGGAAAAAGAGCTACAATCCTCTGACGTAGTATTAACATTAATCGAATCTATTAATGGGCTAATTGTGAAGGGCGAGTACATTGCCAATCTAGAAAGCAAAGTAAAAGACCTACGAGCTATTTATGATAGCTTAAGCACAAACGACAAAAAAGCTGTGAAAAACTATAAGAAGCTAACAGACGCCGAAAGCGATTTGAAAAAAGTAGCAGACGTACAAGCACTTTACGTCCCTGCTGATGGCGACGACAAGAAACGCAAAGCTTGGAAATCTGCCTACAGCAAATTATCCAAGCGATTAGAAGTACTGTATAAACAAATGTATCCAAGTAATCTATAAGTGAAAAACGAAGCGCCAGAAATCAAGGTGAAAACTTTGACTTCTGGCGCTTTTATTTTGCACTTGTATCCTTGCGTGCGAACGGGAGCTTCTTACGTGCGAAAAGTATACTTTAATGTGCGAAACATCCTCGCCTACGTGCGAATTGTGACTTTTAGCCCATCTTCTCAAGGATTCGATAGTCTTTCGTTTTCGTATAAGCAATATCATACTCGTCACAAAACGTAACTAAATCTTGAAAAACAACTTCAGGCTTAAACAATGCTACCCGAATTGGCAATCCGTTCGATGTTTTAATGACAGCTAATCGTGTTGCCCAGTTAAACCGTTTAAATGTCACTCGTACAATATCCTTCGCCTGTACTCGTTTTTTATACAAAGTCAAACCGAAAAGCTGAATCGTATAAGTAACCGTATCTTCCTGTAATACGAGCGTATATCTTACCCACATGAATACAAGCAGCAAGAGCAAGAGAACGGCATATATCCCTCGTAGCCAACCTTCATTACTGATAAACAACATAGGAATAAATAAACACGCAGAGAGAAAGAAGACTAACCATTGTGTTTTAGCTTGGTAGGTCATGGGAAACACTCCTTAGCATTCTAATATTTGGTTTTATTATATCAGAACTTTTAGAAAAGGTTTAGTTGTTGGGTTTGTTTCATTAATCTTTGCTTTATATATAGGAATCCTTCTGAGACAATTATGATAAACTCAAAATGAATAGAAAATTTAGGAGGAGTATTCTATGACTGGATTTGAGATTTCAAGAAAGAAATTAATCAATATTTTTGATAATGTTATTGGAAAAACATTAGGGGAAGTAGATTCTAAAAATGTATTCCAACGTACTATAAAGAATCCTAAGATTACAGGGATTGCTGGAGATATTATTGAACAGTCAGTCGTTGGATATCCCTCTGATTCTAGACAATCACCTGATTTAATTGTGGATGGTATTGAAACAGAATTAAAAACAACGGGTATTAGAAAATCAAAAAAGAAAAATGATAATCGTTTTGAAGCGAAGGAACCCATGACGATAACAGCAGTGTCTCCTGAAAGGATTATTTACGAGAAATTTGAAACATCAAGCTTCTGGCATAAATTAGAGAATCTTTTGCTTGTCTATTATAACTATGATTCCGAGCAGACTGTTCCAGCAGCTCGATATGCAGACTTTGTTTTAGAAGGCTATCACTTCTATCAATTTTCTGATGAGGATAGAGAAAGATTAAAAAATGATTGGGTATTAGTACGCGATTTTTTATTACAATTAGAAGAAACGGAAAATCCAGTAGAGGGTTATCCAAATTTATCCTCTGCTTTGAGGAAAGACTTGATGTTAATTGATACATCACCAAAATGGCCGAATCGTCCTAGGTTTCGATTGAAAAGATCTACTGTAACGACGATTGTTCAAGGATACTTTGGCGAGCAGTTAGAGAAACTTGATAAATCATACACTACCTTTCAAGAGGTCGATGATAAGTTACAAGAACTCACAAGGGTACATCAAGGTAAGTCAATCAAGCAACTTATTAAAGAATTAGGGTTACCATTAAACCTAAATAAATCAAGAGATGTTCAGAAAGCTATAACAGAGCAAATTGTAGTAAAAATGTTTGATGGTAACGCTTCAAAAATGAATCAAATTGAGCTGTTTAAAAAAATTGGGCTAATTCCCAAATCTGTTACACAAACGGTTAAGGGAACGAGAACAGAGGATATGAAGCTATTAAAAATAGATTTTGGAGAATGGACAGACGAGTCCATAAGCTTTGAAGAATCCTCAGTATTTAGTTATTTTAATGATTATCAACTGCTCTGTATTTTATTTGAGGAGCCAGATAACTCTGCAAAGCTATTAGATAATAAATTTATTGGCTTTAAGCGATTAATAATACCTGATTATATTGTTGATACTGATGTGAGAGAGACTTGGAATAAAGTACGTCATCTTATCAATAATAATGAACTTAAAGAAAGCAGGCTTTATAATAAGAATGGAGAGCTTCTGATTAATCCTAAGACAAAGCTTACGAAAACAAGTATTAATTTTCCAAAATCTAAAGATTTTTTATTTTTTGTGAGAGGGTCTGGAACAGATTCCTCTGCTAAAACTCTTCAAGTAAATGGAATTCAAATGTATACACAGTATCTTTGGATGAAGGGAAGTGTATTATTAGGTATGTTAGAGGATATTGATTATATCTAATATCAAAGATTTGGCTATTATGTCCATGAATGATAAGTATTTGATCTTTTCTTTTTGCAAATAAAACATTATAATAGATAATGTCAAGAATGGAAAGGATGTTCGCTTATGAAAGATACTCTAAATGTTGTCGAGTTGTTTGCGGGCGTAGGAGGCTTTCGATTAGGTTTAGAAAAAGCGGATGCAAAAGTATTTAACACCGTTTGGGCAAATCAATGGGAGCCATCACGTAAAGCACAAGAAGCATTTGAGTGCTATGAAGAGAAATTTGGTGGGGAGCGAAGTAATAAAGATATTGCAACAGTTCCGAATGAATTTTTTAGTGGATTGAATATAGATTTATTAGTAGGAGGCTTCCCTTGTCAAGATTACTCAGTAGCTCGGTCATTATCGGGTGAAAAGGGACTGGAAGGCAAAAAGGGTGTACTATTTTGGGAAATTAAACGAGTAATTGAACATTCGCACCCTAAATATGTTTTACTTGAAAATGTAGATCGCCTTCTAAAATCGCCTTCTAAACAAAGAGGTCGCGATTTTGCGGTAATGTTAGCGACATTTCGCGATTTACAGTACAATGTTGAATGGCGTATAGTGAATGCTGCGGAATACGGTGCTGCACAAAAGCGTCGACGAGTATTTATTTTTGCTTATAAAAATAAATTGGACTTTGCTCGAGAGCAAACGACACTTACTGGCAATGATATCGTTTTTAATGAGGGCTTTTTTGCGAAAACATTCCCAGTTCGAGATGAGCCTTATAAAAATCGAATAGCTACATGCACATTGCCGAAGGATATTTTAGAGATATCAGATAGCTTTGCGTTTGGCTTTCATACGGCAGGTATTATGAGAGAGGGAGAAGTGTTTACAGCTCAAACAGAAGCCCAAAATCCAATTTTCACACCATTGAAAGATATTTTAATTGATGAAGAGATGGTTGATGAACGTTTTTATTTAACTGAGGCACAAGCTGAAAAGTTTGCTTACTTACGTGGGTCAAAAAAAATTGAACGCACCTCCGTAGATGGCCATAAGTACATTTTTTCAGAGGGAGGTATGTCACCAACTGATGAATTAGATGGACCGGGTCGCACAATGTTAACAAGTGAAGGCACTGTTAATCGTAGTACACATATAGTAGAAGTGGCTGGAAGAAAACGATTTTTAACACCTGTAGAATGTGAACGTTTGAATGGTTTCCCAGACAATTGGACAGCTATGATGTCAGACCGTATGCGCTATTTTTGTATGGGAAATGCTTTAGTCGTAGATATGGTTGCAAAAATGGGAGAGACGATATTGAATCTAGATAAATGTGAAAAGCTATCATCTGAGCAAATAACAATTAGTTTTTAATTTAATTTGTAAGAGGAAACTGTTCTGAAATATAGACTTTCAGAACAGTTTTTTCTATGTCTGATTATTCCCTTTACCCCCTCTTAACACTTTTTACACAACCTTCTTAATCCATCCATACTTGCTTAATGTTTGTTTCGTACTATATCAGTTGTAAGCAAATAAAAATAAAGAGAAACAAATGGAGGGTCCAGTTCAATGGCGATTCAAAAATGGTGGAAAAAAGGCTTGGTTGGGGTAGCGGCAATTTCGATGTTGGCGGCTTGCTCAGATGGTTCATCTTCTTCAGGTAAAGAAGTAGATAGCAATTTAGCGCTTGAGGAACTTATTGAGAAAGCAAAGGAAGAGGGCGTAGTGAATTCTGTCGGCATGCCTGATACTTGGGCAAACTGGGAGGAAACTTGGGAGGAGCTTGGGACAGAGTATAGTCTTAAACATTCGGATACAGATATGTCGAGTGCTGAGGAGCTAGCGAAGTTTGAAGCTGAGAAAGATGATGCGACAGCAGATATCGGAGATGTTGGGATTGCCTTTGGGCCAATTGCCAAGGAACGAGGCTTAACATTGCCATACAAAACATCATATTGGGAAGATATCCCGGAGTGGGCAAAAGATGATGAAGGACATTGGATTGTAGGTTATACAGGAACTATCTCATTTATTACTGATAAAAACAGCGTTAAAAATCCACCTACATCATGGGAGGATTTAAAAAATGGTGATTACAATGTGAGTATTAATGATGCATTAACAGCGAATCAAGCCCATTTTGCGATTTTAGCAGCAGCGATAGCTTTCGGTGGGGATGAATCAAATATTCAACCAGGTATTGATTTCTTTGCAGAGTTAGCGAAGCAAGGCCGCTTGCAAGGCGACCCAAGTGTTGCGAACTTAGAAAAAGGTGAGATTGATGTAGCGATTCTTTGGGATTTTAACTCGCTTGGTTACCGTAGTCAAATTGATGAAAGTCGCTTTGAAGTAGTGATTCCAGCTGAAGGCTCTGTAACATCTGGTTATGCAACGATTATTAATAAATATGCGAAAAATCCGTATGCTGCAATGTTAGCACGTGAATATATTTTATCTGACGCTGGACAAGAAAATTTAGCGAAAGGCTATGCTCGTCCGATTCGTGAAAATGTAACGTTATCGGCAGAGGTAGAGGCATTATTATTACCAGACAATATGTACAAAAACGCTAAGCCGGTGAAAGATCAAAAGAAATGGGAAGAAACAACGAAACAAATCCCACAGCTATATCAAGAGCAGGTGCTAATCCATGCAAAATAAAAAAGTGGTGTTAATTGTTGTGGATGCACTGCGCTTTGATACGGCTTGTACACATATGGGCTTTATGCAGCATTTAGTGGAACAAAAAATGGCAGCGCGTTATAAAGTTTGTTCAGAAGTACCTGCTTTATCAAGACCTTTATATGAAACGATTTTAACAGGTACACCACCGATTGTGCATGGAGTAGTGAGCAATATGGTTGTGCGTTTATCAACGCAGACAAGCCTATTTCATGTAGCGCAAAAAAACGGCTTGTCAACAGCTGCTGCTGCGTACTATTGGGTGAGCGAGCTATATAACCGAGCACCGTTTTCTCATATGGAGGACCGCATTCAGCTAGATAAAGAGTTACCAATTAACAATGGTTTGTTCTATTTTGAGGATCATTACCCAGATAGCCATTTATTTGCGGAAGCAGCATGGCTTGTTGATAATAAACAGCCCGATTTCCTTTATGTTCATCCGATGAATGTAGACGATGATGGGCATAAATTTACTGCTGATTCAGCAGGCTATCGCAATCGTGTGTTAGCAACTGATAATTTATTATCATTATTTATTCCAAAATGCTTGGCACATGGTTATGAGGTCATTGTGACAGCGGATCATGGCATGACGAGCGATGGTAACCATGGTGGTACGACAGAGGAAGACCGTCATGTGCCGATGTTTGTTATTTCAGGTACTGTGAAGCCTGGCATTCGAGATGGAATTGTATCACAATTGCAAGTCGCACCGCTTTGTTGCGAGTTACTTGGTATTGAGCCAGCAGAAAGTATGGCTCCGTTGTTGTTGGATGGTGTGAAAGCTAACGTAGAATAAATCCCCAAAAATGTGGAATAAATCATGCAGCAGAGCGAGATTCCACAAAATTGCGCCTAGCCTAACGAGTCATCGTTAGCGGGCGCACTATACATATGAAAAGAAAGAAGGAATTGCTTTGATTTCGAAACGCCAAGCATTTATATGGTTATCCCCTTTCATAGTGCTAGTGCTTCTGTTTTTCCTTGTGCCGCTACTCTATATGCTCATTACGAGCTTTCAAAGTAATGGCGCATTTACATTACAGCAGTACAAAACAGTTTTAACGAATAGCTATATTTTACAAGGTTTTAAAAATAGTATTACGTTATCTGTTGTTTCAGCTGTTATTGCATTGATTGTGACATTATTTGCTGTGTATGCCATCATGAATTTTTCGGAGCCAATGCGTGAAAGGATTTTGATTTTAACGAATTTAACATCAAATTTCTCGGGTATTCCGTTAGCCTTTGCCTTTATCGTTTTACTTGGGAATAGTGGCTTATTTACGCTGTTATTTGATAAATGGGGCATCGGTGTCTTGTCATCATTTTCACTTTATAGTTGGGCTGGATTATTACTTATTTATATATATTTCCAAATGCCATTAGCGTTAATGCTACTATATCCGATTTATGATGGGATACAACAGCAATGGAAGGAAGCTGCAGCACTTTTAGGTGCTTCCACATGGAAATTTTGGTTGAAAATCGGGATTCCTGTTATGCTGCCAGGAATTGTTGGGACATTTAGTGTGCTGTTTGCAAATGCGATGGGGGCGTATGCTTCTGCCTATGCGTTGACGAATAGTAATTATAATTTAGTAGCGATTCGTATTGGTTCGTTAATTAAAGGAGATATTTTCGCGCAGCCTGAGCTGGCGAGTGCTATTGCAGTGCTACTCGCAGTAACGATGGTGTTAGCGATGCTATTAAGTGAGTGGAGTATTGCGAAAACGAGGAGGAAATTATAATGAAAAAACGTAGCTTTGCTGATTTATTTTTCCTTCTATTTGTAGCCTATATTGTATTGCCAGTTGTTGCAACGATGCTTTATGCCTTTGCGGATAAATGGAATAAAACTGTATTGCCAGAAGGGTTAACCTTGAAATGGGTGATGACATTATTCCAAGACCCAGCTTTCATTCAGGCATTTGGGCGTTCTGTATTATTAGCTGGAGGAGCGGTAATCATTGCGTTACTTGTCATTGTACCAGCCATTTTCGTTATTGTACTGTATTTTCCGAAGTATGAAAAATGGATTCAAGCGGCTGTTGTGATGGTGTATTCTTTCCCAGGCATTATTTTAGCGGTAGGGCTGATTCGTGTTTATAGCAAGTTTGGTATTTCGATGATTTTCGTTGTGCTGGGTGCTTATGTTATTTGTATATTGCCGTATATTTATCAAGGTACACGTAATAGTTTACGCAATGTGGATGCACGTCAGCTTTTAGATGCGGCACAGCTACTGGGTGCTTCCAAAATGCAAGCATTCACAAAGGTATTGCTACCAACTGTTTATCCAGGCTTGTTTGCTGGCGCTCTCTTATCCTTTTCCGTGCTGTTTGGTGAATTCGTATTAATTAATCTAGTTGTTGGCTCTCGCTTTGAAACAGTACAAATTTACTTAATGAAAAAGCTAAGTACAAGTGGGCATATTGCGAGTGCAGTTGTCTTTGTATATATCGTGTTAATGGCCATATTAACATTTATCATTGCGAAAGTTACGAAAAAGACGAAAGGTGCTACAAATATATGAGTTATATAACGATTAAAGGGCTTCATAAAAAATTTGGAGAAACGACAGTTTTAACAGAGATTGATATGCAGATTAATAAGGGTGAATTTATTACATTGTTAGGTCCAAGTGGCTGTGGGAAAAGTACGATTTTGCGTATACTAGCAGGGTTAACTGAATCTTCGGCAGGCACTATTCAAATTGATGGTAAAAACATGCTGGGTGTGGAGCCAAAGGAAAGACAGGTTGGCATGGTGTTTCAATCCTATGCGCTATTTCCGAATATGACAGTGTATGAAAACGTAGCATTTGGCTTGCGTATGCAAAAGGTGGCACCAGCAGAGCTGGATGAGCGCGTACAAGAAATGTTAGCGATTGTTCGTTTGACGGAAAAAGCTAATTTTTATCCGAAAGAATTGTCTGGTGGTCAGCAGCAGCGTGTAGCTTTAGCGCGTGCAGTCATCGTTCGTCCTAAAGTACTTTTACTAGATGAGCCGTTAAGTGCACTCGATGCACAAATTCGTAAAAAACTACAAGTAGACCTACGTAATATTCAACAGCAGCTTGGTATGACGATGATTTTAGTGACGCATGATCAAGAAGAAGCAATGGCTATTTCGGATCGCATTTTCGTGATGAATAATGGAATGATTGAACAAAGTGGGGCACCAACTGAAATTTATACAAGTCCTAAAAGCGAATTTGTAGCAAATTTTATCGGGCACTACAATGTATTTACACGTCAGGCGCTAGAAAAAATGAGCGGCACAACATTGCCTGTTAAAGGGGAGAAGTTTGCCATTCGACCCGAGGCCATTCACCTTGACGCGCAGCAAGGAGATATTGGTATTACAGGTGTAGCACAGCATTCTTTAATGAGCGGTAATGTTATTCGTACAACATTTGAAGGAGAAAGCATGTTTTTAATGGAGCAGCTACATCAACGTCAGCACAAGGTGACACTTGGTCAAACTTATACTTGCTATGTTGCGAAGGAAGATGTGGTTGCATTATCATGACGTACGCAAAAATCGAGCGCTTCGAATATATTGTGAAGCAGCTAGAACTAGAAGGTAAGATTATCGTTGCTAACATTGCGGAGGTATTACAAGTTGCACCAGAAACAATTCGGCGAGATTTCGATGAATTAGAGCAACAAAAATTATTAACGCGAGTGCATGGGGGCGCTGTCAAATATACGAATGTAAGAAATGAGCCAGCCTTTTTACGCAAGCTTCAAATGCAAATGGAGGCAAAGCGCCACATCGCAAGTGTAGCGGCTAGTCGTATTCAAAATGGTGATACGATTGTTGTTGATACAGGCACAACAACAGTTCATATAGCGGATTTCCTACTAGCTGTTGATGATGTAACAGTTGTGACAAATTCCATTGCAGCGGCAGTTCAATTTAATTTGGCAATTGAAGAACGTCGAATGACAGGTAAAGTGATTGTGCTTGGTGGGATGACAAATCCTGCGCAATCGTCATTAGTAGGTGCGATTACAATTGAGATGCTTAGCAAGATGAACTTTGATAAAGCGTTCTTATCGTGTGGAGGTATTAGTGATGGCATCGTGTATGATTATGATTTAGATGAGTCATTAGTGTCCAAAAAGATGCTGGAGCAAAGTAAAAAAAGCTATTTACTAGCTGATGCAACGAAGCTAAATAGCAAATCCTTTTATCAAATTTGCCACTTAGATGCATGCGCGGAAGTATTGTGTAATCAAGCTTGTCCAGCGCTGTGGCATGCATATGAGGAAATTTGGACGCTATGTCATGGAGGGAAATTTGGATGATTGATTATCATGTACATTTAGAAGAGGGACCGTATTCGTTTCGTTGGTTAGAGCGCACTGCACAAGCGTTACAAGCACATAAGGAGCCTATAAATAAGGGCTATCGTCAAAGCGTAGAACATCAGGTGCAATTATTATCTGAGCGACTACAAAAAGGGTGCTATAGCGAGGAATGGCTCGATTTGTATTTGCAGCAAGCAAAGCGATTAGGCTTACAGGAAGTTGGCATTGTTGATCACTTATATCGATTTAAGGAAACACGCGCCTATTTTGAGCGTTACATGGAGCTAGATGAACAGCATGAATACGGCAGTTTGCAGCGCTACTGGCTTGAGCGGGTGATGACTGAAAATATGGATGAATTTATAGAGACGATTCAGCGTGCAAAGGAAAAATGGCGTGCACAAGGTGTGACATTGAAGCTCGGTATCGAGGCGGATTATTTTATCGGGGGCGAAGAAGAGCTAGCGTCATTGTTAAAGGATTACCCTTGGGATTTCGTAATTGGCTCTGTGCATTTTGTAGATGGCTGGGGTTTTGATAACCCACAGACAGAGTATATTTTCAAAGGCATGGATGAAGTAGCCTTGAAGCAGCATTATCAGCGATTTTTCGAAACAGTTGAAAGCATGATTACATCCAATTTATTCGATTTTGTAGCACATTTAGATAATTTTAAAGTATTTAATTACAAAGTACAGGACGAGCTATTTTTAGATGCTGCATATGAACGTGTAGCACAGGTACTTAAAGCAACAAATACAGCAACGGAAATTAACGCAGGTTTGTATTATCGCTATCCTGTAAAGGAAATGTGCCCAGGTCCACGTTTTTTACAAACATTATTAGCGCATGGTGTTGAGTTTACAGTTTCGTCTGATTCACATTTTCCAGATGATTTAGGGAAATTCACATTTGACAATGTCCAGCAGCTAAAGGAAGCAGGAATTTCTTCATTAGTCACATTCACAAAGCGTAAAAAAGGGTATATAGAGATTTAATAGAGCTATTGGAAAAGCAAGTATTTATTTGCTTTTCCAATAGCTTATTTTTACATATAGATTGCTTAGAATCTGTTTAGCTCAATGTGGTAATATATTGATTATTGTTGATTGGTGAGGAATCTTGCAAAAAACAAGTAGTGTGGGATAAGTCAGGATATGTGAGGAAACGCAAGGATATCAAGGGATATGAGGAAAATCAATGTGAGATAGGAAAGTTTGATAGTTTGCAAAAAAATCGAGGTAATCATGATTTTTAACGTAAAAGTTAAAGCCATGATTACCTCGATTTTTTGTCTTGCAAAGACTTGCAAACGGCTATATAACGGCTTGCAAGGACTTTCACAGCTACTCTAAAAAAATAACATTAGCGTGGGGACATGGGGACAAAATCGGATTTTGAAAGGGACATGTCCCTATGTTCTTTAAACCTATGAATTGCAAGAGGTACAGCTATTTTAAAAAATAGGCGTGGGGACAATTTGCACGATTCATTGCAAAAAAGTATTAAGAAAATTTAATTAAATTGTCCCCAAATAGAGCCTCTAAAACTATACATATTTTGAAAGGCAACATGATATACAAGTTTATCATTTGAACCAAAAATTAAGCCGTTTCATCTGTTGCGGCGTCTTCGCCATGTGTCAAGTTCAGTGACGGTGCTTTTTTATTGTACAATTCGCGGGCTATCAAAAGACCATCAATTATGCCATCAATTTTCATTTTTTCATCATGGGAAAGGCGATTAATTTTTTGAGCTAAATTAATATCTTCTGATGGAATATCTGTAATTTTGTTTTGTTCTATTTTTGGAACGACATGTTCTACACCAAAGAGTAAATAGTCTGCTGATACATTGAAAACATCGCATAAAGATATGATTGTTTTAGCAGAAGGCTCAAATTTATCGTGTTCGTAGCCACTAACATTACTTTTAGTTTTCTTTATTAATAGAGCTAACTGTTCCTGAGTATAACCTTTTTCTGTTCGTAAAGTATTTATTCTAGCACCTATAGTTGTCATAATTGAAACCTCCATGAAATAAAATTCTAAAAACAATAACAAAATACTTGTTTTGTTCTAAAATTAGAACTATAATGTAATTAAGATAAACAAATACATCATACTTAATTTTATCACAACAGTAGCAAACTAGCGTTGACGATAATTTTCCTATTAGTTTATCTATGTACATTGACAATTAAATAGAAGGAATTGTGTTTACACGAAGAAAGGAGGATACAAGTAGATGAAAAAGCGAGAGCTGACACCACAGGGTAAAAGAATCATCAAACGTCTTATTGATTTAGGTCGCACGCAAGTATGGCTTTGTGAACAAGTAGGAACAAGTAAGGTATATATGAACTTCATCTTACGTGGTGAGCGCAGTGGCGAGAAATACTTGCAAAAAATTTATGAAGTCCTCGATTTAGAGGAGGAGCAGCATACGGCGTAACATATTTTGGAAAGGGAGGTGAAAATAATATGCTTAGCCAGTTTAATCATTACTTGGAAATGTATGAGGAAGGCTATTGGAGTCAGGAAGAAGCTATAAATCGAGCAACTGAGTTTTATGTATTATACGTTGAGGCTATTATGGCTGAGAAAAGGATTACAGATAAAAGTCGTCTGCAATTTATCGAAAACATGGGAGCAGATTATAGTGCTTTCAAGGATAAAATCAAAGCTCTAGTAGCTTAAAGCCCATCGAAGGGTAGCGGCGAATGGACAAGAAATAAGCCGTAATTATCAGAAGGAGGTTACAACTATGCAAGAATCAAGCAATAAAAGGTCAGTTGAAGAAATACTCCACCAACAGCTGGAACTGTTAGCGGAGCGTAGTGCTAATGAAACGAATACAGGAAATTTAATTCGTTTAACATTAGCGATGGTTGAAATTCACAAGTTTTTAGGAACTGAAAATAAAGAATTTATTTAGCATTCCTATTTAATTATTTCATCGTGGATAATCCTTAAATCGCGAGCAACTTGTTCGGCTGTTAAAGGTTCAGGTCCAACATTAGTGTCACCGATTTGCTCGAAAGCTTTTGAATTATGTTCATACATCGCTTTCAAGACTTCAACTGCCAATGGTGCAAATGTAGTGTTCATTGCGTTCTAGCTCCTTTCATAGAATGAATGTTCTTGCAGTTTGAATATACCACAATATATTGTGCCTTTCAAAAGAAAGGGGGTCTAGATATTGAAAATTTGTGTCAGGGAATTAAGAGAATCTCGCAAGCTATCAAGGTATCGTTTAGCGAAACTATCAGGAATAAATGAATCTACCCTTCAAATGATAGAAAACAATGAAAATCCCAATCCTACTTTTCATGTTATGTGTAAAATTGCAGATACGTTAGGTGTGAGTTTGGATGAATTAAGAAAAAAGTAAAATGTTAGGGCAACTAATAAGAGAAAGGAGGCACACCATGAGTGCATTACTAACGTTAAAAGAAGTCGCAGAGCTTGAAAGAATTAGCTATGAGAATATCAAAAAGAGAGTTCAGCGGAAACGAGTGAATGTTGTTCAAATACCAGCTAAAAACGGTGGCATGTATGAGTTAGGCGTACCAATCAGCGAACTCACTGAAAAGGCACAAGCCCGCTACTATGCTCAGTTACAACATGTGGAGCAGCCAAATTTCCAAGAAGCTGGAACACCTGAGAAGTATGGACAAAGCATAAATGATTTGACGGGTGAGCAGCTCGATGAAATTGCTTTCTGGCAACGAGTTATCAAGTCGTGGCGCAGTTATATTGCAGATTTTCCAAAGCAAACGACGGAGAAAACAAAAGATTTTGTTAAGTTTTTCAACTCCATTGACAAGCGTCCTATAACAGAACGCACATTACGCAATAAATACAAGTTATTTAAAGAGTTTGGTGAAGTTGCTTTAGCAGACCATCGTAAAAATCGAAAGGATCGCAACACAACGAATATTCCTGTAGAGTTGCAAAATGCTTTTCTTGATTGGTGGCTGGATGAATCCCAACCGACTGTAGCGTTTACACATAACATGCTGCAAGCATGGGTGGAAATGGACATGCCGCAACTAGCACCTGTACCAAGCTATGATTCTTTTTATAGGCTTGTAAAGAACTTGCCACCAGGTGTATTGAAATATTACCGCGAAGGTGATAAGGCGCTAACAGATGATGTATTACCATATGTCGAACGAGATTATAGTCGCATTGATAGCAATGAAATTTGGTCAGCAGATTATCATACATTAGATTTCTTTGTTAAAGATGATTTGTCAGGCAAAGTATTTAGACCACATGTAGTTGTTTGGATAGATGTACGTTCCCGCAAAGTTTTGTCTATGAAATTATGTGAAACAAGTAATAGTGACGGAGTTATCACATCATTTAGACAAGCAGTAAAGGCATGGGGGCTGCCGAAATCCGTTTATTTAGATAATGGACGAGAGTTTTTAGTTCGGGACTTCGGTGGTAGTGGGAGAAGAAAAAGTAATCCAAAGGCGAATTATGGCAGAACGATGCTAGAGCGCTTGAATATCGAAATGACAAATGCACGTGTGAGAAACGGGCGAGCAAAAGTTATCGAACGTGCATTTAAAAATGTTGCATCGGAATTTGCGAAAACTTATATCACCTATACAGGTGGGCGACCAGATAAACGTCCAGAGCGTTTGACAGGTGTATTAAAAGATGAAAGTAATATTCCGCTACGTTCAGAGGTAGAGGCGGACTTATGGACTTATTTAGAGGGCTGGTGTAACAATCGAGCATCACAAGCAGTTGGGTTAGGTGGGCAAACACCAAACGCCTGCTATGCGGCAAATCTAGTGAGAAAGCGTACAGCTACAGAGGACGAGCTAGACATGATTACATTGCGTACAAGTAGCTTGCGGAAAGTGGAGCGAAACGGTGTTTACCTTCAGTTTGGCGAACGCAAAATATGGTTCTATGATACAGATTTGGTACACAATTATTTTGGTCAAAAGGTCTTTGTTTGTTATGACAGTGAAGATTTAAGTCAAGTCCTTATAAGAGATGAACAAGAGCGTCGTATCGGTTATGCGTCAATGACTGAAGTAGGCGGCTACAGTAAGGATATGGACAAAGAGGCAATTAAAAAAGTAAGCAAAAATGATAAGGCACAGCGAAAACTTATCAAAACTTTTAAAGAAGAATTAAGCAGCGATGTTCATGTGCCAAGCATGAATGAAATATTGATAAGAAAATCTGAACAGAACATCAAAGGCAACAAACATATTGCAAATGCAAAAGTAATCGAAGTTTTCAAGCCTACTGAGGTGCAGCGTAAAGTAGTTGGACATGAAAATGACGGAATCGACCGTATGAAAATGGCAAAGAATGCGAAGAAAAATGGAGGGACAAGAATATGACGCTAACTTTACAAGAGCAGGCAAAACAATATATTAAACAAAATAAAATTCCACAAGTACATTTTGGAAAGTTAGTCGGTGTTGGAGAAAGTACCATCTCACGTTGGCTAAAAGGAGATTATCCGAATGCTGAGCGGATTGACGCCCAGGTCAAAGATTTCTTAGGCAAAGAAACAGCTCGTGAAAGTGTGATGGAAATTAGAGATATCCCTTTTGTTCAAACGACGATTTCAGAGCAGGTGTGGGGTGAACTTGAATACGGGCGTATTCAGCGCACGATTAGTATTATCCGAGGTGATGCAGGTGTAGGAAAAACACGTACTATGCGCGAGTGGGCGGCAGATAAGTCGGATGTCATTGTCATTACAGCAAACCCAGCGTTCAAGTCGCCGAAAGCATTTTTCAAGCTATTAGCAAGAGCATTGAAAACCACAACGAGCGGTGCAATTGACGATATCGTAATGGACGTCATGGATAAGTTAATGATTTCTGATAGAACCATTGTCATTGATGAAGCTCAACATTTAACACGCCCTACTTTGGAACTTGTTCGTAGCTTAAATGATGCTGCTGGAACAGCCATCATTTTAATGGGGAACGAGATTATCTATTCGAAGATGTTCGGTAGACAAGAGGCAGAGTTCTCACAGTTATTCACTCGAACAGATACACCGAGACCGAAGTTAGTAGATTTTTTCACTGAAGCAGATGTAATGGCAATTTTTAATGTGAGGGAAGTAGAGCAAGTGCGGCATTTACTGAATATTTGTCGAAGCAGATACAGCTTGCGTACAGCTATTCGTGTTTTTGTAAATGCACAAAATAATGAGGATATATCGGCAGACGGACTAAAAGCTATGTCTAAAGCGATGGGGATCGTGGTTTAGACATAGCTTCATAATTAACTAACATTAACGCGTACCGAAATCGTATCATGATTTCGGTATACGCGCAAGGATGGGGTGAGAATTTTGCAGAAACGTAATCCGACATATGAAGAAAAGGCAATCATTCTCCAGTTAAATCCACATTTAAATATGGGGAACTGGTGGATAGTAGCGAAAAGTGTCCATACGATGACGTTGCAACATAAAAAATACTCGCGTGTATATAAAAATTTGCAACTAGAGGAGGGACAGCTATGTCTACACAGCAATCTGTAGATGCTGAGAAACAACGCATCCAACAAATCGTATATCGGGCAAAACAGGAAATTGCACAGGTCTTTGCTCACTTAGAACAAGATTTATGTAATGTAGGCAATGATGCTCCTCAAACTGAGATAAGCGAAATGTATGCCATGTTCGAGCAAGAGTTTGGGCGCTTGTTATCGCCAATGGAGCTAACGAACATTAGCAACTGGCTAGATGAAGACCATCATTCACCTGAGCTAATTAAGGCAGCTTTAAGAGAGGCAGTTATCGGTGGCAAGCTTTCTTTGCGCTACATTGACACCATTCTGCTCAATTGGAAAAAACAGAATATTACGACACCAAAGCAGGCGGCACAACATGCAGAGCAGTTTCGTAAACGCACATCACCGCCACCAATTACTAATCGTGAGCCACGACAAAAAAAGCCTATGTATGACTGGCTAAATGAAAAGGAGTGAAAGCAATGGAAATTACACAAGATGCACGCACACAAATACTTGCCTATGCGCAACAGTTTACTGGTGCAAGTGAAGAGGCAATTACCTTGCACAAATTCTCTAATAAACCTGGCTATATGCTAACGGTGGAAACACGCAATGCGGAGGGGTTTCTACAGCTATTAAAATGGTTGGAAGTAAACGAGTTTAAGGGTATTACAGCTATCCGCACACTTCCTGAAGAATACAGCATTTATGATGATTTCGAACGAAAATCATTAGCATTTTTCGAATATGCACATGCAGGTTTTAGTATAGCAACTGAGGTTAGCGCTGGAAAAATTTCAAACATGATAAAAGACGAGGAGGAACAAACGCATGCAGCAATATAACAAAAAAATGAGCAAAGCAGGTAGTATCACTTTACCAGCAGCCCTACGCCGCGCAATCGGTGTCGAGGCAGGGGAAAAGTTTAGCGTGAATCTACAAGGGGATGGTAGTGTGCTCCTGAAGCGCACGCAGGGGAATTGTTTACTGTGTAATTCTGAAGATAATCTTGTTACACATAACGGTCGACTGGTATGTAAACCGTGCATTGACACGTTACAAACGAAGGCAGGTGAAGGGGCGTGAATGAGCAATTAATAGCGCTGGTAGATGAAGCTATCGAATTAGATCGCCGCACGAAAGTAGATAAAAAACGTTTGGATGAAATTAAAGCACAGCTCCAAACACACGCTACAGCAGAGATGGACAACAAAAATCTCAAGTATTATCAAATATACGGCTCTGATGGTCGATTCAATGTGTCATTTAAGGAGAAATTTGAGGTTGATCGCTACTCAGTTTTACAATCCACACTGGGTGATTTGGCTGAAGGCAAAATCTCAAAAAAAGAAGATGTTAAATATGACGTTGACGCCAAGTTTAAAGCCGCTTTAATCGCTCTTTATAAAGATGATTATTCAAATGAAATCCATTTAGGGGGCATCTTGATGGGACTAGGTTTAAGTCACGAGCAAGCCGCAGTAGCGCGCAAAAAGCTAAAAGGCGATTACCTTCACGATAAAAAACTCTTAGAAAGTTTGGGTATCACAGGTGAAATTGAGGAGGAGCTGGATGCTATCCGCCAATGCAAAAACCAAGAATCCATTGACCGCTTTTTCGGTGATTTACCGCCAGAAAAAATTGCAGAAATCAAACGGGCGATTTTTGTGGAGGATAGCATAGCTGTAGGGCTTGACTATGAAAAGTAAGAGGGGGCAATCCCCTCTACTCATGAAAGGAGTGAACTATGATGAAAAAACGCAACTTTAATCAACTAATGACGAGCAAAGCTATTTACCGTAAACACGCAGCACGTCACAAGGCTAACGATTATCCAAGCGGTCGTTGTAAACGTATGATGGCGTATACATCATTACTAACAAAGGCAATTGCTAAAACTAGTGAAAGAGGCTAACGTAACAACACCAAAGAACCATTATAAGGGGGAAAACCGATGGAAAGCAGCGATTTAGCAAAAATGTTAGCACAAATGGCAAGTGTAGCGATACTTAACGCACGTTGTGTAACAGCAAGGCAACAATATGAACGTTTCGAATCATGTAAGCTAGATGATGGCAAGTATAATCGTAGAAAAATAGAGCACATTGAAGGGTATGAGCCACCACAAGAGCTAGATATATGGTTGGACGAGCTTTTAATAGATGCGGCATTAGACAAGCGTGATAAAGCAACCTTTGAGCATTTAACAGCGCTGGCAAGATTTTGAGGAGGGATGAAATGACTGTAGTCAAAAAAATCTGGGCAATCGCCCGTGACATCGGCATGGAGCGAGAAGATATTTATAATGTCCTATTGCGTGAAACAGGCAAGGACAGTATGCGTAAATGCTCACAAAAAGAGCTAGAACGTGTGCTATTGTCATTGAGGGCTATGCAAGGGAATAAAGATGCACGCCCCAACAAGGCAACAAAGCGCCAGATATGGAAAATCGAACAGTTAGAGCAACAACTAGGGTGGCAAGACGAGCCGCAACGCTTACAAGGATTCATTCGAAAATACTACAAGGTTGAGCGTGTAGAATGGCTCACATCCGCGCAAGCTTGGCGGCTAATCGAAAGCCTCAAAAAACTGCTAGAAAAGGGGAATGACAATGGATGAGCTTTTAATCGAACGCTTGGGCACATATTATGTGTACTTTAAAATTGGAGAGCGTTTCGGCTATACGTTTGAACAATTCCTTGTAAAATACTTAAACAATCCAGCAGCATGCACAGTAAATCAATTAAATAAAAAAGCTGCAACGACCGCCATCGCTACAGCTTAATAACACGAAAGAAAGTCTCTCATGTACCTTGAAACTACATTATACATTGAGAGGCTTTCATTTGTATAGGAGGAAAAAGCAGATGAAACCTGCTGTTAGATTGGCACAAATCATAGTAGACACGCCAAATTGGGAGCAGAATCCCGTGTTAGTTAAAGAGGTTAAAAAGATACGCCAACTTTTAGGTGTTTCTAGCGATAAATGTAGTGGGCAAATGGGAGCACCACAAGGCTATCAATACAAAATGTATAGAGGTGAGGAATTGGTATTCGAAGGCACTCACAAGCAAATGGCAGATTACGCAAATGTATCTGTTACAACAGTTTATAACAGGTGTGCAACAGGTAGAATTGTTAATGGTTTAAAGATTACAAGGCAGAAATGGGAGGAAGTTAATGACTAATATTGTAAATATCCCATCCACAGGGGTTGACCATCAAAAGAATGTCTGTGCGATATGCAAGAAGCAGCCAGTCGTACGCTGGTGTGATTATATTATCCGTTATGACCATGCCCGCATCATAGTCAATTACTTAGACAAGCTATGCTACCTACAGACTATCAACAAGAACGACAGCAACTAGAAAAAGTAAAAATAGCGCGTATTGAAATGGGGCTTGAAACCGATCCAGGTGATATAAATGAACAAATGCAGTTATTTGATGAATAGAGGTGTTTACGGTGGTGAAGAAAAAATATAAACCATTAACAGCTAAGGAGAAAAAGTGGAACAAGGAATTTCGGGAACGTATGCGAGAAAAAGGGTTAATACCTCCTGTTAAAGAGCGGCTGAACAGAAAGAAATTCTTGGAAGAAACTTTGGAACAGTGGAAAATGAAAAAAGGGGAGGCATTTTATTATTTGCCCAAAGCGATAGGTTGGATGGTGGGTGGTGGTCATATTAAAATAACACCTGAGCAAATTGGCGTATTGAAAGCGGTGAAAATAGCTTTAGAAATCCAAGCATTTGAAGAACGACTAAGTAAAGAAGGAAAAACTACTTATGAAGTAGGTGAACTTTATGAACAGGTGATAAAACCAATACTAGATTTATAAAGAAGGGGTGTACAAGTTGGAGAATATGCAAATTAAACTGTCAATGTTGTCAGATGAACATAAAGAAATTGCATCTGTCATCGGTGTAGAAGCTTTTTTAAGACTATGTGAGCATTACGGTGGCTCCAATTTGTACATTCCCAAACGTGACAGCGTTATACGCTATGTGAGAGATACAGAAATTAAAAACGAATTTGACGGTGGAAATTATAGAAAACTAGCACGAAAATATCACCTTAGCGAAAGTCATGTCCGAAAAATTGTTGCAAATAGTGATGCAAAGTATCTTGTGCATAAGCAGACAGATATTTTTGACTTTTTATAGTGTAATAATAGTCAATCATTTATATGATTATTCATTCTACGGTTTTGTTTTTTTATGATTACTAAAGTATCTATGATAACGAAAGTTAGAAGTGATTCAGTAATAAAACTTATATGCTCTGTGTCATAAATATAGGAGAAATCAAGCAAGTTTACTGTTATATAGATAAATAATAGTAATAAATAAATATGGTAACGAAACAAAGAGTTTCTAATCTTTTTGTCTTCATTCGTTATCAACTCATCGAAATATGAAACATTCCATATCTTTCTACTTTTCTTTAAAAGAAAAGCATATAGTTTTTTCAGGACAGGAGTATGTGCATAAATAAAAGCCCATAAAGTAGTAGTTACATATCCAAGTGCAGAAAAACTAATTTTAATTTGTGTAGTGTCTACCAATAAAAGGGATAAATGAAATAATAAAAAATAAAGCAGTGCTCCATATAGTACAGGAAAGAAAAATTTAATAAGAACAGACAAATTAATTTTCATTAAAATAACTATCATGGCGACAAAAGGCATAATAAGGGTAAGTAAGATGGGAGAAGAGTATCTTTTTTTTGCTAACGTATCCAAAATGGTCGGGTTTTCCCCGTACCTTCTTTCAGGGATAGATCGTGCTTGAATCCAGGCGAATAAAAATAAATAAATAGGAATATAAAAGTATAAAAATATCAGTCCATATTGCCAGAGGTTCATATAAGTCACCACCATTTTGAGTTATATATATAATAATCGGCATCGAAAGAGAAGTTTAAAGAAAAATTATTATGTTTCGTACAAATAGATTCTTCAAATAGATTCAAGGAAATAATAATCAAAATCCCCCAAAATAACCAGTGAAGGCAAAAGCCACACTGGTTTTTTGCATTTTCGGGAGTAGCGCCCACTCCCTTATACAAGGCGTATTCCTGCCAATCCACAAATCGATGAAAAATGTTAGCTGAAGCGAGAGGACATTTTGAGATTTTAGCGCGCCCAAGTCTTGCGATGGTTGTTGGGGAGACTAAATTTTGAAGAGATTACTTTTCACTTTTAGTAGGATATATTTCACGGACAAGGCTGAACCTCTCGATGTACCTTGTGAAATATTGATATAATAGACCTTTCTTTGTAAGGATGATTATAGTGAAAGGTAAACGTATTAGTGAAACTGAAAGAATTCAGTTGAAAAAACAATTAGGTATTAATAGTTCTGATGGAAATAATAAAAAGTGTAACAATTGTTTTTACTACACAAAGCAAAAAATTTGTAGCAAACATTTACTTGTTACAAAAAGAGAAGAGGTATGTGCTCAATATGCTTCACGAAGCATTAAAGTATTTCAAGGAGGCAGTGCTTCTTCAAAATAAATAATGAAAATCCTTTGGAGACGTCCTCTAAAGGATTTTTTACTTTTAAGAGGAGAAAATAATATGGCTGAATGGATTATTCAAACAGCAATCTTAACAGGTCTAGGACTTATAGGTTATTTTTTGAAAAATTTTAAAACAGATTTGGCGCAAAATGACGCTGAGCTGAAGCAACAAATCGACAATGTAGAAAGCAAGTTTGCTGAATATAAATTAGAAGTTTCGGACAAATATGTTCAGAAAGATGACTTCATTCGCGCAACTTCCCAAATGGAACGCAAGCTAGATCGTATATACGATGAACTTATAAAAATGAACAAAGGAAGTGAAGCTAAATCATGAATCCAGCAGAAATTTTTAAGAATCGAGAGCAACGTGGGCATATTATGCGTGTTATGGCTATGTTTTATCCCGAACCAGTTACAGTGCGACAACTTAAAATTGCATTAATTGAGCGGTATGAGGTTTCTTATTCAGTTGACATTGATAAACACATTTACTATCTGGCAAACGATATGGAGAAAGGGAGACCGCCTTATATCAGTGTGGAGGGTGGCTATCTTGATTTAACTGACGACAACAAAAAAATATATATGACAACATCTGGTGTAGATTTGATTGAGGGGCAACTGAAAAATAGTAGCATTATGTTGTAAGGCGGCGATAGGATGAGCAATAGAAATAATAAGTCATATAAAAAATATCGTAAACACAATAAAGTGTTTAGCCTCCCCAAAGCACTACAAACGGCTGTTGACGAAATGTTGCTGGATACAAGTATCACTTATCAAGATATAAGCACCTATCTAAAGGAACAAGGACAGGCAGTTTCTAAGTCCACCATTGGACGCTATGCACTAGAAACAAAACAGCTTGCCCACCGCTTGCTTGAAACACAGGCAAGGGTACAAGAGCTTGTAAAAGTGGCTAAGTACAATCAAGATGATGAAGGGCTAACAGAGGCAGCGTTACAAATATCCGTACATAAACTATCGGAGCGGATCGCACTGATTGAGGAGGAACTTGATGATTTACCTCCAGAGGCTGCCATTGATTTAATGATTAAACTTTCCAGAGCTAAAGCTTACAAGGATAAAACCTACGCAGCACTAAAAAATGAGCATGAACGAGCATATGAAAAATTCAAAGCATTGGTTTATGGAGAGCTTCAGGAGTATCCTGAATTAGTGGAAAAACTTGTCCAGCTTGCTGATGAAACGATGGGAAAACTTTACGAAAAGTAGTTTTAAAGAAGGTTGCAGGTGAGTTGCATGAGCATTTTACAGGACTTTAAAAAAGATGAAGTCACACAAAAACGAGACGCTGCCATTAAAGCAGGGAAAGAAAGCTTTAGAGAATATTGTAATCGTATCAACCCTGGCTTTTTCAAGCCTCATCGGACTTATCAGGATATTTTGTGCGATACGATGCAAGCGATGTTTGAAAAGCAAATTATCAATCCCAAAACAGGAAAACCATATCCTATTTGTATCATTAATTTGCCGCCTGGCTTTGGGAAATCCTATACAGGTATTCTATTTGCGACATGGATATATGGTCAAAGTGTGAAAAATCAAATTGTTACTGTTTCATACAATCAAACGCTTTCTACCACGTTTGCCAAATCAGTGCGTGACACCATCGAAGATGAAGAGATAGCGGATGACAGTGATTATTATGTTGTAAAAAGCTTTTTTCCAAATGTAAAGATTAAAGTTGGAGACGGGGCTATGGACAAGTGGGCGTTGGAAGGCGCGCATCAAAGTTATCTAGCATCATCATTCGACGGAACGTTGACGGGGATGAGGGGGAATATCGGCATCATTGACGATCCTATCAAAAATGCCGAGGAAGCCGTTAATGAGAATGTAAAAAAGAAACATTGGAATTTCTATAAAAATACCTTCATGTCAAGGATGCTAGATGGAGCGGTTCAATTCATCATTCAAACACGCTGGGCAACAGATGATTTGGCAGGTATGCTGCTGAAGGAATTTCCTGATCGGTGCTACGAATTGAAAATGAGTGCGCTCGATAAGAACGGCAAGAGTATTTGTGAGGACTTATATTCTACAGAAGATTTACAGACAAAAAAAGAAACATTGGATGAGCACATATGGCTTGCAAACTTCGGGCAAGAACCAATCGACCTCAAAGGCAGCCTTTACAGTGCAGGCTTTAAAACATACGATGTGATTGACCCAGATCAATTCGAGCGTATCATCGCCTATACTGATACAGCCGACACAGGGGCAGACAAACTCTGTAGTATCATCGCAGGCGTTATTGATAAATACGCCTATGTATTGGATATTTACTATACGGATGAACCAATGGAGAAAACAGAGCCTGAAGTAGCTCGTAGGCATGATATTCATCACACAAGAGAAAGTGCGATTGAATCGAATAACGGCGGGCGCGGCTTTGCTCGTAATGTGGAACAAAAGTTGAAGAAACGTAAAAATCGCAAATGTCAAATCACTTGGTTTCATCAATCGAAAAATAAGAAGGCGCGTATTCTTTCCAATAGTTCCAATGTCTTAGAACAAGTCATCATGCCTGAAGGATGGGATAAAAAATTCCCCGAATATTACGAAGACATGATGCGTTACCAGCGCAAGGGCAAAAATAAACATGATGATGCACCAGATGCAACAACAGGTTTAGTGGAAATTGTGAATGGTGACATCAAATTAAAACGTAAAGGACGAGTCGGATCTCGCCGACTATTTGGCATATAGGAGGGATACTGTTGATTAAAGTAAAAAGAGGGACAGCCCCTACCGAAAAGCTGGTGACAAAAATTATTAAGAAATTCCAGCAACACGAACTACCACGTTTTGAGCAGCTTGAAAAATATTATCAAGTAAAAAATAATATTTTAAACCGACCTAAGACAGACCGCAAACCGAACAATAAAATGGCACACGGCTTTGCAAAATATATCGCAAATATGGCAACAGGCTATTTTATGGGTGAAGGTGTTCGAGTAGAGACAGCGGATGAAGGGTATAAGGCGTTACTGGATGAGTTAAATGCAATGGACATGAATTTCGAAATTGCCAAAGAAATGTCTAAAAAGGGAATTGCTTTTGAACTTTTATATATGAATGAACAAAGTGAAATACGCTCGCGTTATTTCAAAGCAGAAGAAATGATTCCTATCTATTCTTATGCTGTGGATGAATTTTTAGAATTTGCTATACGTCTTTGGCAAGAAGAAGATTTACTAGAAGAAAAAACTGTGAATTATGCTGAAGTGTACACAAAGGATGAAATTATCTTATTCCAGCAGGTGAAAAAAGATAAGAAATATATAGAAGTACAACGTGACAAGCACTATTTTGGCGATGTACCTGTTGTTGTGTACTGGAATAACGAGGAGCGGACGGGTGATTATGAGGATGTTATTACCTTAATAGATGCCTACGATAAGACACAATCAGATACGGCGAATGACTTTGAATACTTCACTGATGCATTCCTTGTTATTGTCGGTGCAGCAGGTGGATTAGAAAACGTTACAGAGGACGATGAAGAGGGCAAAAAGGCTGCCAAAACACTCAGAAATGAACGTATACTTTTCTTAGACGAAAAGGGACAAGCACAGTGGTTGATTAAAGAAGTAAATGATACTGCTGTAGAAAACTTTAAAAATCGTATTGCGAAGGACATCTTTTTCCTTTCGCTTGTCCCTGCACTCACAGATGAATCGTTTGCAGGAAATCTGACAGGTGTAGCTATTAAATATAAAATGATCGGGCTGGAGCAATTGGCTGCCATTAAAGAGAAAAAGTTTTTGCCATCATATAAGAAGAAACTTCGGATTGTGACGCGTATGTTTAATCTAAGGTTAAATCGTAATTATGATGCAAATAGTGTTGAAACGAAATTTGATCGTAATATGATTAGTAACATTAAAGAACTTGCAGAGATTGTTGCGCTGTTGGATGGGATTATTAGCAAAGAATCACAATATGAGCTATTACCATTCATTAAAAATGTGCGCGATGAGCTGTCGAAAGCGCTGCAAGATAAGTTAAAAGAGCGAGAGTATCAAGAGTTAGGTAACATTGACTCTGATAAGATAGATGCCTATGTCGCAGCTGGATGAACAATACTGGTTAAAACGTCTCTTACATGACAGTGCCAAAGTTTACAATTTTGCTGAAGGGCAACTCGGCAAGCTACGCCGTGAGTACGAAAAAGCCATCAAACAAATTGATAGAGATTTGCGTACAGCCAAACATACGGAACGGATCGACAAGTTAAAGGCAAGGCTACTTGCAGAAATCGACCGCCTCATGGAATATGAGGATGCATTAACAAAAGACACGCTACTGCAAGTCTACGAGGAAGGCTTTTATAGATCAACATACAATGTACAGAGAGCACTTGGCTATGGCACAAGTGCTATTTTTATTGGTCCACAAGCAGCGGAAATAGCTGTAGGCATTGCATGGAGTGGCAAAAACTATAGTGAGCGCATCTGGCAGCATCGTGATTTGCTTGCAAAAAAAGTAGAGCAAATCCTCACCAAAGGCACGATTCTTGGACAGTCAAACGCGCAAATGGCGAAGCAACTTGCAGAGGAAATGGACAATACATTTGCGAATGCTGCGCGACTTGTACGTACTGAAACAAATTACATTCATAACCAAGCAAGCAAAGAAAGTTACGCAGCGTTAGGTGTGGAACAGTATCAATTTTTAGCCACATTGGATTTACGAACAAGTGATATTTGTGCTTCACTTGATGGCAAAAAATTCGATCTGAAAAAAGCACAGGCTGGTGTCAATTATCCTCCAATGCATCCAAATTGTCGCAGCGCTACAGTTCCTGTTGTTGAATATGATGCTGAAGAAGTGCGTTTAGCAAAGCTCAATGGCACATATTATGAAGTTCCAGCAACTATGACATACGATGAATGGTATCAATCTATTGTCAAAGAGCATGGTGCAGATCAAGTGGCAGCGTGGAAGAAGATGGAGCAAAATGTATCGAAAGACCGTCAGTTGCATGATGTTTATAAAAAGGCTATTGGTGTAGATGCACCACAATCATTCGCAGCCTTCCAGCAAATCAAGTATAATGTTAATGATAGTGATAGATGGGCTGCATTAAAAAGACAGCGTGGCACTTTCGAAAAAGTTAATAACGGCACGTACAGCGATGAGTATAAACGTAAGCTAAAAAATACGTATCGCTATTTCAAAAAAGATGGCTTCGAGTTTACCATCCATTCATTAAATCGAACTATTGGGCAGAAACAAAGTAAGGGGAAAGTTGCATTTACGAAAGAAGATATTAAAGCCATGTTAAAAGAGCAGCATAATTTTGTGCAATCTGATAACGGACATCTCGTCCGATTTAAAAATGAGATTGCGGTAATGCAAGCAACTGACACGAAAGAAATAGTCAGTATCGTCACACGGAAAAATAAAAAAGACAACTGGGAGGAGGTTTAATAGATGGCAGCACAAGCTATATTAGAGATGATGGGGAATTTTCTTGCTGGGAAGATAGATGCAGAGGATTTTTCATATACGTTTCCTGATGTCCTAGTAGATCAGTGGGAGGAAATTGAGCAAGAGAACCCACAGTTAGTAAATCTATTAAATGAAGATATGCCTGACATATGCGCCAACTATGAGCCAGAACCGCAAGCATGCTCTCAACGTCCAGAATATCTAAATGAAGAACAGTTTAAAAAGCGTGTGAATGCAATTTACAAAGAAGCTTTAAAACTACTAAATTAACAAAGTCACAGGAACGCCTATAAGCGCCTTGACAAACAAATAGCTAAATTTGTACAACAAGTAAACTTGCAAGCAAAATAAAGCCGATTAAAGTGGTTTTAAAGTATATATGAACGCAAGAGACCTATCGAAAATGACAGGTCTCTTTTTTGTGTCCTTAAAGGGGGTGAAAAAGTGAATCAGCAAATTAACAATGTCTACAAGTACCATGCCCCAAAACCTGGGCAATCAGAGAAGTACGATATCATCCGTGCGAAAGCAAAAGAGCTTGCGTATTTAATGAACGATGTATGTCCTGATTCAAGGGAGCGTTCCTTAGCACATACCAACTTGGAGCAAGCAGTTATGTGGGCAAATGCTTCGATTGCTAGAGGCAAATAAATTTGAAGGAGGAAAAGAGAATGAATTTTGACTTAACTATTTTTGACACAACGGTCATTCCAGCGATTATTTTCATCATTTGGATTATCGTTCAAGCTGGCTTACCGAAAAAATTTGCTCCAATCGTTTCACTAGCATTAGGCGTTGCAGGTGGTTTAACCTTTGTCGGCTTTTCGCCAGAGGGGTTTGTTGCAGGTGTGCTACTAGGTGCGGCTGCAATTGGCTTTCATTCGGGTACTAAAAATATTTTACAAGGAGGAGCGTATTATGATGCTCGAAAACGATAAACCAAAATTATTATATCCATTAGATATTCAATTTTTTGCTGAAGAGGAGTCACCAATTGAAGCTGACCCTGTAGATCCGTCACCAGCTGATAACCCTGCACCTACATACACAGAGCAGGAATTACAAGCGAAGGTAGACGAAGCACTTGCGCAGGCAAAAGCTGACATCGAGAACGAAGTAGCTTCGGCACGTTCAGAGGCGGAAAAATTGGCGAAAATGAATGCCGATGAAAAGGCGCAATATGAGCTAGAAAAACGTGAACAAGCACTTGCCACGAAAGAGCAGAAAATTGCTGCACGAGAACTACGCTCAGAAACTTTAAACATGCTTGCAGATGCAAAGTACAACTTGCCAGCAGATGTCATTGACTTGGTATTAGGGACAGATGCAGAAACAACAACAAAAAACATAGAAACATTTAAGAAAGTGTTTGATGCAGCTGTGCAAAAAGTCGTGGACGAACGCTTAGCAGGTAAATCACCAACGGTTGGCAATGGAACACAACAAGCACAAGGCGCAGAAGAATTAGCACGCGAGCAATTCGCAAGTGCATTAACAGGAGGGGCAAAATAATATGGCAAATTCGATTGCATATGCAACTATCTTTCAGCAAGAGCTAGACAAGCAGCTATTAGTTGGCGCAACATCTGGCTGGATGGAACCAAATTCAAGACTGGTCAAATATAACGGCGGTAACGAAGTGAAAATCCCAAACATCTTAATGGATGGCTTAGGGGACTATGACCGAGCAGACGGGTTTGTCAAAGGCTCTGTCACGATGACATGGCAAACACATGAGCTGACACAAGACCGTGGTCGTACATTTTCGATTGACTCAATGGACGTGGATGAATCTAATTTTGTCGTCACGGCAGGGGCTGTTATGGGAGAGTTCCAGCGTACAAAGGTTATCCCTGAATTGGACGCATATCGCTACAGCAAAATTGCAGCACTTGCCATCGCTGCAAGCAAAGCATCGGGTGGCTATAATCCTACCGATACAACAATTTTAAATAAATTGTTGTACGATATTGCCATAATGCAAGACCAAATTGGTGAGGGTGATTCACTAGTTTTAACTTTGCCTTACACAGTAGCAGCCATTTTAGATAGCAACACAACTATCCAAAAACGCCTTGATGTAATTGAATTTGAGCAGGGCGGCATTAAAACAAAAGTTAAGGCATTGGACGGGCATCCAATTATTCGCGTCCCTTCTACGCGTTTGCAAACAGCGTATGAATTTATGGATGGAGAAACGGCTGGTCAAGAGCAAGGCGGATTTAAAGCAGCATCGGACGCTAAAAATATTAACTGGATTATTAGCGCACGTAATGCACCAATCGCGATTTCAAAAACCGATAAAGTGCGCGTATTTGACCCTAACACGAATCAAAATGCCGATGCCTGGAAGCTTGATTACCGTCAATATCACGATTTATGGATTCCAGCAAATAAGTTTTCAGGCGTGTTCGTCAACATCAAGGAGGCATTGTAGATGTATAAATTACGCAAACATAATGTAGTCAAAACAGTTGATACCATCCCAAAACGCGACACCCTACTTGCAAAGGGCTTTCAGTTGGTGGAAGAGGTAAAAAAGCCTACTATTAAAAAGGCTGAAAAAGAGGATGATACGTAATGAACACCGTATTGGAACGTGTAAAAATTCGTTTAGGTATCGCTACGGACGATGGGCAGCACGACCAGCTGCTCATCATCCAAATTGAAGACGCAGAAAGCTTCTTTAAAGACTATTGCAAGCGGCGTGATGTACCCTTGCAAGCACAGCCTATCATTGAAAAGTTGATTGTAGAACTACGAGAAAGTCACGGCGGCATCCAGAGCGAAAAAATCGGCGATACAAGCACCAGTTACTTTGAAAACATCATATCCACTGAATTAAAGCAGCAACTCAACCGCTATCGCAAAACACTCATCGTGTAGGAGGTGCAGCCATGAGACGCAGCCGTTTAGCAGAGCGTTACTATACAGACCGTGCGCGGATATCTCGTAAAGAGGACTATGAAACTTCCTATGGTGAAACGAGACTACAGCCCGATATATTGGTTTACGATGATGTACCTTGTCGCATTTCACAAAAAGCTTTACCAAGCAATATGCAAACAGACACAGTAAATAAAATCAGCTATGAAACCAAGCTATTTATTGCGTCCCAGTACAACATCAAACAAGGTGACAAAATCACCGTAAAAAGAGGCTTATCCACACATTTATACACAGCGGGGGAGCCTTTTTTTTATGCAGATCATCAAGAAATTAGTTTGCAACGGGAGGATAAAGCCTAATGTTTGAATTTGGAGAAATGCGTGCATTAGCAGGTCGGTTAGAGCAATTTATTAATGGTGGGCAAACTGAGGCTTTCATGCGAGAGTGTTTAATTGAATTAGCAAAGAAACTGTGGAAGAAAACCAAAAATAAGACACCGTTTAATACTGGATTGCTACGAAATACTTGGCAGATCGGGTCAATATCTAAAATTGGAGATATATACGAAATCGAAGTATATAACGATACAGAGTACGCAGAATTCGTGGAATATGGCTTCAAGGCTCACTGGGTTCCAGGGCGCTGGGAAGGTCATCAATTTGTTTATGATCCAAACGAAAGAAAAAGTGGTATGTTCGTTGGTAAGCCTGGCACGTACGTTGAAGGTAAATTTATGATGAAACTTTCTGAACAAGAGCTAGAGAGGGAAATGGAACACTTCTTACAACGGAAACAAGAGCAGTTTTTAAGGGAAATGCTGGGGGGAGATTGATATTGACTATAACAGTTAACATGGTAAGAAATGCTGTGATTGCAAAGTTAAATACTTTCTTTCCTAGCCCTGCTTACAAAAAATATGGAGAAGAAATTGCACAAGGCTTTCAAGCACCTTGTTTTTTTATCAAACTGTTTCCAGTGCAGCAAACACAAATAATGGGAAGAAGATACTCTCGTCAGCATACTTTTAATGTGCATTATTTTCCATCTACAGATTACACCAATGAAGAAATGCATAATATTGCAGAGCAACTATATGAGATTTTGGAGTATATTTCTTCATCGACTATACCCATACGTGGAACAAAGATGAAGCATGAAATCCATGACAGTGTATTGCACTTTTGGGTGGAATATAGCTTTGATGTATATAAACCAATTGAAGAAATCAAAATGCAAGGATTGGAGGTCGTTGATTTTGACACAAGAGACAACAGACAAACCAAAGATAACGAAACAAATAACTAAAAAATTTTCAAAAGCCGCTTTTTTAGAAAGTGCAGCCACTACTAAAGAGCGCTTAGAGTATGAAGTTGTACTACAAGGTGGCACAACGTATACCAAAGCAGAGGCAGATAAGCTGGTTGCAGAATGGAAACAGAAAGGAGTGAACTTCTAATGGGTGGCACATGGGAAACGCAAAATAAAGTACGCCCTGATGCGTACATTAATTTCGAAACCAACAGCCTTAATACAATGGGACTGGACTCTAACGGTGCACTGGCTATTCCAGTAGCACTAGATTGGGGTGAGGTCGGTAAGTTCATTAAACTATCGACCAACACAAAATTTAAAGCATTGTTTGGGAAGTCGCTTGCAGAGATTCTACCAGTTAGAGAGGCGTTTAAGGCAACAAGCAATATCTTTCTTTACAACTTAAATGGCGTGGGGGAAAAGGCAAAGTCGACAGCAGAAGAGTTTACGGCAACAGCAACATATGGCGGCGCAGATGGAAACAAGATACATGTAACGGTCACTGTAGGTCTAGATGCCACTGCAACAATCAAAACATTTTTTGAGGCTTCGCAGGTAGATTCTCAAAAGGTAACAAATTTCTCTGAATTAAAAGCAAATGACTATGTAGTATTTTCAGGAAGCTTACCAAACGCGGATGTAACATTGACATTGGCAGGCGGAACAACTGTAGCAGCAACAAATGAATCCATTTCAGAGTTTGCTTCTGCTTTGGACACGCTAGATTTTAAAGTAGTGGTATTTGGTACAGAAGACACAACGACTAAATCGCTATTAGCATTAAAGGCAAAAGAGCTACGGGAGCAATCAGGGAAGCGAGTTACTTTTGTCACAAATGGCTATAATGCAGCAGACCATGAAAGTACCGTATCTATTAAAAATGGTGTCACATTAGATGGTGGCGAGGTATTAACTGCAAAAGAAGCTGTCTATTGGTTTGCGGCTGCATTCGCTGCGTCTACAGTCGGCTCACTCACATACGCTGTATATCCTGGTGCAATCATGGCAGAAATCATGACTAATGACGAGATTATTCAAGCCTTACGTGACGGTCATATTGTCTATTCATCTAACAATGATGAGATTGTCGTAGAGCAAGATATTAATACCTTCCGTTCCTTCACACCGAAAAAGAATCAAGATTTCCGTAAAGGCAAGATTGATCGCGGGATGTCCATCATTGAAAACAATGCGCGGCATATTTTCCGCAAGTATTTCATTGGTAAAGTGAATAACCATGATGATGGACGAGATTTATTTAAGAAGCAGCTAATGAAAACGGCACTTGATCCATATGTTCGATTAGGCGTAATTGATTCCTATTTACCAGAAGACATTGTAATTGAACAAGGCGATGAAAAAGATGCTGTGTTACTTGTTATGGGCATTAAATTTATCGATGCAATGGAAAAATTATATATGCGAGTGGAATGTAAATAAAGGAGGCAGGCTTCAATGGTAAATGTAATGCAAACGAAAGATGCCATGAGCTCGCGTGAAGGCTTGCTCTACATCACAATTGACAATCAAACTTATGAATTTGCGGAAATTTTGAAGTTTAAAGCGGAAATTGAATATAACAAAGTCGAAGTAAAACGCTTGAATGCCCGTATGGAAGGCTCTAAAATCGTTGGAGCAAAGGGAACAGGTGAGATGACGGTTTATTATCATCGCCCAGAAATCCGCGCAATGGCTATGGAATACCTTCGTTCAGGTAAATCGCCTATGTTTGATGCAAACGTAGTAAATGCTGATGTGACAAGCGCAGCTGGCAAGCAAACGGTCGATGTACGTAATATTGTGCCTAATAAAACGCTTTTAGCTATGTTGGATGCTGAGAGTGCAGATACGTTAAAAGATGAATTTTCTTTTACATTTGATGACTTCAATTTAATTAACCAGTTTAATGTAATTCAATAACAGGAGGAAACAGCCATGAGTAAATTCAAAGCATTTATGAAAGAAAACGTAGCAGAAAGGGACTTAGTGGATTTATTATTACCGCGCTTTGGAGAGCCTATTAAATTACGCCCTATTTCATCAGACGAATCAGATGCAATTAATGAGCGCTGTTTTAAAAATGTGCCAGGAAAAAAAGGACGTCAGGAGCGTGTATTTGACCCTGTAGCCTATAATCGCCGCACGAATGTGGCATCTATTGTATATCCCGATTTAAACGATAGAGAGCTTCAGCAGTCTTACGGGGTGCGCGGTGCAGAGGCACTATACGGCAAACTCTTTTTAGCAGGGGAAGCTGCGCAAATTTCGGAGAAGGTGCAAGAAATTAGCGGGCTAGATGAATCGCTTGAAGATCAAATTGAAGAAGCAAAAAACTAATTCAGGGCGATGACGATGAGAGTGACGGCTTGGCATTTTATGCTCATGTAGCGCTCCATCGTTTTCATATGTCGCCCATGGAATTTTTAGGGATGTCTAAGAAAGAGCAGGCTTTTATGATTGCTAGTATTGATATAGAGTTAGAAAAAGAAGTAAAAGCATCGAAAAAGTGATGGATAAATATTCCCTCTTTATGTATATTTGTTATAAAAGGGGGAGTTGCTAATGGCTCAAAATAAAGTAATCGCTGGGGAATATGAGGGCAAAAATATTATGCTCAGCCAGCAAGGTATTTTTAGCAAACAGGGTGTTTTTTTATTTACGGGATTCACGAAAAAATTCCCTTTAAATAAAGAAACAGTAGAATCGTATGAATTAATTACAGAAGAACATCGTAAAAGCGCAGTTTCTGGCGTATCACGTGGATTAGTAGGGGGCGTCCTATTGGGACCAGTTGGACTACTGGCAGGCTTATCTGCAAAAAACAAAGGTACACATACACTAGCTGTTGAATTTAAAGATGGGAAAAAAAGTCTAATTGAAGTAGATGAAAAGATTTACAAAATATTTATACAACAAATGTTCTAAGCACTCCAGGTGAGTGCTTTTTCTTATGGGGTGAAAATATGGCAGTACGCACATCATTGACCTTAGCAGATCGAATGACAAGCACCCTTCAGCAGATTATGAAATCTATGAGTAGTACGATTAAAGTGATGGAACAAATGCATAGTACATCCAGTCAAAGCATGGATATGCGAAGCTTACAACGAGCCAGACGTGATATAGAAAATGCGCAATCTGCGTTAAATCGGCTGCAAGAGCAAGCGCGACAAGCTGGAAGTGAAGGACAACGTGCAGGAGATAGGTTGCGGCGGGGCTTGAAGGGGGCAGGGGCAGATGCTGATGAAGTCACCAGTAAGATACATCAGTTAATCAGCGCTTTAGGTAGTTTAGCACTTACGTATATATCTATTCAGGCACTTGCGAATGGCTTTAATAAATTTACAACAGCAGCGGATAACTACACAAATGTAAATGCACGACTATCTAATATTAACGATGGTTTGCAAACACAATCGGAATTGCAAGATAAAATATACAAAGCCGCACAGCGGAGCTTAACTCCTTATAATGATACAGCAGCAGCGGTGGCAAAACTTAATCTACTGGCTAAAGATGCATTCTCAAGCAATGACGAAGCAATTCGCTTTACAGAGTTGATGAATAAATCATTTGCCGTTTCAGGAGCAACTACACAAGAAAAGCAAGCTGGTATGTATCAATTAACTCAGGCGATGGCATCTGGGCGACTGCAAGGTGACGAATTTCGATCTATTATAGAAAATGCGCCACTTTTAGCACAAGCTATCGCAGAATCAACAGGAAGTAGCATGGCAGAGCTTAAGAAAATGAGTTCGGAGGGTACAATTACCGCAGATATTATTAAAAAGGCTTTATTTGGAGCAGCTACTGACATAGAAGATAAATTTGCAAAAATGCCAATCACATTTGGTGATGCGATAGTCGTCTTTAAAAACTGGGCACAAACAGCGTTTGAGCCTTTGTTTGTTCGATTTAGTCAATTCGTGAATTCTGATGCGTTTGGTGTACTAGCTGGTCATGCAATGATATTCGTTAATCTATTTATATCGGGCATATCCTTTGTTTTTTATGCATTAGAAAGTCTTTACAATATCATCGGCACAATAGGGCAGTTTATGGTGGAAAATGCAAATTGGGTAGTACCTATCTTGGTTGTACTTGGTGTTGTGATTGGCTCTATAGTCGCTATACTCATGCTTAAATACACTTGGTTAGGGTTGGTTAAAATAGCTACTATGGCGTGGGCAGCAGCACAATGGGTAGTAAATGCTGCTTATTTAGCTAGTCCTATTACATGGGTCATCATTGGTATTATTGCTGTGATTGTGCTAGTGATTATGGCAATCGTTATGTGGAGTGAACAGACAGCCGCTGTGGTAGGTGCTGTGGCTGGCTTTTTTGCTGGACTCTGGGCATTTATCCAAAATATTTTCATTGGTCTAGCTAACTTAGTGATCATGGTAGCCGAATTTTTTGTTAACACATGGAATAAAGGTATCTATTTTATTCAACTAGCGTGGATCGGTCTTAATATCATTATAGGAAAAGTATTAGATGCCATTTTTAACAGCGTTATTACTGTCGCCGAATGGATAGCCAATACATTTAACAACATGGTATATGGTGTTAAAATGGCATTTTATTTGATGGGAACAATGATTCTACGCACAATGGGTGGTATTGCTGATGGTGTACTAACTGTAATAAATAGGGCACTTGATGGTGTTTCCAATCTCATCAATGGTGCAATAAAGGGTGTTAATACTTTTATAGGGCTTTTGAATAGTGTACTAGACACTGATTTGTCTACAATCGGTACAGTCGATTTAAAAGTAGGTGACGGTGCGACTAATTTTGCAGAAACAATGGAAAATCTTTTAGAAGCTCCTGAAAAAGCGGATAAAGTCGTATTTGACCGAATGAATATCACACAGAAATACATGGATAGTGTCACAATACCAGATGCCCCAGTAAAGCAGAAATTTGACCGTTTTGAGTATAAAAATATAGGTGAGGCATATGACAAAGGGAATGCAGTAGGAAAAGAATTCTCGCAGGGACTCACCGAAAAGATGAGTGGCTTAGTAGATAAAGCTAAGAGCCTAGCAGGGTTAGGTAAAGAGGATGAAAACAAAGAAAATCCATTCCTTGATCCAAGTAGCTTGTTTGATGATGTGATGAATACAGCTCCATCTGAAACAGGCTTAGGTGGTGCGGCAAATGACAAAGATAAGAAGCTAAAAGGCGGTAAGTTGGATAAAGTCGATAAAATTGGCGAGGTAGATTTAGCCAATGAATATCTTGAAATTTTTAAGGATATTGCTGAAGGGCGAGCGATTAATAATATCATTTCTTTAACACCGCATTTGCAGGTACAAAATACCTTTGAGGATACAGCAGGCAGTGTATTGAGCAAAGTGTTAAATAAAGTAGGCGATTTAACCAATGTAAGTGCACCTTCTAGGGATGAAGTCAATATTTCCAAAGAAGTACGTAATGTCACAAATGCCCCTATTAATAGCTCAAAGCAAACGGTGACAAATCATATTACACACCAACCGCGCATCGAATTTTCTGGCGACATAAGAGAAACAGCCGATTTTGAAGAGTTAATGAAAAGAATGACACAATGGCTCAAAGATGAACAAGATCGTTCCGTAGAGGGGGTATATAGGGGATGATAGGCATTTATTTAAGTGCGAAAAATGATAAGGAAGGCTTTCGAATTCCTGTCAATCCACCTGAATTGACTTATAAACTAGAGGCGGATGGTGAAGAGTTTCAAGTAGCTAAACTCGGCATGGTCGATGTATCCAAGCCGATGAAGTTAAGGGAATTTTCCTTTGCATCATTTTTCCCTGCATCAGAAACGCATTATGCAGAAACCCAATTTATAGAGCCGAAAAAATATATCGAGCAAGTCGAGAAGTGGATGGCTGAAGAAACAGTTATCCGCTTTGTTTACGTCGGAGGTTCTTTTGCAATAAATGAGCAAGTCAAAATTAAATCTTTTGAACCTAAACAACAATTTGGCACAGCAGACGTAGACTACACCATCTCTTTTAAAAAGCATGTGCCATTTGGGTTTAAAAAGATGGAAATAGTGAAAAAGCCAGTGGCTGCTGTGAAGTCCACAGACAAAAAGTCTGCTGAGAAAGTCGTTAAAAAGCAAGCATCGCGTGAAAGTCCTAAGCCTGTGCCACAAACATACAGCTTGGTGCGCGGTGACTCTCTATGGAAAATTGCTCAAAAGTATACGGGCAACGGTGCAAATTATAAGGCGTTACAAACGTTAAATGGCATTAAAGACAGTGATTTGCGAAGACTTCCGATTGGGCTGAAGGTAAAAATTCCTCCTGAATGGACAGCTAAGAAATGAGGTGATGGCGATGGAAGTGCTAGTAGATAATCGCGACGGAAAAATTTACGAAGTACCTGTCACATCAATTAGCTGGAAAACGGAAAAAGTGGGGACAGCCTCCGTGTTAGATGTGGCAATGCTGTCCCCAACTCCACTGAAAGATAAAATTGTGTCAGGTGCAATCGTGCGTGTCATGGATGGGCAAAACAAAATCTTTTATGGCTACGTGTTCAAGACCAGCTTCGGTAAAAACAGCGAATTCAAAATCACTGCCTACGATCAATTAAAGTATTTCATGTACAATGACACGTTTGTCATAAAATCCATGCCAGCAGAAGCTGCTATAGCACAAATTTGTAATCAACTAAAAAGAAAGCTAAGTGTAGTGACCCCTACAGGTTTTAAAGCACCTCAGATGTCCGAAGATGATAAAAAAGCATTAGATGTCATTCATAAGTATATTGATTCTACAATTGTCGCTACGAATCAAAGCTTTGTCTTCATGGACGACTTTGGCACATTGGGCTTGCATAATATTAAAGATTTAGTGATTGATCCAACCAAATTTTATATTGGCGAGGAAAGCTTACTGTATGATTTTGAATATACGGTATCAATTGAAGATAGTTATAATCGTATAAAGCTTGTGATAGACGACAAAAAAACAGCCAAGCGTAGATCATTTGTTGCGAAGGATAGCAACAATATAGAGCGGTGGGGGCAATTGCAATTTTTCAAAAAAGTCGATGAAAATATGACACCTGCACAAGTGGAGAGCTTGCTAGATGCTTTACTGGCTGTTCATAATCGGGAGAAAAAGTCGTTGTCACTGAAATGTTTAGGGGACTGGCGCGTGCGAGCAGGTAAAATGGTGTTTATTTTCATTGAAAAGCTAGGGCTGAAACAACTATTTTTAGTTGAAGCTTGCACACATGATTGGTCAGCCAATGTCCATACAATGTCATTGGAATTGAAGGTGGTTTCATGAGTTTTTTAGAAATTATTAAAACAACGGCAATGGCAGCCTTTCAAGCCTCTAACCCAGTCAATCTCATGGTTGGGGAAGTGATCGAATCGCAGCCACTCAAAATTGAAGTTCATTCTAAGCTCATCTTAACGGATGAGTTTTTGCTTGTGGCGGAACATTTAACGAGGCATGAACGGATTGTTTCGACTATATATACAGATGCGAAAAATTTTCCGAGATCACGTATGGGAGACGAGCTAAAAAGCGCTAGCTCTCAAATACGCATCATCGGAGAACCTGGTTCCTACCGATACGAGGATTATGAGATGCACTATGCACAATTAATGATAGAAGATGGGCTAAAAGAAGGGGATAAAGTGATTTTGCATAGGGTACAAGGTGGGCAAAAATATTTCGTATCGGACAGATACAAGGAGGGGGATAGCATATGGTAGTACCTACAGATGGGATAACGATTACACCTGAAATCGCGGTGGAAGATGCCGCACAGCTTCCGACAAGAACGTATCAACTCGATTTTGTTCGAGGGCGTTGCGGTGGCTTTATTGATGGGCAAAAGGCGATGGAACAAGCCATTTTTAAAGTGTTGAATACTGTACGTTTCAAGCATTTAATTTATTCAGATGATTATGGTTTTGAAAATATGATTGGGCATGACGAGCTGTATGTGCGCGGTGATCTGGGTAGACGCATTCAGGAGGCATTGCTTCAGGATGAACGAATTACCAGTATTGCTAATTTTCAATTGGAATTTGTGACAAAAGAGGATGTGTTAGTAGATTTGGTTGCGCATACCATCTATGGAGATGTGCAATTGCTAAAGGAGGCATTGACCCTTGCTTGATTATTTAGAAGCACAAACGTTTGAGAAGTGTTTAGCAGAGTTGCTCGATCGTGTGCCAGATGATGTAGATAAGCGAGAGGGAAGTGTCATTTATGATGCCCTTGCCCCTACAGCGTTAAAACTGGCAGAAACCTACTGGGATATGGCGGTTTTATATCGCCGCACTTTTGCAGCAACCGCAGATGGCATCGACTTAGAAAAACGTGTCAATGAGTCTGGGGTAGAGCGTAAAAAGGCAGGTAAAGCAGTACGTCGAGCGATTTTCACAAATCGAGATGGTCAGCCCTTACAAGTGGCTTTAAATAGTCTTTATCGGTTGGATGATATTGTCTATCAAGCCGTGGAAAATATTGCGCCAGGCGAATTTAAAGTAGAGGCACAAACAGTTGGAGCGGTGGGAAATCGTGATTATGGTGAATTGTTGCCATTAGAGGCAAATAATCGGCTAGGAAAGGCTATATTAGCGGATGTGATTATACCTGGCGAAGACGAGGAAACGGATGAATCCCTCTACCAAAAGTATTTAGAGCATATCCGAGATAAAGCGTTTGGAGGAAATCGCGCGGATTATCGCAAAAAAGTACGTGCCATACAGGGCGTCGGTGGTGTACGGCTAAGACGTGCACCACATGGGGGCGGGACAGTCAAAGTGATTATTATTGACTCCGATTTTAACGCTCCAACTCCTGAGTTTATTACCTATGTGCAAGAGTTAATTGATCCAATCGAATTTAAAGGGGATGGCTATGGCACTGCACCAATCGGACATACAGTAACAGTCGAAGGTGTAGGTGTAGTTGAAATTATTATCGAATGCGACCTTATTTTAAATGGGGCAACGCTTGGGCAAATTGAAGCACAAGCTGCTGAAATCCTCGAATCCTACTTCGCGGAACTGCGCGCTAACTGGTACAAAGATTTAGATATTAACGTGCGTATTACACATGTAGAATCTCGGCTTTTAGAGATTGAGGGCATTGAAGATATTACAGTCACACGGTTAAATGGTGTGGAGAGTAATATTAATTTGATAGAAGAAATCCCTGCTATTGCGGAAGTGATACTGAAGGAAGTGGGCACATGAGCAATCGTTTTATAGATGAGCTTCCTTCATATTATCGGGATATTAGAGAGTTTCAGGAGTTGTCCGAAACGGTCATATTAGACTGGGACAAGCTCGATGAAGCTTTTTTTAATACTGAAAAAGACCAATTCATTTTATCTTCAGGGGAAGCTGCCGTCGCAATACGTGAAAAAGATTTTGGGATTATTGCGGATCGTCGAGTAGAAACATTAGCATTTCGCAAGGCACGACTGCTTGCAAGAATGCAGGAAAATTCGACGCTGGTTTATGAATATCTCAAAAGTATTCTTGACGCATTGTTAGGGCAGAGCAGTTATGAAATGCATTTGAATATTGATTTATTTGAAATGGAACTATTTGTAACACCTGAAACACTTTATTATAGGGAAGCAAAAAATTTAATTGAACGCATCGTGCCACTAAATATTGCTTTGAGGATGGCAAGGAAATACAGAATTGATGGAAGTGTTTATATGCCAAGCTTTTTATCTACAGGTAGTGAAATCACACTGCACCCGATAGGCATGGACAATATCGAACAAACAATCCGTAGCAACAACCTAGCAGGCATCAAAACTGCTTCAACAATTACGGTAACACCAATGTAGGAAAGGAGTGATACTGTGGCGCAATACGGCACATTAATCACAAATATCGGGCTAGCGCAAATCGCCAATGCTCAGGTTACACAGAGCAAGGTAGGACTAGAGTACATCGCAATAGGTGATGGCAATGGAGCGCATTATGTCCCATCGCAAAATCAAACAGCCCTGGTCAATGAAGTTTGGCGAGGCGCTATCTCTGAGCTATTCATCGACCCAAACAACAATAATCGTATAATTGTTGACGCGGTTATCCCTGTGACAGCAGGTGGCTTCACCATCCGAGAGATTGGTATCTTTGATGACCAAAATCAGTTAATCGCAGTAGGGCAATATCCTGAAAAGTACAAACCACAGCTAAGTGAGGGCGTATCCGAGGAAACAGTTATTCATTTTGTAATTGAGACTAATAACGCAGATGTAGTTAAACTAACGATTGATCCAACGATTATTATTGCCTCACGCTCGTACGTCGATGGAAAAATAGCAGCACATACAGATCCGTCCAAAGCGGGTGCTCATAAAATCACTAATATCGAAGGACTAGAGCAAGAGTTAACTAGTCTAAGAGAGGGAATCAGCAGCGGTGGTACAAGTTTAACGAATCATATCTCTGACACCAACAAGCACTTGCAGGCGGGTGAGCGAAGCAATTTCCACCCGAAAAATACAGTACCTATTGTCGATGGACGAACATTTTTGATTAATGGTGAAGCTAAAAATTTAGCATTATTTACTCCTGCACAATGGCGAGATTTTTTACACGTGCGCATAGGCATGGGGTCTTTTGATTGCTTTGTAGTTGCTGCGGATTTAGGGGCAACTACCGCGTCCTTATACGGCAAACTTAATGTATTTAGACCTTATACGGATGAGAGTGGAGGAGGTATAATCCAACACTTTGAGGCATTTGATGTCACGCTCAAAAGATATCAAATAAATGACAACACATGGTCACCGTGGCTACGCGTATTTACTAGCGGCGGGGGGACAATCACAGGACTGCTTACAGTGCAAGAGGATGTGGTTGTCGAAGGGGGAATAAGAAGTCTACTTTTCCGCACGCCTAACAAAGCTTATAATGCTACTTTACGCTTTAACGCATCTAATGATTTAGACGTTGGATTTGATATAATACGAAACGGTGTAGTAGCGATGTCTGTTTTACCCAACAGTCAAATTATTGTGAGAGACCACAACGGGGATTTCTTTTATCTGTCCGATTTAAAGCAATCTGTAAGTAATGGGAAAGCACAAGTCGCAAACGCCATTACCGACATGGGGATGCCGACCTCATCAACGGCAGAGTTTGCGACGATGGCTGCTAATATTAGACAAATAAAGTCTGGTGTTGCTGGCAGCACATCTTTCTATTCTAATGGAAGTCAAGTCATATTTACTGTCTCTGGACTAGGATTTAGACCAAGTAAAGTAATGTTTTCAGGATACGGTAACATTTATATATGGGGGTTATACCAGCAGAACAATGTTGGATGGGTATGCGGAGTTGACAACCAAAGACATGGTGGTGTATATGGTGTAACTAACGATGGTTTTGAGATAAAGATTGCATATCCTAGTGGCGGGGGGACAGTAGAATGGTATGCTATCAAATAAAAAAATAGGAGGCATAAGATGAATATAGGAAATCGGGTATATTATAACATCCAAAGTGGCAACGTCATATTTTCGACAGGCGAAATCCATAATGGTGTGAAACCTAGAGAAGAAAATGAGGAAGTTGGATATATTGATATCAATTATGGAGCTATAGATTATGCTAAGTCTATGATTGTAGGTATTGATGTTGAAACTAGACAGCCTATATTGGAAATGGTTGAATCTGAGCAAGATAAACGCATTAGAGAACTGGAAGATGAATTATTATTAGCAGCAGACGCAGAAAATGGAGGGATTTTATAATGATAAATCAAGTAGTAGTAAGAATCGCAGCAGAGCGAATTTTGTCGGGGGGACTAAATCCAAAAACAAATGAGGTATATGTGCTAGACGATATCACAAACGTAGATTATCGCCAAGCTGTGGAGGATTATATCTTAACAGCAACAGAGGGCATCTAAACGCAGTCCAACGACTAGCGTTATTTTTATTGTCTAAATTAGGAGGAAAACCCTTCCTTTTGTCGAAGTAAGTGGTTATAAAGGAGGAGGATTTAAAATGAAAGAATATTCAAGAGTCACAACCGTGTCAGCAAGAGAATTAGATAAGTATATCGATAAGGGTTGGGAAGTTCTCGAAACTAGTAAACACGGAGGTGATTTCGGTGATGTAACAACTACATTTCATATTGGTTATCCATTAAGAAAAAACTATGAAGAACTATTAAAGATTGTACAAAGTTACGAACAGCATGGTTTCAAAGAGGAACTAGGAAGAAAAGTTTTAAATTTAGTTAATGATGACTTTGATAACTATGAGACATCAGGTCGTGGTCTTAGTGTTAGTAATGAAATAACTGCTTACTTAGAAAATCATGATTTACAAGTACTGGGTTATAGTAGGGCGTATTATAAAAAGCTGACTCAGGAAGAACTTCAAGAAAAATATGGTGAAATGTTTTAAAACTTTTTATATAAGAGAATTCGAAGGATGCGCATTTGCGTGTCCTTTTTTATTATGCATAGAAAGGTAGTTGATTCTAATGAAATCAAACGAACTGGAATTTCATGTCGGACATTATGGGGATGGGACAGGTGCGCGCGGTATTGTCGATGAAGTGCAATATGCTCGTAAATTTATCAAACGTATTTATGAAATATGCATAGAAAATCGTGTACCAGCAACATACTACGAAGATAAAGTTTCAAAAAATCAAACACAAAATATTAATCATTTAATAGCACACCATAATGCAGATACAAACGCAATTATTGTGTCAGGTCATCTCAATTCATCAGGAGCTATTACGGATAAGGGATTGGGTGTAGAGGTGCTTTATTATGACCAAATCAAACTAGCACAGGATGTTTCTACTGCAATCAGTAAAGCAAGCGGATTGATAAATCGAGGAGCCAAAAAGCGTACCGACTTAGGTGTGTTAGCACGGACATATGAGCCAGCTATTTTGATTGAGTTTGGCTTTGTTAATTCGAAAATAGACGTGGAAATTATGGATAAACATTTCGAAGTAATCTGTTTAGAAGTTGCAAAAGTATTAGCGAATGCGATTGGTAAAGCAATCAAAGTAGTGAAACAGTTAGAGGAGGGAAAGCGGATGGAGTTACTCACAAGTACAGGTCGTGCAGAAATTCGCGCATTGCTCAAAAAAGCTCGTGACGTGAAAATTATTAACGAAGATATTCATACGAATGAAGCGATTGAAAAGTATAATGATGTACAATTATTAAGCTATCAAGCCGCTGTCATAAATAGAACAACAAGATAGCAAAAAATCCTCTTTAAAAGATACATTAATGTACCTTTAAAGAGGATTTTTTTTTTTGCAAGAAACAATTCAATTTTTTGCAAAATTGCTCGCGAAGCTACAATTATCTATCTTTTTTGAAATAGTATATTGTAGAGAGAAAGGGGCAAGGGGTGTAATGCAATATAAAAAGAATCATTTAATGCTACGTTTGGCGATTTTAACAACTGGAATTAATATACTTGTTTTTATACTAGAGAAGTTTTTTCATTTATTTGGAGGACATAATTCACACGGAACAGTTGCTGAGGTAACAACGGCTGTTACAGTGGGGAGATATCTATTTTTTATTATGCCTTTTTTATTTTTAGTATGGGGTATAGTACTTTATATTAAAAATTCAGAACATTATTTATTGCCATGGATTAATACATTGACGCAAACATTTGGCAGTATGGCTATTATCAGCAGTGCGGGTGGAGGGGTAGAGTTTCACTTTTCTATTTTTATGGTGCTAGCGATTATCGCTTATTATGAGCAAGTGCGCTTAATGATTTTAATGACGGTGCTCTTTGCAGTCCAGCATGTTGCAGGCTACTTTGTTATTCCACAAATTGTTTTCGGAACAGATCAATATACTTTTCTTATGCTAGTCATACACGCAATCTTTTTATTATTAACTAGCTATGCGACGATCCAGCAAATTTTGTCGAAAAATGCGATTACGAAACAGCTTGAGGCAGAAAAGCGTAACAAAGAAGAAAGTTTACTTCATTTAGTACAGCAGGTCGAACAGCTATCTGAGCGCATTCAATCTGCTTCGATGAATGTTTCGAGTAAATCAGAGCAAAATTTGAAGTCCAATGAGGCGATGGGGCATTCTTTTGATGAAGTAACAGAAGGGTTAGCAATGCAAATTGATTCCATTCGGCAGATGAATGATAACCTTGGACGTATTCATCATTCAATCGAAAAAACATTTAGTTCCTTTGAGGAAATCCAAATGGAAGCAACAACAACAGAAAAAGCAGTAACAGAAAGCTATGACAGGCTCGAGAAAATGCAGGAGCAAAATAAAAGTGTGCTACAAACAACTTCTGTTATCGTTTCATCTATGCAGTCTTTACAGCAATCAACAGTAGAGGCACAAAATATGACGAGTATGATTCAGGCAATTGCTGATCAGACGAATTTACTAGCATTAAATGCATCGATTGAAGCCGCAAGAGCTGGGGAGCATGGTAAAGGGTTTGCAGTGGTGGCAGATGAGATCCGCAAATTATCTGATCAAAGTCGAAAGGCAGCTGAGGAAATACAAGCAATTATTACAACAATTGGTGAGGAAAGTGAAGCAAATGTTGGACATGTTCATATTGGTCAACAAGCTATCGAGCAATCTACAACAAATGTCGAGTCGTTTGCTACTGATTTTGGCAAAATCCATCAAATGATTCAGCAAATGCTTCATTATATTTTTGAAATGAATAATATGATGACAACGATTCACCATGATACGAGAGATGTTACAGAAAATATGCAGCAAGTTTTAGTCATTACGGAAAGAGGCGTTGATTCTGTAGAGAAACTAAGGGCTATTGGTGACAATCAAATTGAATCAGCGAAGCAAGTAGATGAAGAAATTGAAGAGCTTGGTACATTAAGCCAGTCATTACAGCAGCAATTTTCATCATAATAAAAGGGCAGAAATGTAGAAACACATTTCTGCCCTCTTTTATTCTGTTTTCGCAGACACGATAGCATAACGCTCCCATTTGCGACTTTTCCAGCGTATCAATACAAGAATTGCACGTAGCCATTCATCTGCCGCAATTGCTAACCATACGCCGACTAATCCCATATCGAAAACGAAGACGAATAAATAGCCGAGGGGTAAGCTCATGCAAATCATTGAAATAAAGCCGATTTTCACAGGGAATCGTGCATCACCTGAAGCACGCAATGCATTAATGATTGTAATATTAATCGTGCGTCCTGTTTCCAGTAAAATACTTAATAGCAAGACAGCAGAAGCAATCGCAATGATTTCAGGGTCTTTTGTAAATAACTTAACTAATGGCTCACGGAAAATCATTACGACTGTGACCATGACAAGTGTAAAGATTAAAGCCGTTTTGACACTAAACCACCCGCGTTTATAGGCGATTTCCTGTTCACCCGCTCCTACATGTCGACCAATTAAAATCGCTGTTCCCATTCCGATAGCCATTGCAAATAAATAAGTAAACATGGAAATATTGACGACATATTGACGAGCAGCGAGAGAGGCCGCCCCTATATACGTAACGTAGTATAAGAAAACGATTTGTGCTGTTTGATACAGGACTTGTTCTAACGCAGAAGGAATACCAATTTGTAAAATCTTCTTAATATAATCTTTTGAAAAAGTATAGTAATATTGTAATTTTACACGTACCTCAAGTGCTTGATAGAGTAGCCAGAAGAACACAACTGCGGCGAGCGCTCGACTAATAACAGAAGAAATGGCTGCACCTTCAACGCCCATTGCTGGCGCCCCGAATTTTCCGAAAATCAAAATATAGTTCAAAATTAAGTGAATGACGTTCATCCCTAATGAAACGTACATCGTTTGCTGTGTCCAACCGTTCACACGAATAACAGCAGAAAGTGAATTAATTAACGCTTGTAAGAAAATAAAGCCTCCTACAATGCCAAGGTAGCTTTGTGCAAATTGCAGGACATCCCCTTGTAAATTCATTACCTTCATTATATTGTTGGAAAACAAGATGAAGAGAATGCTCATCACGATACCGACGCACAAATTAAGCGAGACGGACAATGCTGAAATTTTAGAAGCTTCCTTATATCGTTTCGAGCCTAAATATTGAGAAACAACGATTGCTGCACCAGAGCCAATAACACCTAATATTAAAATAGCAATTTGAATATATTGGTTTGCTGCTCCAACACCAGCTACGGCATCATCGGAAACCGCACTCAGCATCAACGTATCTGCAAGCCCCATTAGCATAAATAAAAATAATTCTAAAAAGAGTGGCCATGTTAATTGAAATAGGCCAAGCTCTTTTGTTTTCTTTGCCATAAAAAGCCTCTTTTCTTTCCAATATCAAAACAAAAAGTATCGTACCATATTCTTTATCGAAAGTCGCTAATTTTATTTCGAGAGGCGAAAAGAAATCGTTTTCAAATAACGAGGGTGCACACATTCACCATAATTAAGGCGAAATCTATGGTATAGTAACGATACAAGAACAAAAGGAGCGTAACGAAATGGCAAAGAGTTTAGTATTAGCAGAAAAACCTTCAGTAGCGCGCGATATTGCAAATGTGCTGAAGTGTCATAAAAAGGGCAATGGCTTTTTAGAGGGCGATAAATATATCGTGACATGGGCTTTAGGACATTTAGTCACATTAGCTGACCCAGAAAGCTATGATGTTAAATATAAAACATGGAATTTAGAGGATTTACCGATGCTGCCAGAGCGTCTAAAGTTAACCGTTATTAAACAATCAAGCAAGCAATTTCATGCGGTGAAATCACAGCTAAGCCGCAGCGATGTGAATGAAGTCATTATCGCGACAGATGCGGGACGTGAAGGAGAGCTTGTGGCACGCTGGATATTAGCAAAGGCACAAATTAACAAGCCAGTAAAGCGTTTATGGATTTCTTCTGTAACAGATAAAGCAATTAAAGAAGGCTTTGCCAATTTAAAGCCAGGCAAGCAATATGAAAATTTATATTATGCAGCGATTGCACGCTCTGAGGCGGATTGGTATCTTGGTTTAAATGCAACGCGTGCATTAACGGCGAAGCATAATGCACAATTGAACTGTGGGCGTGTGCAAACACCGACAGTAGCAATGATTGCGGCACGTGAGGACGAAATTAAAAATTTTAAAGCACAAACGTATTATGGCATCGAGGCACAAACGGATTCAATTAAATTAACATGGCAAGATACGAATGGGAATAGCCGTAGCTTTAATAAGGAAAAAATCGATGGCATTATTAAACAGCTAGGCCGTCAAGATGCCAAGGTTATTAATGTGGAGCGCAAGGCGAAGAAATCATTTGCGCCAGCACTTTACGATTTAACAGAGCTACAACGCGATGCCAATAAGCTTTTCGGTTATTCAGCAAAAGAAACATTAAACATTATGCAAAAGCTTTATGAATCGCATAAAGTGCTAACATATCCACGTACAGATTCGCGCTATTTATCAGCGGATATTGTTGGTACATTGCAGGAGCGCTTAAAAGCATGTGCTGTAGGGGATTACCGTACAATTGCTAATAAAATAGCAGCAAAGCCAATTAAAGCGTCGAAAGCTTTTGTGGATGATAGCAAAGTAAGCGATCACCATGCGATCATTCCAACTGAGGCATATGTCAATTTATCGGCATTTTCGGATAAGGAGCGTAAAATTTACAATTTAGTTGTGAAGCGTTTCCTAGCGGTTCTATTACCTGCACATGAATACGAGCAATTAACGGTACAAGCTGAAATTGCAGGTGAGAAATTCATTGCAAAAGGCAAAACGGTACTAAGTGCAGGCTGGAAGGAAGTATATGAAAATCGCTTTGATGATGAAGATACAAATGACGATGTAAAGGAGCAGCTGTTACCGCGACTTGATAAAGGTGATGTGTTAAAAACGCGCTTAATTGCTGGCACATCTGGTCAAACGAAGCCGCCTGCTCGCTTCACAGAGGCAACATTATTATCAGCGATGGAAAATCCGACGAAATATTTAGAAACGACAGATAAGCGCTTAGCGGATACGTTAAAATCAACGGGGGGACTTGGTACTGTTGCGACACGTGCTGATATTATTGATAAGCTTTTCAACTCGTTTATGATTGAAAAGCGTGGCGGCAAAGATATTTTCATTACATCAAAAGGACGTCAATTGCTCGATTTAGCACCAGAGGAATTGCGCTCACCAGCAACAACAGCAGAGTGGGAACAAAAGCTGGAATTAATCGCGAAAGGTAAGCTGAAAAAGGATGCCTTTATTCATGAAATGAAGGAGCATACGAAAGCAATCGTAGCGGATATTAAAAATAGCGACAAAAAATATAAGCATGACAATATTTCCACAAAAACTTGCCCTGACTGTGGTAAGCCAATGCTTGAAGTGAATGGTAAAAAGGGTAAAATGCTTGTTTGTCAAGATCGTGAATGTGGCCATCGTAAAAATGTGTCGCGTACAACAAATGCGCGTTGTCCACAATGTAAGAAAAAGCTTGAGCTACGTGGCGAGGGCGAAGGTCAAATTTTCGTTTGTAAATGTGGCTACCGCGAAAAGCTATCGGCTTTTGAGGCACGTCGTAAAAAAGAAGGCTCTGGCAAAGTCGACAAACGTTCTGTTCAAAAGTATATGAAGCAGCAGGAAAAAGAGGCTGAACCATTGAATAATGCATTTGCAGCATTATTGAAGGGTTTTGATGTAGAGAAATAATAGGAAATTTAAGTAGCTGTCGGAAAGTATAGACTTCCGACGGCTATTTATGTTTTTACTCTGTATTAATGGACAGTAATGTTTAATGTACCGAAAGCGAAGCGATAGATACAGATACAAGATACCCACTTTAAGGTTTGAGAAAAACAAAAAGGATAGATGGACGAAAATTGTTTGTAAAAGCCCGATTCGTTCAACTAATAATCAGTGGAGATAAGGAAAACTCCACCGATTGAAGTTTCCCGTTATTAAAATATAAAGGTCACTTGATTTTAAGGCTTTTTGATAACGCCTCCTATTTGCATAATGAAAATCTAGCTTTTAAAAAGCTAATTCTAAAGATTAACTTTAAATTTTATCAAAGTAATATGACTAAAGGATTATTTGATTCTTTGTAAATGAAAAAAATCACTAGTATCTGATATAATGGGCTTAATAAAAAACGAAAAAGAACAAAAAAGGGAGAGGTGAAATTTATGAGGATTGCTAGCTTGATGCAGAGCAGTACACTGGACTTCGAAAACCGTAAAAAGGCATTACAGCGCAAAGAGATGGGCGAGGCATATAAAAGGACAGCACAGTTTGCAAAGGCAAGTCAAAATCCGATGCTAGCTGCGCTAGAAAATTTATTGTCTGGTAAAACAGAGAAAGATTTGCTCGAGGCAGATACAAAAACAAAAAGTACACAGCAAGAAAAGCTGGAGACGTCAGAAGCAAAAGCACATTTGCGTCAACTGCAAATGACAGAGGACGAAGTGAAGGTGCATGAGCAGGCACATAAAGCGGCAGGATCAAGTGTGACAGGGCCTGTTTCGTATACGTATACGAAAGGTCCAGATAATCAGCTTTATGTAAGTGGTGGCGAAGTATCGATTCAAGCACCTGTATCTGGCTCGGATGAGGAAACGATTAAAATATTAGAGCAAGTGCGTAAGGCGGCACTAGCACCAGCACAGCCATCGCCACAAGATTTACGCGTAGCAGCAAGTGCTACAGCGCAAATTCAGCAAGTACAAACTGGACATGGCGAAGAGATGGAGTCACAAGAAGAGCCACCATTTGTCAATGAAGATTTAACATTTGATGTACCAGAGCGCTTCAGAAACGATGGTGAGCGAGATGCGACAGCGCCAACTATTTTTGGAAAAGAATTAGAGAATTTAATTACACAGCGCGCTTTTAATAAAGCAAAAATGCAATACCAAAGCCATATTGAGATGGTGAGAAATGGTTATGGTATCGCGGCAGAGCCAGTATTCTCGAAAATTGCGTAAATGGGGAAGTTGTTCTAGTATTATGGCTAGAACAACTTTTTTTGTACATGGGGGGACATAAATTGGCAAAGAAGGCTGCTAAAACGAATGCGATTCGAATTATTGAACAGCAAAAAATCCCGTATGAAGTATTGGAATATACAGTGGCGGCTGACGGAGCCGTAGATGGTGTGACAGTAGCGCATAAAACGAATCAAAAGGTAGAGACGGTGTTTAAAACACTTATTGCTACAAATGGTAAAGGGCAATTTTATGTTTTTGTTATTCCAGTAGCAAAGGAATTAGATTTAAAGGCAGCAGCCAAAATAGCAGGAGAGAAGAAAATTGAGCTGATTGCTGTGAAAGAATTGTTAGGTTTAACTGGTTATGTTCGAGGAGGATGTTCACCTGTTGGCATGAAAAAGCTTTTCCCTACATTTATTGACGCGTCAGCACAGCAATTGGAATTTATGGTTGTGAGTGCAGGGAAAATTGGTATGCAAATGAAGCTATTGCCCCAGCGCTTATTAGAAGTAGTAAAAGCGCAGTATGGTGAGCTAACGATGTAAAGTATGAAGAGGGTATAATGAAAGAAGGCAATCAGATGCGGAAAAAATTTGCATGGCAATGGACATTCTTTTTTGTTGGTCTTGCTGTCATGTCATTAGGCATTTCTTTAACGATTAAAGGAAAAGCACTAGGGACGGGTCCTTGGGACGTATTACATATTGGTTTATTTAAGCAATTCGGTTTAACAATTGGTATTTGGTCTATTTTAACGGGGCTTACTATTGTTTTAAGCACATCGTTATTTTTACGAAGACTACCGAAAATTGCAACATGGTTAAATATGCTGTTAATTGGTTCCTTTATTGATTTATTTAATTGGCTGCTCCCTTCAACATCTATTTTTATATGGGAGCTATGCTACTTTATCGCAGGATTTTTTGTGATGAGCATTGGCTGTGCATTATATATTTCAGCGAATGTTGGTGCAGGTCCACGCGATACGATTATGATGATTATTGTCGAGCAATTTGGCGGGTCAGTGCGTTTAGCGAGGACGATTATGGAAGTTTTTGCGGCATCTGTCGGCTGGCTGCTTGGTGGTCCTGTTGGTGTTGGGACCGTGATACTCGCGCTAGGCTCTGGACAGATTATTCAATGGGCATTGCCATTCTTTAGAAAGCAATTAGCGCAATTGATTGGTGAGCCAAATATGTTAAAATGAACTTACATTACACGAAGGGATGAAGTGCTTTGTCAAAAATATTAGATACATTTTTAGAAGAAAACTTACAAGTGTTGCATGAGCAAGGTTTATACAATGAAATCGACCCTGTAGAAGGTGCGAATGGTCCTATTATTAAAGTGCGTGGCAAAAATTTAATCAATTTATCATCGAATAACTATTTAGGTTTAGCAACGAATGATGAATTGAAGGAAGTAGCGAAGAAAACAATTGAAGTATATGGCGTAGGGGCAGGAGCTGTTCGTACGATTAACGGTACGCTTGATCTGCACGTGAAGTTAGAAGAAAAACTAGCAGAATTTAAAGGAACAGAAGCAGCTATTTCTTATCAATCAGGCTTTAACTGTAATATGGCCGCCATTTCTGCTGTAATGGATAAAAACGATGCCATTTTATCAGATCAATTAAATCACGCTTCCATTATTGATGGTTGTCGTTTATCAAAAGCGAAAATTATTGCATACAATCACTCAGATATGGATGATTTACGCACAAAAGCAAAAGCAGCGAAAGAATCAGGTCTTTACAATAAAATTATGGTTATTACAGACGGTGTATTCTCAATGGATGGCGATATTGCAAAGTTGCCAGAAATCGTTGAGATTGCCAAGGAATTTGACTTAATTACGTATGTGGACGATGCACACGGCTCTGGTGTAACAGGTAAAGGAAAAGGAACAGTGAAGCATTTCGGCTTGGAAAATGAAATTGACTTCCAAATTGGTACATTATCAAAAGCGATCGGAGTTGTTGGTGGCTACGTAGCAGGGAAGAAGCAGCTAATCGATTGGTTAAAAGTGCGTTCACGTCCATTTTTATTCTCAACAGCATTACCGCCAGTAGATGTTGCAGCGATTACGCGCGCAGTACAAATGATTATTGACTCAACAGAGCTACACGATAAGCTGTGGGAAAATGGCGATTACTTGAAAAAAGGTTTATCCGATTTAGGCTTTAATATCGGTGCATCTGAAACACCGATTACACCATGTATTATTGGTGATGAAAAATTAACACAAGAGTTCTCAAAGCGCCTATTTGAAGAAGGTGTTTATGCGAAATCTATCGTTTTCCCAACAGTACCAAAAGGAACTGGTCGTGTGCGTAACATGCCAACTGCAGCACATACGAAGGAAATGTTGGATGATGCATTAGCTATTTATGCAAAAGTAGGTCGTGAGTTAGGAGTCATTCAATAGAATACAGCATTACTGGATAGTTAGCTGATCATTCTTTTTATTTTCTCAGATTGCTTTAGATATAAGATTGAATATAATAACTAAAAAAACAAAAACTATTATGAAGTAATTTTGATTCATAATAGTTTTGTTTTTTTAGAAGGCATACTATCCGTACAAAATAATTATCCATTCATAATGAGACAAAGTAAACCATTCATCTCTCCTCCGACTGATGTTTAGGTTTTTACAAGGTGCCCACTAACTATTTGAAGTACCTGTCGCTACGCTTTCGCACAGAAAAGGTTGCTTTCACAACAGAAAAACATGTGCTGTCGTGCAAAAAACATATATTTATTGGTAATAAAATTTAAATAATTAAAATATTTCCTGTTTGGAATGATACAAATGGGAATCTTTAGACCTGTATTTTTTTATTTTAAATTTTTATATATAATAAATAGAGTCCTTTGACTTATTTTTAATGGCGTAATATAGATGTTTATTTATTATTCATATTAAATAAAAGAAGAATGTATAGTTTTTGTTTAATATAGAACATTACACTAATAGAGAGATGGTTGATGATGAGGTGGATCTTGAATTGTAGTTTAGTTTTAACGATTTTTTTATTAACAAGTTGTGCGGTGCCGCAAAAGATAGAAAATAAGCCACCACTGTCATCTACTGAGCAATTTGTCGTGGAGCAATTAATGACCGAGGAGCATCTATTGCAAACAGATTTGCAACAGCAGAAGGATATATTTTTATCTGAATCAGTCGGTTTATGGTTAACTTATTTAGGGAAAAAAGGGGATATAGGCAGATTTCAAGAGCAGGTAGAGGTATTAGAGAAGTATTTTATAAAAAATCAATTTATTATTTGGCGTATCGATGGTCAACAGGCATCAACTGTCAATGCATTCATTGATGACTTACGTATTATTCATGCATTGCTAGAGGCTGGAGAGCAATGGGAAATGCCACAATATATTCGGTTGGCAAAGAAGCTTGGAGAGCCACTTGTACAGCAAGGAATGCGTGAAGGTATTTTCGTTGATTTTGTTGATATTTATTCCTTTGAAAAGGCTAATACAATTACGTTAAGTTATATTATGCCTGAGGCGTTAAATAAAATGGTGCAATATGACATTTTGTCAGAGCAACAAATGCAACAGCAAGTGAATGTTTTGCAAAATGCGACACCTACTTCAAGCGGCTTTTATCCAAAGTCCTATGACGTCGTAACGAAAAAATATGCCTATGATCAGGAACTGCATATGATTGATCAATTGTATACGGCGTTTAATAAGTTACAGTTAGGCGAATCGACAGAAATGTTTACGACATGGCTACTTCAATTATATGAAAGAGATGGTCGGATATATGGTCGCTATGATGCCGAGACTAATTTGCCATCAGTTACTTTTGATTCACCTGCTGTTTATGCGCTTGCGACAAGTTATATGCTGGGACTTGGGAATGAAGAAATGGCGAAGCGATTTTTTGAGCAAATGAATGCTTTAAAAAATAATAAGGAAACGGGATATATTGATGTTAAAACAAGTGCAACACATGTATTTGATAATTTAATGCCGTTAGTAACAGAGAGGGAGATGGATTATGCGAATAACGACAAAGGGAACTAAATCCATGTTATTATATGGCACGTTGCTATTGTTGCTTATGCAGATTCCTTTGTTTGTCTTATTTGATAAAGGAAGAGAGGGACAAATACTTTATTTATTTTTAGTGGTCCTCGTTATTTTAACTATATGGAAAGGCGCAATTACCGGATTAATTAGTAGCCTCATCCTTATTTTCGTAAGTGGCTCCATCTTACTTTATATGAGTATAGCTGGGACAATTTCGACAATAAATGATGCTTTTTCAATACAATTATTTTTAGTTTATGGTGTCCTATTATTGGTACTTATTTTGTGTGCAGGTAAGGTGAATGAACTGCTATTATTGCAAGAACAACGTATTTCGCATTTGCAACAAAGTGTGAATCGCTTCGTAGCCATTGATGTGGAAACAGGGTTTGATAATGAAACACGCATGTATTTAACAGTAAATGAAGAAATGCGAAGAGCGAACCGATATAAACATCAGTTTATTTTCATCCTTTTGAGGCTGGAAAATTACAAGCAATTTGAGCAGCTATACGGTGTAAATGAAGTGCAGCATTTGTGGAAACAGTTAGCAGAGAAAGTGCAGCAAACAGTCCGACAAACGGACAAGAAGTTTCGCTTCGGAGACAATCAAATCGCTTTATTATTAACAGATACATCAGATGAATTTATTGATGTTGTTTATGAAAAACTAGATTATGTTTTAAAAAATCACCAATTATTGAATGGACGCTGGGTAACTTTGAGCTATAAGACGAGCTATTTCCTTTATACTTCTCAAGTGGAGCGAAGCTTTGAAGAATTATTGACGGATTTAGAAAGAGAGATGAGAACGAATGAGCTTTAAATATCGCCTTTTGATAATCCTATATATAAGCGGTGTAGCTTTTTTTCCTCATTTTGTAAAAGCTGAAGAAGCAAAGAAAGAGATTGCATTAATTTATGCGACAAGCAGTCAAGAAATAACTGAAGATGTACAAATTCTATATGAGTTACTGAGTGTGTATGCAAATACCGACATACTTGCTGCACAAGATATACAACAGGAGCTGCTTACATCATATGAGCGAATTGTGCTAGTTAATTTTTATCCAGTGGAATTGCCAAATGAAGCGATACGAGCTTTAAACAACTTTCAAGGACCGGCCGTTGTAATAGGAGATAGTGCGTTACAGCTCGATCCATTTGCAGGATGGCATGATGGGGAAAAGGTTAAACTACTAATGGTTGGCGAACAGGTGTTGACTAATCCATTGTATTGGCAAGCACCACAGCTACCGACGAATGTAGAGGTTATCCAAACGGCTAGCTCCTTTTCTACAGATTATCCATTTATCGTCAAAATACCAAATAGTAACTGGTCACATATGGCTTTATTTACAAAGGAACTTATATATGAGTGGTCGGTTACTATTAGCCAATTATTACAGCTACCTCAACCAACTAACCATGAAGCATTTATCGTACTATCAGATATTAATATGAGGACCAACGTCGACCATTTAGCAAAGTTGGTGACGACTTTAAAGGAACATGAAATACCTGTAATATTAGAAGTAGCTCCATTTGTTGATGAGAATGGAACCCAAATTTATTTAGATAATAATGAAGAGCTTGTTAGCTATTTACAAAAATTACAACAGGAAGAAGCTGTCTTTATACTAGCATCTTTTACTGAAACAGTGGAAAGAAGTTTGCATTATTTGGTGCGAAACGATATTTACCCGACATTATTGAATGGGGATAGCCAAATATTTAACCATTTAGTACAGCACCGACCATTTCGAGTTTATCCAAGTGAGCAAAATCAACAGTTCATTTTTCCATATACAGTGCGAACTGAATTGGATGGAAGTGATAATCCGCTTTATCGAATGGAGCAAACAATAGAGCAGCTGTTAAAGATACCAGGAGCCATTATAAGTTTTCAGTATCCAAGCTATTTAGAGCCAGATTATTTAATTGATATTGTTAATTTTATGCAATCACCTAATTTAAAATGGATAAATTTTGGTGAAAAAAATTTTTCGGTGTTGACGAAAAATGTCTCAATTGCACCAATAGATGAAGAAGGTCGTTTGCATACACAGCTATCCTTTTCGATTTTTGAACGTTTATCGCTATTTTTTGACAACAATCCGTTTGAGTTTGGCTTATGGATACTCGTTATCACAGTTGGACTATTTGTTGCTCTATTCTTTATTAATACATTAAGATTGCGTATCACTTTGCGTAAAAGATTGTTTGAAGAGAGGAAATACAATGGCTGATTTATTATTTTACTGTTCGCTCATTTTGATTTGGGTTATGTTACTGTACCACATGTTTTTAATGCAAGGTGGCTACTTACATTTTCGTTCATTTGAAAAGCCGATTGATAAGTGGAGTGAAAAGATGGTCGATGTACCAACGGTGAGTATTTTTATCCCTGCACACAATGAAGCTGTAGTCATTGAGCAAACTTTGCGTGCGATGTCACGTCTGCATTATCCAAAAGATAAGCTGGAAGTTATCGTAATCAATGATAACTCCTCTGATGATACAGGAATCATTGCTAGTAAGTTTGCTGAGAAATTTCCATTTATTCGGGTGATCGAAACGGTAGAGCCGAATAAGGGAAAGGGAAAATCCTCTGCACTCAATTCAGCATTAGCTGATTCAGAAAGTGAGATAGTTGTTGTATATGATGCGGATAATACACCTGAACGTATGGCGGTTTGGTATTTAGTGATGGGGCTTGTTAATGATCCAAAGGCAGCTGCTACAGTAGGTAAGTTTCGCGTTATTAATGCAGATGAAACATGGCTGACACGTTTTATTAATATTGAAACGATTTGCTTTCAATGGATGGCGCAAGGTGGACGCTGGAAATGGTTTAATATCGCAACGATTCCAGGGACGAACTTTGCAATTCGGCGTAGTGTATTAGAGGAGTTAGGTGGCTGGGATGTGAAGGCATTAGCCGAAGATACGGAGCTGACGATTCGCGTATACAATATGGGCTATCATATTCGCTTTTTCCCAAAAGCCATCACATGGGAGCAAGAGCCGGAGAATTTAAAAGTTTGGTGGAAACAGCGTACGAGATGGGCGCGCGGTAATCAATATGTTGTATTGAAGTTTTTAACACAATTTATGACGTTGAAACGTAAAAGTATTATTTTTGATTTGTTCTATTTCTTTTTCACGTATTTCTTATTTTTCTTCGGTGTCATTTTGTCGAATGGTCTTTTTATAACGAATTTATTCTTTGATATTAATTTAACGATAGGTAATATAGCCATTGTGTTGTGGATACTGGCCTTCTTGCTGTTCTTAGGGGAAGTAATGATTACGTTAAGTATTGAAAAGACTGAAATGAACAGAAAAAACTTTTTTTACGTTATTTTAATGTACTTTACGTATTCGCAAATGTGGATTGTCTTAGTTGTATGGTCATTGTTTTTAGAAATTAAGCGAGTTTTTACAGGACAAGAAGTGCAATGGTATAAAACGGAGCGTTTTGCTAAAAAAACGAAATAGGAGGTAGTATAAGTAGTGAGAAAGATTATTTATTTGGTGACGCTAGCAATCGCTTTGTTGTTTTATTCGGAGCAAGTAGTAGCGGCAACGATTGTAGTAGATAAAGAGCGCTTGCAAATCGAGGTGAATGAGGCACCGAAAAAGCCACTAGTAACAAGGTCAACTGAATTACAGGGAACGGAAGTATCAAGGGATTTTTATTATACAATAACAGAGGACATTGTTCATGATAGAACATATGAAGTAATATTTCATATTCGACACTCAAAGCTATTGATTGATCCATCTTCTTTTACGGTAAAAGTAGATGATAGTGCAGTGAAGACAATTCCGCTAAGACAAGATAAATTAAGTCAATCTGTGACTGTCCAATTGTCAAAAGAAGCTTTAACAAAAGGGACACATAAAATTACAGCGAGCTTTTATGGGATTGTTAAGGAGGGGGTTTGTGTAGCGCCAGGTAATGCAGGAAGCTGGTTACGTATTGATCCTCTTTCTTCTATTTCATTATTTGACAAGGCGGAAAAGGCTTGGACACTTGCTGATTATCCAAACGCCTTTTTAAGCTATGAAGATAGCCAGACAACATTAATTGTACCAAACCAAGCCTCATTAACGACGATAAACCAAGCTTATCAACTTGCAGCTTACTTATCAGAGCATAGTGAGCAAGATGTACGTATCGTTAAAGAATCCGATAGGGAAATAGTTAAAGGCTCAGTAATTGTAGTAGGAGGACAAGCAGAATTTAGTGAGGCATATATTCTTGATGCACTAAAGGATACCGAGGGAGCAGAAGCGACACTGCGCATTTTGACGTTAGAAAACCCAGATAGCACGTATAGTGTACCAGCATTATTTGTAACGGCCAAAGAAATAGATCATTTGCAAAAGGGTGTTACTTTATTAACAACAGAGCATCTATACAGTCAATTGGTAGGAGAAGTGTTTCAAGTAAATGACTTGCCCGTGTTAGATGAATTGCAGACATCTGAAATTACATTTGAACAATTTGGCTTTAATACACAAACATTATCAAGCCAAGTAGCAAGTACATCAACGTATTATATCGCATTGCCGCAATTACAGTCAGAGCAAGAGGCGGCATTAAAGCTTATACTGAAAAAATCTGCTACATTATCTGAGGAAATTGAGCGAGAAACAGAGTTAATCGTCATGATCAATGATGTACCACATGCAGTGGATATACAAAAGCTAAAGGAAACGTCAACAGATATATACGAGGTAACAATTCCTGTAGCAACAAATACGTTAAATAAAAGTAAGCTGACAGCTATTCAATTTGAGGTGACAGGCTTCCAATTAGAGGATCCTTGTGAAACGACAAATGAGCGCTATTGGCTATATATTGATGCAGCAAGCTCTCTTACGATACCGAAGCAAGAGGGAGCGTTGACATTTACACTTATGGATTTCCCTCGTGCCTTTTATCATAATGCATTAATTGTTGTGCCAAATGAGAAGACAGTGAGTGTAGATGAAATGGTTCAACTTTATAAATCGCTCATGATTAATGGGCAATCCGCAGAAATAAAATTAGTGCAGGAGCAAGAAATTAACGAAGAGGATCTGCAAAATTATGCGTTGATTTTTGTAGGCGCAGTGGAGGATTTTTCAATGCTTACTACGCATACAAATAGTATTCTCTACACAGAAGCCGATTTTTTAAAGCAAGGACTGCTGTATCAGGCGATGGCGGATTACGCATTTATAACGCGTAGCTTTTGGCAGGAAAATCAGCCCTTCATGCTGTTGCAAGTTGCAGATACACCACCTATGAATGCAAGCTTTTTAGAGCAGCTCCGTCAAGTCAATCAACCTGTGAATATGGTGATGCTGACAAAGGGAGGTCAGCTGATTACTGGGAAGCAAGAGCAGCAGGCAACGGAAATGAATGAGGTGGAACAAAGTAGCATTATATGGCAAGCAATTGCGGTATTTGTACTCTTTGTACTCCTTATTGTAGTCATCATATATGTATTGCTAAAGAGAAGAAAAAAACGCTATTTAACAGAAGAGAAAAATGATTAATTAAACAAAAGCTATATGAAAAGGTACATACCTTTTTATATAGCTTTTTTGGTATGTTGTCGCTCCTTTTAGGCT
>NZ_PYWN01000290.1 GCF_003049505.1 Metasolibacillus meyeri
TTTAACTGAGAACTACTTGGTTTTCAGTTAAATTAAAATTAATTAAATATATTTGTTAGCTGATTTATTTTATGATGCTATTTCAATTTCGTCATAAAATAAGTGAGTAAATAAATCGGGATTGCTCAATAAATAACTTTTATAATGGGCGTGTGGTAGTCAAACATAATATCATCTTGCTGAGATGGAAAGGAGAATAAGGATGTTTAATAGGAGTGAAATAGTCAAAGATAGTCATTTAACCTTAAGAGAAAAATGAACTTCAGCATTAGTGAGACGATTATGCTTGTCATATGTTATGCAGGAAACTATGTATTTACTAAAATATTGGTAGAAAAAATCGATTTTTAAAAGAATTTGTCATCAATAAAATTAATTAAATATATTTATTAGTTGAATTAAGAAGTGTAATTGTAAGC
>NZ_PYWN01000291.1 GCF_003049505.1 Metasolibacillus meyeri
CGTGTTACCGCCGTGAAAGGGCGGTGTCTTAACCACTTGACCAACGGGCCAATTGTTGCTGTTTTAAGGATGGCGGAGAGTAAGGGATTTGAACCCTTGAGACAGTGTTAACCGCCTACACGATTTCCAATCGTGCTCCTTCGACCTCTCGGACAACTCTCCAAGAAGATGGCTCCGAAGGCAGGACTCGAACCTGCGACCAACCGGTTAACAGCCGGTTGC
>NZ_PYWN01000037.1 GCF_003049505.1 Metasolibacillus meyeri
TGGAACAAGCTTAAAAACAGAAAATTCAATCAGCTTTTATGCGACGCTAGTGATCAATTATATTTTAAAATATAAACCAGCAAAAGAGGAGAAAATCCTTTTTGCTGGTTTATTAAAATTATCTAATGATCACATTATTTATTACTTTTTTATACATTATCAAACACCAAAAATTTTCTGCCATCTATCCTGTTTAAATCTTCATTATCAATAACATTACGCACCCACAAGCGCAGAAACACGTTGGTTGCCTTTTCATGCTCTAACTTGCAAAGCTTTCAGTTGCTGCTCCGCCTTTTGACGCTGCTGCGATTGTTCATCACGCAATTGGCGATAACTCGTAATGCCTTCCACAATATGATCCCAAATTTCCTCTAGCGTTTGTGTTCCATCTTGCTGATTGACCATTGCTGTAGTCAGTTGCACCGCATCGGCATTAATACCGCCCACTTGCTTCATGCGATTTTCAAAGGCTTTGGCGGAATCATTTTGCAGCTGACGCTTTTTATCGTTGACTGCATTGATGATACCTATTTTAAAAACGGGAATCGTTTTAATAAATGCCTCGTTAATTTGCTGCATTAATGTACGATTACCTTCTTGTAGCATTTCGATTTGTGGAGCTGCTAAAATAGCGACTATACGTGACTTTTCTAAATCATCTCTTTTTTGCTCCAATAGTTGTGCAACCGTTTGATACGTCTGTAGCTCCATCTTTGCAATTTGATTTCCGTCTACACTTTGCTGTTCAAGTCTAGCTATCCCTGTTGCAACCTCATTCAACTTCAACTCAACTGCTAATATATATTTTTCGATCTCTAAATAATATTGCAAATCCTCTCGATATAGCCCTGCTAACACACGGTTATCACTAGCTAATGTCTCCTCCATTAGCACAAATTGATAATGCATTTTTTCGATATCTCGTGTTAAATAGCTGTATTTTTCCCACAAATCCTCTTGCTGTTTCGGAGCGCGCTTAAATAAGCGTTTAAAAAAGCCCTTTTCCTCCACAATTTCCTTTTTGTCAAACTTCGCCATTAGCGCTTCTAATTGTTGTAGCAACTCACCTGACTCATTGACTTTAGCATTTGCCAGCAACCGCAACATGCGGTCTGAGAAGTTTGTTAATTTTATTGCAGGCTCCTTACCGAAATCCATAATATCTAACTGATTTTTAATATTTATTTCCCGAGCAATTTGTTGTACTTCAGCACTTTGTCGTAATTGCTCCTTGGTGCTATATGCTGTTTCCTGTGTTAACTGTTCAAGTGTGAAAGACATATAACCTTCCTTTCCCAATTAGTTAAAAAAACGATTAAATATTTTTTTGATACTGCGGTCTGGTGAAGGCTTTGATAGCGCTGGCTTTTCATATTGTAAATCAAATACCATCTGTTCTAGACGATGAACATCAAAGCGATCATCTAATAAATACTTTTCTAAATCTAATTGCCCCGTTGGATTATAAAATACGATATCGACACCAAAGCGATTTAAAAATGCAAGCAGTGCTGTATCTTCACGTGATAGAGCTGGTTGCTGTGGAGCTTGATATAAAACAAGCTTAGGTATGTCTTGTGCATAATCAAAATTTTGCAATAGACGCAGTATTTCGTCAGGAATCATCGTCATGTATTTGAATAAAAATAATTGTAAATCGTATAAGGTTTCATTTGATTCCTGCTTTACAATCGGCTGCTCACATACAGATTTCATCGTATAAGCAATTGCCTGCTGTAGCTCCATTGTATAGGAACCATACTGCCACCAATCGCTTTGCATAATACGCTGGATAGATAGCTCGCCATCCACTAAACAATGCTGATAATGGAAATGGAAATTTGCTTTACTGCCCTTCATATACGGGAATTCCTGTACAAATATCGCTTGCGAATGCTCTACAAGCAAATCCATCCATTGCCAATATTCCTCTCGATTAGTTGATACACCACTCACCTTCGCAAAAATAACAGGAATCACAACTTCCTTGCTCAATACCTCGAAATTGGGACGAACCATCGCCTTTTCTTTCGCATAAATAAATATATCGTCATACGTCATGCGCAATGTTAAGGGGCGAGGCATCAAGCTTTGCAGCTGCCACGCTTTATATACGCCAGACTGATGATTATTCATTAACTGGTCAAAATGCTGGCTTGAACGATAACCAACTGTCGCTTGACGGTCACGCAATTTATCTGGAAATGGCTGTAGCATCGTTTCATGTGCATAAGAGTAGCTGACTGAAACGGCATCTGTCGCATCAATTTCAGCAAACTCATCTACCTTCGAAGGGTGGAAAATTAATACATCACATCCAAGTTCCATTAACAGCAATAAGAAATAGCGTTGACTCATCGTCATTTCACCATACCAAACAACCTTTGGAAAATCATCCGTTGCCTTCATCTCTTTTGTCCATTGAATCCAATGATTTTTCAGCCATTTTACTAAATCAATTAAAAAACGACGAAAATCATTTGCTAATAAACCTAATGATTGCTGCTGTTGAAACTGCTCCACTACCCGAATTGTCGCTAGTTGTAAATGGCGATTCATCGAGCCATCGTCATGCTTAGGAAGCAGCTGATGGCCATACATCATTGCAATTAATCGATTAATCGATAAACCTTTAGGTGTTTTCTGATGCTGCGCTAAAATATCCTGCAATGCTTGAAAATCCTTCGGGTCGATATGCTTATTCAATTCCTCGCTTAAAATATGGATATTCGGCTGTTGTGCCAACGTAAACAATGAATTAAAATATTCGTCTGTTTCTAACGGTGTTCCTAATATGCGAACAGCAATACGGCTAAAGCTAACTTTCTTTGCTGTTTCCTCATAAAATAAACGGCTTTTAGGTGATTCTTGAAACGCCTGTAGCCAATCTACTGCTTCACGCTCCAAAATTGGCTGTATCGTTATTGTCTGCATTCTCATTTCACATCCTTCAACTATTCTTCAGCACAGTAGCTTAAGAAACCAACTTTTGGTCAATCACTTTGCTGCCAAGCGCAAAACAGCTTCAAGTAATTCCTGCGTAAACGCTGCACCACTTTGCTCAGAGTAAACAATGTTGCTTAATGCTTGTGGCTGTTTATCTTTTAAATCGCCGTGATAAGGCGTATAACCGATATCTGCCAATGCAAGCATGCCATAATCCATAATCGAATCTCCTGCTGCGACATGTTGATTATATGTACAATGCTCTTGCAAATAAGTAATCGCCGCTTCCTTCGTCAGTACTTTCGGCATCATATATAATTTTCTACCATTTAGCCAAATTCGCCAACCATATGGATTAACTGCTTGTTGCAGCTCTTGATAATGTGCTGCGCTAAAAGCCTCTTTGTCCACATAATGCACTACAAATAATGAGTCCATACAGCGCGACCGTTGCAACCATATAGATGATTCCATACGTTGAAAATGCTGCGCTATTTCTGCATAAGGCACTGCGCTAGCTGCAATACGTTGCTGCATAATTTTAGTCCATTGCTCATTTGGACGGCCGTTTTCCAACAGTATGCCGCCATTGCTAATAATCGCATAAGCAGGCTGTAGCTTGTGCATAAATGCAAGTCGCTCATATTGTGCTGTAGAGCGTGTTGTAACAGGGACAAACAATGTTTGCTCACATACTTTTTTGAGCAATGATACTAATTCCTCTGTCATATAGCTAATTACTTTACCATCCATTTGTTCAACCGCTACCATCTCGCTGACTGACGGGAATTGTTGTAAAAGGCGCTGCGAGTACATTAACGTTCTGTCTAAATCAGAAGTGAAAAGTAGCATAATCTTTCTCCTATGTCTCTTTTATTAAGCCACAGCAAGCATAGGACATATTTGGATACTCCTCAATCGGCACGTTTCTTTCTTGTGCTAACAATAAAATATGCTCTAATTCATCTATATGCTGTGGATTAATTAAAATTTTCCACGGTACACGTCGTAATAAGACACGCGTCGTTTCTCCCACACCTGGCTTGACTAAATTAATATTCTTGATCGCAAACTCTTCCTGAATGATTTGGACTTTTTCCTTACCAAACCACGTTACAGTATGATCTGTACACTGTAAAAGCTGTTCTTTTACTTGCTGTTCTACTTGCTCAAAATAAGAGGTAATATGGTCTATGTAAAAATTAGATACATCTACACCCTCTAGCTCGTGATAATATTTTGCTCCATGAAAATCGTCCTTATCCATGAACTGTAAATTCAACATTGTACGGCTAACTAAGCCGGATACTGTCGAATTCAAGCATGCTGATGGAATCAAGAAATCCGCGCGCGTACCATAAATCGCCGCGCAATGCCCTGGGTCAGCTAATACAGCTAATGTCGCTGAAAGCTGTTGTGAATGCCTTGCATTAAAGGTCTCACAAGCTTGAATTAATTCGCTAGCAATCGCTCCTTTACCTGTCCAACCATCTACAAATTGAACTTGTGCTGAAGGATGCTTGGCAAATATATAACGGACGGCTACTTCATCAATGCCACGCCCTCGCAAAATTGAAATAGAATAATGGGGAACACTTTTATTGTAACGCATTTTCAAATAACGTTTAATTAAAATACCAATGGGTGTTCCCGCTCTCGCTAAACTCGTTAGCACTAAATTGTCCAGCCCGCGTAGTGCGACAATTTGCTCTGCGACGACACCAACGGCTACTGCAATCCGCTCCGCATAGCGATCCAATGTTTGATTAAAAAGGGACATATACGCATCAGAAGGCTGATATTCGATAGGTAGCATTTCCGAGTAATGCACCCCTGATTGAATAAGTTGCTCACGTTTAACATTGTCTAATTCTAAAGACATATGCCCAACATTGCGGAGCAAAAACACTACATCCTCAGAACTGTAGCTACCCATTTTATCTGGCTCTCTCACTTTTCCACCTCCAATTCATGCATACAAATAACGTAAATTTTTGCATCGCTCATAGATTGTAGTGCACGTACAGCTCGTGCAACGATTTCTTTATTTGCAATACGTTCTACAAGTAAAAAAAGTTCCGTATATGGACGGCTTTTTATATTATACAAGTAATTCGTCACACCATTATTTTCAGGACTTTCAAATACAAGCTTATCCGTAATCGTATAGCCCTCTGTCACCGTGCAATAAATTGGGCTGCGCGTAGTTGACTGGAAATAGACATTATCCCCTAAATAAGCGGCAATTTGCATCGGTACATACATAAATTCACCTGTGCCAACCACCAGTGCTGATCCGCCTGTTCTTAGTTTTGCAATTTGCTGTGCAATCGCATGCAATGTCTGTTTCTGTTCGCGCTGCTGCTCGGCTGTCAGCATAAATCGCCCTGTCGCTAACATATAAGGCTGCTGATTCTTCTGTCCACTTTCAGCGACTGAATCATAATGTCGATAAGCAACAGGTGCATCAATCTCCACTAGCTCCATATGCTGCGCTGTCTCTGTCGTCATTTGTGGTTGCTCATCTGTTAACAAAGCCGTTCCTTCACAGCTAAAAAACCCACGCATGATTGAAATAAAATCAATCGAGATTCCCCACTTTTCCTGTTGCTGTTGAAGGACCTTCACCTGCTCCTCCGAGCGCCAATCTAAAATGGATAGTACCGTATAATGCTGAATATGCGGAAATTTCGCCTTCAATGTTTCGATAATATTAATTGTCGTATTGCCTGTTGTAATTTCATCATCAATCAGTACAATACGCTTTGCCTGTAGTAGCTTTTCAGGTAGATCACTATACATCCGATGGCTTGTCGCATGAGAATGCTCCTCCTCAAACGTAATAAATGGCTCTACATCAGACAGTAATTCTCTTGTCGTATGAATGTATGTCGCATTTGACTGAAATGTTTGAAACACTGCATGACCAAGCGCGGTTGCTGTTTCTGCAAAGCCAATAAATAGCGTATCCTCTTCTAACTCAAAACCCACCTCACATGGTGACTGCCCTTGCTCCTTAATGGTCTCTACAATGTCCATTAGCTGCGAGGTTTCTCGTCCGCTTAATCGCTCGTAGTATAGCATCGCTAATAAAGTTCCTGTTAATAACGGTACTTGTGGACGTACAGCTAAATGCTTGCCAAGCACAGGGCTAACAAATAAAAACTGTCTTTTTTTATTAATGCGAGCTGCCATTTTTAATAAATGCTTGATCTCAAACTGATATGGATTGTCTGTAATCGTTATGGCTATATTATAATTTGGTAGTATCGTTAACTTTGTTTCTTGCTGCAAACCGTTTCCCCCTATTCTGTATATAAAGGCGCTAGATACGCCATTAAAATCTGTGACAGCCTGTGACAGCCACTGGAAGCTTAGAATCAATATGGTGTTAATTACTCCGTCGTTGCCACAGAATTTAGCGAATTTCTCTTGCTCAGCGAATGTTTGGGTACTCGTTGAACGAAGTTAGAAGAGAGGCAAAATCAACTTCCTCATGGTAAACACCATAAAGCTTGGCTTGACGCATAATTCTTTGTGCCCATCGTAAATGCGGCTTCATTTCATTCATTTTATTAGCATGATGACTTTTCACAACGCCTTTTTGTCCATTGCTGTTTTCAATAATGCTTAACGCATCTAAATATTCCTCATAGGAAATAACATAAAGTGCATGGACAACGCGAATATGGCTCGGATGAATCACCGTTTTTCCTAAAATACCATTTTGTCGATCCATTAATACTTCCTTCATCAAGCCGTCTAAGCAATCATCTAGCAAAGCTTGTCGCGCGTCCAGTATGCCCTTCTCACTAAATGGCGTGATGCGTAGTGCCGGCTTTAACACACGAGCATTGCTAAAGTATTCCCACACAGGACCTGAAATAATAAAACCATCTTCCTCTCGTCCTAGCACGTTCACAATATCCGCAATACAGTCTCGAATGACACTTATATCATAAATCGTCGAATCAACACGGCGACGAATACCATAAATACCGCAAAAATCGGTCGCGCCTATTCTCACATTCAAGACACGATTGCGATAGTGGTTTAGCACTTTTTTTATCGCAAATAATGCTTCCATACGCGATTCCTTATACAATACTTCACGGCTTTCTAAAATCGGCATACCATACAAGGTTAATTGATGTGCTTGAATTGTCTGCTCCAGCAATTCAAAATAAATCGCTCCTTGTGCTGCTGTGAATTTAGGAAAGACATAGCCTGTTAGCACCTCTTGTCTTTCACCTAATACTTCCGTTAAGCGCTGCAATTGCTCTACACTGCGCACACGTACAAAAATAAGCGGCAAATCTTGCGGCGCTATTTCTCCGTTTTTATACAGCATATAAAGCTCTACAACCTCAGCGATTAGCTTCATTTCGCAACTTTCTAGCTCGCTATCGCCTACAGCGTCCTCTAAATCAATTACAAAAGATATTAACTCTGGATATTTCTTCGCTTTCACCATTTGTGCAATATTCGGCATAGAGGCGGGCATATATAAAGTCGCACCTAACGCATAAGCTAATAAATCAGGTGATTCCCATTTCGTAAAGGCTTGTGGTTTTTGATAAAAAAACGATTGTGGTACCATAGCTAAATGTTGCATAGATTCTCTCTCCTGTTCATGATACATAGCCATTCCAAACATAATTTTTCAAAAAAAGCACTGTATTGGTCTACATATTATCAGACCAACACAGTGCGTTCGTTATGCAGCTTTTTTCTTATTATAATGATGGACAATAAATGTCATGACAAAGGCTGCAATTAAAATGATAAAGAAGATTTCATGTGAGATATGGAGACCGAATACACTTGCAAACATTTTAAGTGAGATAATCGCAATTAAAATATATGCCGTAGCTTCAAGTTCAGGTACCCGTTCAATTAACGAAAGGAACACACCTGCAATTGTTCGCATCATAATAATACCTAATACGCCACCTAACAATAACACCCATACTTGGTCTGAAATGGCGAATGCTGCCAAAATAGAATCGACAGAAAAGGCAATATCCATTAACTCCACCGAAATAACCGTTGCCCAAAATGTACCGAAAATGCGGACAAGCCAACTGCTCTTCTTGAATTCTTTTGCTTCCTCTTCATCATCGCCTTTATTTTTAAAGTGCGCAATAACTAACCACATTAAGTAAGCCGCACCTAGCACTTTAATAAGTGTAAACTTTACTAAATATACACCTATACCGATAAAGATAAAACGGAAGAAATAGGCACCAAACATCCCATACATCAACGCTTTTTTCCGTTGCTCTGGCGGGAGATGTTTAACAAGGACCGCTAACACTAGCGCATTATCCGCAGATAATAGCCCCTCCATAATAATTAGCGAAAAAATCAAACCCCATGCTACTGGATCTGTTAAAACTTCTCCCCACATTTGCCAATTAAAAAATTGTGCATATGTATTTAGTATTTCATTAATAACGTTCAAGTAACTTCCTCCAGCGGTAGTTGTCTAAAAAGGGTAAACCCTTTTTAGACAGCTCCTTCATTGTAAGCCATACGTATTTACTAATACCGCTAGCCCACCTTGATATCCTGAACCAATTGCAGCAAATTTCCATTCGCCTTGGTGACGGTATAGCTCACAGAAGATAACGGCTGTTTCGATGCTGAAATCTTCTCCTAAATCATAGCGTAATACTTCTGCCCCTGTTTCCTCATTTGTTAAACGGACATAAGCATTTAACACTTGTCCAAAATTTTGATGACGCGCTTCTGCATCATAGATTGTTACTGTTACGACAATTTTCTCGATTTGAGGAGATACTTGCTTTAAGTTAACAAGTACCTTCTCATCATCGCCATCGCCTTCTCCTGTGCGATTATCTCCTGTATGCACAACAGATTTATCTGAGCTTTCTAAATTATTATAGAAAATAAAATCATGCTCATTGCGGCATTTCCCCGTTGCATCTAGTAAAAATATCGATGCATCTAAATCAAAATCATGCCCGCCATCAAATTGCTTCGTATCCCAACCTAAGCCAATACCAATATTATTTAAACCTGGGTCCTGCTTTGTTAAATCAATACGTTGCCCTTTACTTAATTGAATTGCCATAAAAGAGTACCTCCTATTAATGATTAATTAACTGCTAAACCGTAGTCATTACAAAGCGCTGCTAAGCCACCTTGATAGCCTGCTCCGATAGCGTTAAACTTCCATTCACCATTATGGCGGTACAGCTCACCTACAACAATCGCTGTTTCAATACTGAAATCTTCTCCTAAATCATAGCGAAGGATTTCTTCATTTGTTTGTTCATTCACAATGCGGATATAAGCATTTGATACCATGCCGAAGTTTTGGCTACGCCCTTCTCCATCATGAATTGTTACAGTAAATGCAATACGGTGAATATGTGCTGGTACGTCTTTTAATGCTACCTTTACTACCTCATCGTCTCCGTCACCAACACCTGTTAAATTATCACCTGAGTGTACAACAGCACCATTACCACCTGTTGTATTGTTATAGAAGATAAAGTCGTTTTGATCTGCTACTTTCCCCGTGTCAGCTAGTAAAAATACAGAGGCATCTAAGTCGAAATCATGTCCGCCATCATATTTATTTGTATCCCAGCCTAAGCCTACTGCTACATTTGTTAACCCCGGATTTGTTTTTGTTAAATCTACTTTTTGACCTTTTTGTAATGAAACTACCATACTCTTATTCCTCCTAATTTTATATTGATTTATTATATAATGCGCTCATCTCAAGAGATGGCGAGATGAATACTTAATTAGCCTTTCATTCAGCAAGTTCACTAAAGAGTGACAGACCAAAGCTTCAGGTATTATTGATATCTACGAACTACATCAGCAAGCTTTACATCACTTGTTCCATTTCCAACCGCCGCGAATTTCCATTCAGCACCGTGACGATAGATTTCACCACAAATAAGCGTTGTCAAATTAGCATAGTTATCTGTTAAATTATAACGAACAAGCTCATTGCCATTTTTATCATCATAGACGCGAATATAAGCGTTTTGAATCATCCCAAAATGCTGTTTACGTCCTGCTGCATCATAAATATTTACAACAAATACAAGCTTATTATACTTCGCAGGCACAGACGACAGACGAACTGTAATTACTTCATCATCTCCGTCTCCATCTCCTGTTAAATTATCACCAGAATGTTGAATCGTGCCGCAATCACTGTTTAATTTTCCAAAATATACAATATCAGTACCTGCTACTACTTTATCATCCTGCAACATTAATACAGAGGCATCACAGTCAATATTTGCACTGCTTCTACCTCCACCACCAAATAATCCACTTAAAAAGCCGCCACCGCCACCACTTTGACTGACAGGATCCCATCCTAAACCTACTTTAATCGTATCTAAACCTGCATTACCCTTCGTTAAATCAATACGTTGTCCTTTTTGTAAATTAATACCCAAATTTAATAACCTCCTAATGAATTGTACACACTTTCTATCAAAGAATACTTTGAAATACCAATGTAATCGCATTCACCAAATGGTAGCATATGACTACCTGTTTAATGTAGGAGACATAATTTCTTTATGTATGACCTCATTTAACTACGAATTACAACTATTCCCTTTACAAACAGTAAACGGTGTAAGTATGTCTTTATCTTAAAATAAAGTGACAAAAAACTCAATTAATTATGCCGAGGAACTATGTGTATAATTTTAACTAATAATCAGGAGGTGGCAGAAAAATCCCCATTGATTAACGTTTCAATTTATAATAGAGTTATCTATTGTTTTGGAGGGGTATGCACTTTGATTCGCAATTTCACATATTTAACTTTATTTTGCGCAGCGAGTATGATGCTAATTGTTGGTGGTGTGCTTTTAACAAAAATACCGCTAATTGCACAAATCATCATGATTAGCTGTGGTCTCATTGGAGGGATTGTCTGTTTCGTTTCGTTGATTCGTATGCTAGTGAAACAGGAGAAAAATTAAAAAAAGCTACTTGGAAAGTCAAGTTTACTTCCAAACAGCCAAAAGCTAATGTTATTGATTCATGATAAATTGTAGCGAAAAGGCGCTTTTACATGTTCATAAAACAACAACGGTCGGAAAAGATATGCACTTGCATGCTTTTCCGACCGTTCTATATATTACACCTTTTCTACGCCTGAAATAGCCAGTAAACTAACCTCGTCTAGCTCCACGGCCACCGCGTTTTGATTCTGTTGCACGCTTTAATGTTGTAAGACGCTCATCGCTATCTTTTAAGAAACGCGCCATTTTTTGCTCGAAAGTCTCTTTCGGTTGACGATCATTGCGCTCATTCGAACGATTATCGCGACGTGGACGTTGAGGACGCTCTGGTCGCTCTGGTTGAGGCTTTGCTTTACGGATTGAAAGTCCAATCTTACCGTCAGCTTCAACATTCATCACCTTGACTTCAACTGTATCTCCTACTTTTAGAAGCTCGTTGATGTCTTTCACATAGTTGTCTGCCACTTCACTAATGTGTACTAAACCCGTTTTGCCATCTGGCAGCTCAACGAATGCTCCAAAATTTGTGATGCCTGTTACCTTACCTTGTAATTTGCTGCCTACTTCAATTGACATAAAAAAAATGCTCCTCCTTAAAAATTAAGCGACTTCGAAAGTCATATACTGAGTATAATGAAACTTTAAAAAATTTAGACACAATTATGCCGAAGCAGAATTGATAATAGTTTCTATTCTATTATAACGAACAGGATAGTTGTGTCAACAACACTGTACTAAATACAATCCATTTCATCACAAGAAGGACGATCCATTATTTTTTCATATGGACTCGCCCTTGCACCTACTCATCATCTTGTTCTTGTTCCTTTGATTGTCCACCTTTTGGAATCGTGAAAATAATCTCACCTTCCTCAGACATGAAATGTTCTTTACGTGCTAGCTTCGCAATATATTCATCATCCTCAAGCTTTGCTATTTGCAACTTAAGCATCTCTTGCACTTCCTGTATTTGCTCAAGCTCTGCTAAAACTTCCGCCTTTTTTTGCTCCTTCGCCTCCAGATGATTATATTGCTTCATTAGCATACTCGCTAAACTAAAAATAATTACACTTGCCACAGCGAAGAAAGCAAGCATTCGACGACGGCGGCGGATAAGCTGCTGCTTTGAAGGTTTATGTTTCACATTATTTTCACTAGAACGAATATAGTCATTATCTAACTTTCTTACTCTGTTAGGTGATGGTTCTTGACGATTTCTTTGAGCCATCTTGTTCACCTCACAATTTTGAATAATACAGCTATTATACTTTGTAAAAGCTATTTTTTAAAGCGGGTCCCTAGTGCCACTTTATACAGTTTCGTGACAGGCGTAAGTACAAATAGAACTATCGACCTAACTACACGCCAAAATATCAAGAAGAAACGACTAATTATATAGACAATCCAATATATCGGTCGAATAAAGAGTAATACAAATAAACGGCCGATAAATCGGAAAAAGCGTCTGAGCAATTTATCATATAGGAAAATACCAGCTAACTGAAATAACGGATCAACAGCGCGCCACTGCCCTCCCTTTGTCACATATAAAAAATAAAATGTACAAAATCCAAGAACAATCCATACCATAAGCTCTAGCACTACGGTACACTGTTGAATCCACTTTCGTCTCGGCAGTCCACTCCATATTGCTCGAGTACTGTCAATCACACAACCAACAAATATGCCACTTGCAAGCATGATGACAGCACTCATCAGCTGTGCTGAAATCGTCATCCGAACAATTTATGAATAAAGCCCTTTGCCGCACTATCTTCCTCATCGTACTGCATGAGCTTCACATTGCCCTCTAATGTAAGGAGCCCCTTGTCCACGTCTAAATGCACAATACGTAGTTCCTCACCTCGAATTAGCAAATGTCCTTGAGATGTGTGAATGAAAAATTCCTCTTGATCAAAACGCTCAATTGCTTTTATCGATGTCATGTCCATTCGCTTGCGATTGCGAATCGTCACTATATGTTCGCCCGACGGAATTGTATAGCGATTACTTTCTTGGTGCAATGTCATGTCCATCTCCTCCTTTTTGCTTCTGTCACACTTTATGCTGAAAGAAGCGAAAGCATGACTCAAATTATTTATCTTAATTTGTAAAACTCTATGAAATATTAATGCAGGAGGAATTGATTATTAAAAAATCCGTTTTTTAAAAATCTAGCTAAAAGTACCTAACATTCAAAAAGAAATTTCCATAAATTACGTAATATAATGCTATAATTGATTAGTAAATAACATTTATCCTGTATTAACTATCATTTTGTACCGAAAACATAGCGTCAGGTACAGGTGTTTTTTTGCGCGAAAGCATAGCGGCAGATACAAGGCAACCGCTAGTTTAAGTGGGAACTAACAGCCGATTCGGGACACTAACAGCACACGGGCTGAAGATTCACTTTATCATACAATAAGAGAGGTAAAGTATATGGATTACTCAATTGATTTTTCACTCAAAGAAGCTAACGAGCTATTGCAACAACTCCATCAACATCAGCAACAATTTTTCTTTTCAGAGAAAGAGTTATCAGAGCTATCAAGGCAATCCATTGAGCCTATTTTGAAAAAAATATGCCAAGATATAGCAAAGCTAATGAAATGTGAAAGGGTAGAAATTTGGCTATTTAATGAAGAGCAAACAAAACTCACAATAGAAACAAGCTACGACAGCAACAGTACTCATCCCATTTCGAAAGTTACACTTTTACAACATGAAGTTCCTACCTACTTTGAAGCAATTGTACATAAACGGACATTAGCTGTGGACGATGTGGCGACAGACCCTGTGATGCATGGCTTACGAGAAAGTCTTTCGTTGGCGTATCATCCATTTCATTCCATGCTCGATGCCTCCATCGTTTTAAATTGGGGCGTTGGTGGTGTCATTTGTTGCTTTTCTCAGCAGCAACGTCATTGGACACCTGTTCATAGGCATGTTCTCGCTTCAGTAGCAGATATGTTTGCTTTTATTTTTGATCGATTACATCGTCAAGAAGCCGAAAACTATACGCATAAACTAGCGTTTACAGACACGCTAACGAGTTTAAATAATGAGCATGCATTTTATAAAAAAGTAGAGGAACGTTTATCTCAAAATGAGCTCGGTATTTTTATTTATATGACATTAGATCAATTTACAAATGTCCGAAGCGTGCTTGGTCATGATGGTGGAGAAGAAGTTTTAATAAATTTTGCCAAACGTCTACGTCATGCCTTCTCAGAACCAGCAATTATTGCTCGTGTTGGCTTTGATCATTTCGTTATTTACTCACCGATTTTACTAAAAGAAACACAATCCTTGTTTATCAATAAGGAAATTTCAGACATATTAAAAGAGCCAATGACCGTCAAAGGGCAGGAAGTATATATGACATTTAGCTATGGCGCTGCTTATTATCCTGATGATGTTCACAGTGTCAAAGCTGGCTTGCAAGCAGCACAAATCGCACTTGAACATGCGCGTAAACAAACATCCCGTAAAGCAGTTGGGTTTTATAAGCCCTCTATGCATACTTTTGTAAAAGAAAATTTATTATCCGAAATGAATTTACAAAAAGGGCTAGATTTAAAGCAATTTCAATTATTTTATCAGCCACAAGTATGCTGTAATACAGGGGAAATAGAAGGCTTTGAAGCGTTAATCAGATGGCAACATCCCGAGCGTGGACTTATTCCTCCCTCCAAATTTATCAATTTAGCTGAATCAACAGGCCTTATTACGCAAATTGGTGAATGGGTCATTCAAGAAGCTGTAGCACAATTAAAAAAATGGATGACTGAAGGTAAGGAGCATTTAACGATTGCTATTAATCTGTCACCAGCGCATTTTCTTCGTGCAGATTTATCTGAATATTTGTTAAAATGTACTCAGTCTGCTGGATTTAAACCGCAAAATTTAGTGCTTGAAATTACTGAAAATGTTGCAATAGAAGACCGTGATGCTGCTAGAAATCGCATGGCTGAACTTCGAGCAATGGGCTTCTCTATTGCAATCGATGACTTTGGTACGGGATACTCATCATTTGCTTATTTGCAAAACTTACCCGTCCACCAAATCAAAATTGACCGTCAATTTATACGCAATATTAGTACGAATCAAAACAGTGCTGCTATTGTCCAAACAATTGTTCAATTAGGGAAAACATTGAACTTACAAACAGTTGCAGAAGGTGTCGAAACAAAGAAAGAATGGGACATGCTAAAACAATTCGGCTGTAATAGCATACAAGGGTTTTATTTTAGTAAGCCTCTACCTGTGCATGAAGTTGATAGACTTTTCCAAAATGAAGGGGGCGTTTTGAAATGAAAATTAATACACCTAAAATTCCTACACAGCTAATTATGAGAAATTTCTCAGATATTTTTGACGAGGAATATCCAGAGCTTGAGCTATGTGAAATTATAGATAGTTCCTTTATGAATGAGGAGGTAGACCGTGTTCGCCTTGACCAAATCGTGCTAAAAAATTGTCAGTTTAATTATACGAATTTTAGCAACATCCAATTAACAGATGTACGCTTTGAAAACTGTGATTTGTCCAATGTGAATTTCAGCAAATCCTCCGTTCACCGCGTAGAATTTAGTAATTGTAAGCTGTTAGGCAGCCAGTTCCCAAGCTCGTCTTTAGGCAACGTGCGTTTCGATCATTGTAGCTTACATTTAGCTACATTTGACAGTGCTAAGCTTGAAAAGGTGCAATTCAATGAAACCGTTTTAATAAATAGCGATTTTTACGAATGTAAATTTAAGGGAATTGAATTGAATCGCTGCAATTTGAATGACGCTAACTTTGAACAAACTTCATTAAAAGGAATCGATATCAGCTCGTCTACCTTTGAAACATTGACGATTTCAATTGATAGCTTAAATGGCTGTAAAGTGTCGTCTTCACAAGCCATCCAATTGGCTTCTTTAATGGGCGTTATCGTTGTAGATTAAGAGATCTGGAGTTACGCTTAGTAGCTCCACATCTCACCTAAAAACTTCAACAAACGAAAGTGAATCATCGCAAGTTTTTCCACACTTAAATGCTCGTCTCCATTTACTAGCCATTCTTGAATTACCCCTAAAACAGCCGAGGAAATAAATGCACATAAATACTTACAAAATTCCATATCTAGCTTATCTGCTTGTATCACAATCAAATTTTGCAAAATTTGCTCACCAAAAAGATTTTTTATTCCCATACTAAAAGCAGGGCTCCCTTGCTCGCCTAGCAGCACACGAAAAAATGTAGCCTGCTCTTTTATATATTGAATGACCTCAACAAATGGCTGATACAATTGCCCTGCTTGTATTGCATGTGTAGCATCCACCAACCGAATATTATTCACACGACATTTTAAATTATGTAATAACTCCTGCTGTATATCTTCCATCACAGCAAACTTATCTGTGTAATGTAAGTAAAATGTTCCACGGTTAATGTTAGCTACTAGAGCAAGCCCCTTCACCGTCACTCTCTCAAAGCCTACTTCCTCTATTTGTGAAATCAATGCATTTTTAATTGCCTGCTTCGTTTCAAAATTCATCCTTTCATGTACAGACATAAAACCCCTCCATTCAATGAACATATACGCTCAATTTGTTGATTGTATTTGTCCAAATGCTAACGTAAAATTCAAATCATATCAACACGACGTTCAGTGAAAAGGAGAGAACATTATGGAAGACTACGCCATTTCGTTAAACAATATCGCAAAAAGCTTTCATCATAAACAAGTGATCGCACCACTTTCCTTAAACCTTCCACAAGGCCAGCTCATTGGATTACTAGGACCTTCAGGCTGTGGGAAAACAACCCTCATTAAAATGATTATGGGGATGTTAAAGCCTGATAACGGACAAATTCAAGCGCTCGGTTTGCAAGTACCACACCAGCAATTGCTCACAGATATTGGCTATATGGCACAGGCAGATGCACTCTATTTAGATTTAACAGGGGAAGAAAATCTATATTTCTTTGCAAAGCTTTACAAACTATCTAAGCAGGAACGGACTCAACGTGTCACATATGCTGCACAGCTTGTTCGCTTAACGGATGATTTACAAAGCAAAGTAGGAGATTATTCTGGTGGCATGAAACGCAGATTATCTTTAGCTATCGCCCTTCTACAAAACCCTCCTTTGTTAATTTTAGACGAACCAACAGTCGGCATTGACCCTGTATTAAAAAAGGAAATTTGGCAGGAGCTCACTCGCCTTAAAAACGAGGAGCAAAAAACAATTTTAGTGACAACGCATGCAATGGACGAAGCAGAAAAATGTGACCGATTAATTATGCTACGCGGTGGTCATATTATCGCAAATGGTACACCAAAGGCATTAAAGGAGCACTACCAGGCACAGGATTTCGATGAAGTATTTTTAAAGGCAGGAGGCACAGTATTATGAGAATCAGTGCTATCGTCACAAGAATTATGCAACAAATGCGACGCGATCGACGCACATTAGCGTTATTATTTCTCGCGCCTTTACTTGTATTAACGTTAATGTCGTTTATTTTTAATAGCAATGAAGCGAGCATCACCTTAGTTGTCTCCAATGGCTCAGCGCCCGTTATCGAAAAGCTACAACAAGCAAACTTTCACATTATTGAACAAGACAATTTTTCAGTAGAGCAATTAGAGGAACAGCAATATGATAGCTGGCTCAATTTGGCACAAGAAAACACCCATCTCACTTTATTAAATGACAATCCGTCCACAACAAAAATGCTGACAGTCCAGCTTACACAACTTATGCAGCCAACAGCTTCGCACACATTAGCAACAAATTATGTATATGGCGACAAAAATACTACAATTTTCGATACATTCAGCCCAATGCTTATTGGCTTTTTCGTTTTCTTTTTCGTCTTTTTAATTACTGGCATTGCGCTATTAAAAGAGCGAACATCAGGCACATTAGAACGCCTACTCGCAACACCGATTAAACGCTTTGAAATTGTAGCAGGCTATATGATTGGCTATGGTATATTGGCCTTTTTACAAACAATCATCATCGCCTTATTTGGCATTTATATATTGGATATTGTACATGTCGGCTCAATTTGGCTAGTTTTATTAATTAATATTACTTTAGCATTTGTTGCCCTATCATTAGGAACGCTATTATCTAGCTTTGCGACATCTGAATTTCAAATGATGCAATTTATTCCGTTAGTCATTGTGCCACAGGTATTTTTCTCAGGTATCTTCCCGCTCGATAGCATGGTGGATTGGCTACAAAAAATCGGTCATGTCATGCCACTTTACTACGCAGCAGATGCATTAAATGGGGTGATGTATAAAGGCTACACCTTCAGTGAAATTACTGGTAATTTAGCGATACTTGCTAGCTTTGCCATCGCTTTTATTACATTAACGATTGTAAGTTTGAAAAAATATCGAATATTGTAGAGGTAGCAAATGAATATTCTTATACTATTTTTCTGTCTTGCTATTACATTGCATAATATTGAGGAAGCGATTTGGTTACCTAAATGGGCACAGCAAGCTTCAAAATTTCAAAAGCCTGTCGCATCACATGAATTTCGATTTGCTGTTATTGTCATTACCCTTTTCGCTTATTTAACTGCATTTAGCTTTGGCTATTTTCCACACTCTAATTTGGCAAAATGGATATTCATTGGGTTCTTAGGCTCAATGATTTTTAATGCCATTTTTCCACATCTGATTGCAACCATTTTGATGAAACAATATGCGCCTGGGCTTCTTACAGGTGTATTGCTAAATATACCGATAAATTCATTCCTTATTTATCAACTGTTTTCTAAAGGATTGATTGCATGGAATGAGCTTATTATCTCAACATTTGTTGTAGGGATTGTTTTATTAGCATCGATTCCATTATTATTTAAAATCGGTGGACGATTTACAAAAGCAAGCTGTTAGGAATGGTTGCCTAACAGCTTGCTTTTCTTACATTTAAGTATGTTGAAAGCGTTAATATACTGAAGAAGAACGAATCAATCATCCGTACAACCCATACACCATAGCTACTAAAGGGTATGTAGGCAACCATGCCCCAAATAGAGACATAGATGAGTGTTAAAGCAGCTAACACACTCCCAAAAGCAAATTTACGTTTTGGAGAGATGTTTGACTTATTTTTACTGATTGATGCTCTGTAATACAAATAAATTAAAATGAGCGTCAGCCCTAAAATTGTACTTCCATGCTGTAAAAGCTTATAAATGGGTATGGGTAAACCATATGTTTCACTAAGTATTGGAAAACGTTCAACGACAAATCCCGTTCGATGTGTGAATGCATCCCATATAACATGTGTCAGCATCCCAAGTAATGCTGAATAACAGAAAACAATAGATTTCCATGCTTTACTCCCTGCTATTTCATAATGATTCGTGTCCTGTAAAAAGCTTGGCAAATGATTGATAATATTTTGCCGAATAAACTGGCGGTAAATCCAGTAAACACATATAACGAGCGGGAGATTGAAATAGAACAAGCCTGCAAACGTATGTCCAATCACCCCTCCTGGCTGCCCCCTTAAAAAATATTCAAAGTCTGGCGCCATACTACCTAATACCAACGCAGAAAAATAAAAATATTTACTCCTTCGTGGAAAAAGTAATATTGCTGCTGGATGTGCAAATGTTAATGGCATGGCTACAGCCCCTCATTAAGTAATGCCTCAAAATCACTCAAAAACTGCTCATGATTAATGATACGATAACCTCGAATGCTTTTAGATGGCACAACAATAATATCGGGTGCGGCAAAATAAATTGAATTGGAAGTACCCCAAGCAACACGATATGCTGTATCTTCTATAGAATATAAACTATTTTTTATTTTCCTTAACTTTAAGCTCTCCATATATATCGCAATTTCAGCCTGCTGTTCTTGTGTTATTGCGATATTCTCAAAGCTTATGTCTACTATTTTTTCAACAGTAAAGTTTGTTGGAATACTGTCAATCTTTAATAAACCTTTCACTGTATCTGTTTTAAAATAACTAATTGCTGCTGCTATTAAAAAAATTAGAAAAGCTATAGAAATTATTTTTTTCAACATTTACACCTCTATCTATTCAAAGTTTATTATTCAAGCATCCTTTTTAACTCTTTTAAAACGCTGGACATATAGGCTTGATTATGCGGCAAAAAATCACCTTTACATACAAGCCTCTCTACTTCAACTTGCTTTAAATTTTCAGCTACTACTATACCCGTAGCACAAACATGATCAATTTTTTCTAACCATAATTGTTCAAATAAATCTAACTCCACCTTCATTATGCCAGCTACTTCTTCAACCTGAAATGTATACTGTAGCTCACTTGGAATCATATAGAAAAATACATGTCCCCATTCCCTATCTAGAATGGTGTCCTGAATAATTTCATCACGTATACTTCCAATATCACTAGCGTCGCATAAAAGCTGATTGAATTTTCTGTTTTTAAGCTTGTTC
>NZ_PYWN01000003.1 GCF_003049505.1 Metasolibacillus meyeri
TTCATTCCAACTTCACTTAAATGAACTCCTCACTATATAGGCATTTGTATGGCACGTTAAATTTTGAATTGCATCATTTCAACTTTGCTTATAACGAACTCCTCACTATATAAGCTTTTGTATGGCAAGCTGAAATTCTTATTTACTTCATTCCAACTTCGCTTAAATAAACTTCTCACTATATAGGTGTTTGTATGGCAAAGCCTTAAAATGAATTTTTCATTACATAGCCACTTCCATGGCATAGTAGCTTTTTGCCATCAATATTGTTTTTTATTTTTAATTCCGCTCGCCTTAAATAACTTTGTACGGAGCTGCGTGTAATTTCTAAAATGTTAGCTACTTTAGAAAATGTCATGTATTCCCCTCGAATGAGTACAAACACTTTGCGCTCATTTTCTGTTAATCCCGCCATTGCCTCCTTTACAATGAGTTGAATACTATCTATGCGTTCTTCCTCTTCATTTAGTTGCTGCTCATCTATATCTGGTACAGTTAAATCAATGGATAAAAGAAATTGCTGCATCAAATAGTGATCCATTACATAACAATCCTTCCGAATGGCAGCGCGATACTCAGCAGGGTCATAGCCTGTTTCCATCCATTGAATCGCCTCCTTTAAATCACGCTCCATACTTGTGCATCCACCTACTGCCTGTAGATTCTTTAATGATTGCTTATATTCTTCAATTAAATCTGGAAAGTATTTAGCCATTAGCTTTCTCCTCTCATTTTCAAATCAATTACGCCTCGGTGTAATTGCGTCCAGATTTTTTCAAGCTTGCTCCTAGTAGAAGTTAACCTAAAAGCGTTACATCCTGTGACAACGGTTAACTGACCTGCATCGTGCAGGCCTCCCCTTCAAAATCTGTGACATCCACCGGAGGCTTTATTTTGATTCAGTGAGTTGTCACCCACTGAATTAAATATCCATTAAGCATTTATCTCTCCGCTTACAGAGGTGGGCGTTTTTTGCTGAATCAAAATAAAAAGGACACTAATTGACTTGGTTAAATAACCAAAATCAATTAGTATCCGTCGGTTTTTCCGTAGGGACTATTATTTAATTTGTTGGATGCGAATTCGTTCTGCTCGCTCTACATCTAATACACGTCCATTTTTCCAAATGATTGTGTCTTGTCCAAAATCTTTTGGCTTTAGCGGTGTAACATAGCCATCCTGTACAATATCTGTCTCTTATACACATCT
>NZ_PYWN01000292.1 GCF_003049505.1 Metasolibacillus meyeri
CAGCCTAACACTTTATCAAAAGGAGTTTGAGCAAATAAAACGATTGCGCCATTATCCTTTACGATTCGTTTGTAATGTTCCCATAACTGATTTAATGGAATGATGGTGTCCCATTGATTTTCTGTTGTGCCATATGGCAGGTCACATAACACCATATCAATGCTTTTATTAGGAATATTCCGCATTAGCTTCAAACAATCTCCATGCCATAATTCTTCAATCATTCAATC
>NZ_PYWN01000038.1 GCF_003049505.1 Metasolibacillus meyeri
TAAATGAAACGTTTTTCATTCACGTCTTGCTTGTTCAGTTTTCAAGGTTCATTTTCATTCGTTATTGCATCACCTCTTGGCGACTCATTTATAGTATCATCTTTCATTCATGAAAGTCAACACCTTTTCATAACTTTTTTATAGAAAACTATTTTTCATGTTAGATCACTGTAAATAAAGGAGGTTAAAAAGTGCGACGGATATTGCTATTACTAGCTTCTCTATTTTTAATTCTACTATTTTATCAAAAAGAAATTTCTACTGTTTTACCGACATTTAATGCGACAAATGAGCCTGCAATTATTTCAAAAGGACATTATGGGCAAACTTTAATGCTCGAAGTTACTTTTTCTCACGAAGGTTTTGAAACATGGCTTAAAAACCTAAAAGCGCCTTATCCTATCTTGTTACTTGATAAAGCTTGGATTGAACGCTCATCTTCAATGATTGAAATAATTAAAGACAAACGTATACCAACCGCGCTCCTTGGTCACAATAGTACAGATTATACAAATAGCAAAGTTTTAGAAGAAGAAATCACCATTTATAAGAAGTATTTTGACAAAGAGCCACTTTGGTTTATGACAAGGGATTATATATTCCCTGATGATTTGCAACAAATGATATTTAATCAGCGAATCAATATGCTTATACCAACAGCCCTTTGGCACCAAGAACTTCCGCTTGAAGAAGGCATGATTATTTCTGTTCCTCTCCATGCACACTCAACAATCGACTTTGAACAGCTCACTTTATTCATGCAACAAAACCCTATTGTTTCAATAGAAGAAAATTTATTTGGCTACCAAATAAAAACGAAAAAATTTCCCCAATAAAAAAAACGATGGTTACCCATCGTTTTTTAATTTTGCGTAGCTTGTTTACGTGCTTTGCGACGCTCTTCTAATTTTTTACGATCTTCCTCAGACTTAGCATTATACTTAGGTAACATTAACAATTGATATGCATTAACCGCAACTAATGGGAATAATAATAAGGCCACATATGTGTTGATATTATCTTGACGACCCATTAATGCAATAATCCATTCTAATGATGTAATTACAACCATAAAAAAGATAGAAGGAATTAATACATGTCTTTTGCCTGTCATATTCACTTTCTTAACAGCTGTTGCAATTGCACCAAATACTAAAACGAGCAGCAAACCAATATAAAATAGCCAATCTTTTGCCGTTTCTGCACCTGGTGCAAAACGGAAAATAACTAAATCAACCAGTACAACAACTATTAATAGCATTTGTACCCAATTCCATAATGTTAGTGTACGGAAAATATTCACACCGACTTGATGCAATGTTAAATAGGCAAAATAACCTGCTTGTGCAATTACGCTCATTGTAAAACCTAATAAAATCATCCAAGCAAATGCAGCAATAAACTCACCAAATTCTCCATTTACTATGTATGGCTTGAAGAAATCCCAACGTATAATAAGACTTGCAATGGCTGTTACACCACCACCTATTAACAACGACATAAGGAAAAACTTAATCCAATTTCGTATTGTCACGACATAATGTCCCCCATTTTATATTCTCCATTCTCATTTTAACAATGACAACTAAAAAAAGCTAATACGCAAATAAATACGATACATATTATTCGTAAAAATGTGAACAATAAATGAAAGAGCTTTAGGATTGATTACATGGCACAAAGCCATTTTACTCTCACAAACAACCTCTACTGCAGGTCGATTTTGATTTAGATGGTATTGAAATAAATTTTTTCTCAGCACCTACGATAATGGGATTATTATACTGAACTAAAATGAAAGGACGGATAAATAATGTATCGAATCGGAATTATTATTTTTTCTTTACTCCTGCTCACTGGATGTACTGAATCGAAAACAGCGACAATGTCATATGATGAAGTGAAAAAAATTATGGTTGATTCCATTCAAACAGAGGATGGAAAAAAAGCCATTCGCCAAGTGCTAGAAGATCCAAAATTTCGCGAGCTACTCATACTGGATAGTGACGAAGTAAAGCAAGCTACAGAAAAAACTTTATTATCTAAAGAAGCAGAGGATTTTTGGAAAAAGACATTTCAAGACCCGAAATTTAAAGAGGCGTTAGCGAAAAGCATGCAGGAGCAGCAGGAGGCCATTATGAAAGGGTTAATGAAGGACGCATCTTATCAAGAGGATTTACAGTCATTTTTTGGACAAGCTGATATGCAAAAGCAGCTTGAATCGATTTTAAAAAGCGCTCCACTACGCAAGCAAATGGAACAAATTGTAATGGACACAATTGAAAACCCGCTTCTACAAGCAAAATGGCAGCAATTAATTATTCAAAATGGTGGAGGGGGCAGCTCAGAGGAATCTGGGTCTGATTCCGAAAATCAAAAAGACGGTAGCCAAAAAGAAGATGAGGAAAAGAAGTAATAATTTTGAATCGCATTGGATTTAAAAAGAACAATAGCTGTATGGAAAGTAGCACGTCCACCCGCTTTCCATACAGCTTCATTTTTATTTCTTTAATTTCTCTACAATTTGACGAGCAATTTCTAAATAGATCTGCCCTGTCGGATGGCTCTCTGCATAAATAGACGGGGCGAAATCATCCTCTGTCCAGTCAGGCTGTCCTAGTGGAATTTGGCCCAGTAACTCTGTACGTAGCTCATCAGCTAATTTAGGACCGCCGCCGCGACCAAAGACATACTCTCTCTCACCTGATTTTGATTCATACCATGCCATATTTTCAATAACACCTAAAATATCATGATTCGTTTGAAGTGCCATTGCACCTGCTCTTGCTGCTACGAACGCTGCCGTTGGATGCGGTGTCGTAACAACGATTTCTTTTGAAGTTGGTAACATTTGGTGAATGTCTAACGCTACATCTCCTGTACCTGGTGGTAAATCTAATAATAAGTAATCGATATCTCCCCACTCTACATCACGGAAAAATTGATCTAATACTTTACCAAGCATTGGGCCACGCCATACGATTGGTGCATTATTTTCAACGAAGAAGCCCATTGAAATCACCTTTACGCCTCTGCGCTCTACAGGATAAATGCGATTATCCTTCACAACAGGCATTTCACCTATGCCCATCATATCCGGCACACTAAAGCCATAAATATCAGCATCGATTAGCCCAACTTTTTTTCCAAGGCGTGTTAGTGCTACAGCCATATTTACCGATACTGTCGATTTACCTACGCCACCTTTACCTGAGGCAATGGAAATAAATTGTACAGTTGATAATGGCGATAAAATATCTTGCGCCTGTGATTCTGTTGCTTGCCCACGAAATGCTTCTAAAGCCTCTGCAGCTAGCTCCTCGAATCGAATGCCTACAGACTGTGCACCATTTTCCTTTAACACTTCCACAACTTTCATTTGAAGCGTCATTTGTTCTGGTGTATTTGTTTTCGCAATGGCGATTTTCACACTCACATGTCCTTTTTCTTCTTTAATGCTAACATTTATAATACCGTTTGTTTCCGCTAATGTTTTATGTAAAAAAGGATCTTGTAGTTGTCCCAACAGTTCTCTGACTTGTTGTTCGTTCATTTCCTAAAACACTCCTCTATTTTTATATCCACTTAGTAGTATAGCATACCTATCATTGTAATATAGCTATTGGAGTTCCATGAAATAATAGTTCTCAATGCCGCGCGCAATAGCCAAAGCCATCTTTTCTTGATAGCCCTCATCTGCCAATAACGCTCGCTCTTCATCATTGCTTAAAAAACCTGTCTCCACTAACACCGCTGGTACTTGCACTTTTTTTAATAAATAAACTTCCTTAATCGACAATGCTTCACGGTCTGTATTTTGTAGATGTTCTCGAATCGAATCTTGAATGGTTTTGGCTAACAGTTCGCCTCGCGCATCGCCTTCTTTGTGATAAAACACTTGTGCTCCACGCCATTTGCTATTTGGAATGGCATTCGCATGAATCGTAATGAACAAATCAGGGTTATGCTTTTGAACAAGTGATTCGCGTAAAAAAATATCTTGTTTTTTACGTTCACGCAATGTTGGAAATTGCTCATTTGGTGCATGCTCTGCTAATACATCCTCTGTTGTCGTACGAGTCATAATGACTTCAGCACCCAATCGCTTTAACTGGCGAGCCACTTTTTCAGTAATTGCAAGCGTAATATCTTTTTCAATTACATCTCCTTTAGAAGCACCCCCATCAATGCCACCGTGCCCTGCATCCAACACGATTTTCACCCCACCTAATGGCTCAGGCAAGAAAAAGCGTTTATCGGAGGCACTTGTTTCATAAACAACAATCATCATACAACTAAACATAATTACAATTAGCGCTAACCAACGCTTCATATGCACACCACCTTTGACTTACTATACGCAAAAGTGGACGTGCGTATGCAAAAAGCTGTCTGGAAAGTGCTTTTCCAAACAGCCTTTAAGGTTCTCATTACTTCTCTTCTATGTCATTGCTCACCATTTCAAGCAGCTTCCTCGGGATATTAAAATGATTTTTTTCAAGGTGAAGCTCCATCATCTTATCTTCATCATGTGATTTTAACTCTCGCACCTCTTGATGCAGCGCCTCCATCTTTCTATCTAATTCACTAGCAGCTAAAGCAGCTTCTTTTAATTCCACCGTTAGCCTTTCTGGAACAGCATTGTCGTATTTATAGTAAATTTTATGCTCCAAGCTTGCCCAAAAATCCATTGCAATCGTTCGAATTTGAATTTCAACATACACTTTCTCTACTCGATCCGACATAAACACCGGTACTTTCACAATTAAATGCAGGCTTTGATAGCCATTTTTTTTCGGATTTTCGATATAGTCCTTACATTCCACTAGTTCAATATCTTGTTGATTGCACAGCATTTCCTTAATACGATAAATATCTGACCTAAATGAACATGTAATACGAATACCTGCAATATCCCGCATACTCTCTTTAATCGCTGGTAAGGATGGCTCCATATTTTTTCTCACGATTTTTCCTAAAATACTTTCAGGCGACTTTAGACGTGAGGAAGTATGCTCGATTGGATTATAATCGTGAATCATTTGAAATTCTTCTTTTAAAATACCAATTTTCGTGTTCATTTCGTCTAATCCAAATTTATAAATGAGCATAAATTTTTTCAGTTCATCTGCCATTGCTTTTAGTTTGTTTAATTGGATATTTGTATTCATCGTTTCACCTTCTACTCCGTAATCTCATCTATTATTTATTTTACTAGATGCTTGGTGAAATAAGCGAATGAAAAATACCATGCATTGTCATTGCCATCAGCTTAAATGCTGTAGTGCTGCTCATGCATGTGCTTGTAGTTTTTGCTCAATCATGTTATCGCCTCTTTCTGTAAATATATGACGATTTATTTATCATGATTGCCTCCTTTGTTAAACATCATTTCATTGTATTCGTTCGATTGCCCTTTTGGGATGCTTAAACTTTCCCATTCATCCTTTTTTATCTGCTTGCCAATAAAAAGAATTTGTCCTACATGCATCGCATAGTGAGCAACCTGTCTTTCAATTGCTTCAACTGCCATGTGCGCTTCCCCACGAATATATACCGTTGATTGAAGTTGCTCTGCAGAAAGTTTCTCAAGGGCTTGAAATAAAGCACACCACCCTTTTTCCCAAATCGCTAATAGCTCCTCCTTCGTAGTCATTGTATTCATAAACTCTTCCTCTCGATTTCGAGAAGATTTTTCACCATCGCTCGTCAAAAAATCAGTCCATCTCGAAATCATATTTCCACTCATATGTCGAATAATTATGGATATACTGTTGGATGACTCATGAATCGCCCAATGTAGCTCTTCTTCAGATAATCTAGCAATCGTCTTATCCCCTAAATCCTTTAAACCTTTAAATCGCTCATGAATAACTGTTAAATAAACTTTACCAAATTCCAACATTATCACTCCCTCTGATTCTATTCCTTTTCTGGCATTCATCCCGCCACTTATGGAAGTTGGGGGCTTCTGTATCTGTCACTCCGTTGCTGCCGCTTCGCTTTCGCACAGAAAACATTTGCTTCCGATACAAAAAGAATTTGCCACTGACGTTACACTTTCGCGACAGGAGAAGATTTGCTGAATCAAGTTAAATCTATATTCAGAATAAAACAAAAAGATTGTTTTGAATAGCTAGATAAAAAGATAGAGAACCTTTTACCAGAGGAAATATGTCCGTTTTAGCTGACAAATGGATTCATAAAAATAGGCTACCGAGTCTTCCCCGATAGCCACTTCCTACTCTTTAAGCGCTTCAACAATTTTTCGCTTCCATTGCAAAAATTCTTCACTCAAATATAATTGCTCGTCACGTGGTCGCTTAAAGGGCACTTTAATTGATGCTTTTACAGTCGCTGGATTTGTAGATAGTAGAATGACATGGTCCGATAAGAAAAGAGCTTCTTCAATATCGTGCGTGATAAATAAAATGGATTTATCATACGCCTCCCATGTCTTCAGTAACCATTGCTGCATTTCCTTTTTCGTAAAAGAATCGAGCGCAGAAAATGGTTCATCTAAACAGATGAGTGACTGCGGACTAAGTAACGCTCGAACAAATGCTACTCGTTGCTTCATTCCACCAGATAATTGATTCGGGTAAGCATGAATCATCTCTCCTAAATTAGCTTTTTGCAATAATTCAATTGCCTTTGTTTCATCCGCTTTTCCTGCTAATTCACTGCCGAGCATCGCATTTTGTAAAACCGTTCTCCAAGGAAAAAGTGAAGGATTTTGGGGCATATAGCTCAGATGACCATTTTCATTCGTAATATCCCAATCATTTAATCGTATTTTTCCTTGCTCCGGCTTTAAAATTCCGCCGATGAGATGGAACAATGTGCTTTTCCCACTACCTGAAGGTCCTAGTATAGAAACAAACTCCCCATTCTCGATTGTAAAAGAAATATTAGAAAGAATCTTCTTCTTTCCAAACGAATGATGAAGCTGCTCGATCTGTAAAGTCATTGTATCCCCTCATTTCGTTGCCAGCGTGTAAACCATTTTTCAAGCGCTAAAAATAGAGCGAAAAAGATTAAGCTTAAAATAATTGTAATGACAATCGCAACGAAAACGCGCGGTGTTCGATAGGAAGACGCTGCTAATGTCATAAATACGCCGATGCCTTTTTGTGCACCTAGCCACTCCGCTACAACAGCTGTCATCACGCTATATGTTGCTGCAATTTTTATGCCAGAGAAAATACTCGGAATCGCATTAGGTAATTGCAACTTAAAAAAAGTTTGTTTTCTCGTTGCACCCATCATTTGCATATAATGCATATACTCACGATTTGTTTGGCTAAATCCATCAAGCGTCGCAATCGCTATTGGGAAAAAGGCTGTCGTTGCAATAATTAAGTATTTTGGGAAATCCCCTAAGCCAAACCAAATCATTAAAAGCGGTGCTAATACAATGGTCGGGATATTTTGAGAAATAACGAGAAACGGCATAACGATTTCCCGCGCAGTCGAAAAAATATGTAGCATTGTCGCAACGATAATACCTAGCACGATAGCTGAGGTGAAACCAACTAATACAAGCTTTATCGTCGCCAGTATATGTGGTAAAAAGGCTGGGAAAACAACAAACATTTCCTTTGCAATAATAGAAGGCGCAGGTAGTACCCATATTTCAATTTGAAATAACTTCGTTGCCATTTCCCACAGAACCATTGCGAGAAGAAGAACAAGCGCAGGCTTCCATATATTTTTTATTTTCATAACTACTTCCTCACTTCATTGCATTTGCGATAAATTCATTTGTAAATGCTTGTTGAATTTCTACTTCATCAATAATCTGATGCTTAATCATGAAGTTCGCAAAGTTCTCCCAACGACTTGCTTCTTGAACACCCCAAGCGGTTGCTCCTTCTTTATAACGAGGTGATAGCCATTCTTGACTGCGCTTCACAAGCTCAGGACTCAAGTCAGGCTCTGCTGCAATTAAAATAGCGGCTGCTTCTTGTGGATTGTTAATCGCAAATTCATAGCCTTTAAATACAGCATTAACGAATGCTTGTACCGTTTCAGGGTTTTTGTCAATCATTTCATCGTTCGTAATAATAAGCGGTGAGTAGGTGTTTAGCTCTGGTGCAAAATCAGTCGTTTTAATAAAATTCATATCCGTACCACGAATTTCACCTTCAATGCCTGTCCATGCATAAAAAATACTGACAAAATCAATATCTCGACCCATTGCCACAAAATAATCTGTATTGCCAACCTGCACCATATCTATTTTTGAGGCATCTCCTCCCTCTTTGTTCATAATTGCTTGTAGAGAGGCTTTTTCTAATTCTGAACCATGCGCACCATATATGCGCCCTTCAAAGTCCTTCGGTGTTTCAATCCCTTTTGCTTTTGGTGTGTAGTAGCCACCAGTGTGTGTCTGGATAATTGCAGCGATTGAAACAATTGGGATACCTTCTGAACGCGCTTGTGTTACTTGATTTTGAAAGCTAATGCCAAATTCTCCTTTTCCCGAGCCTACAATTTGCTCAGCGCGCACCTCACCAGGCAACATAATTTCAACATCTAAACCTTCCTCTTCAAAAAAGCCTTTTTCTTTTGCTACATAAATCCCTGTATGATTCGTATTGGGTGTCCAATCTAAGAAGAGCTGAACTTTTTCGTTACCTTCTCCCGTCTGACAGCCAGCTAAAAGAAAGGCTAACGTGAAAACTAACAAATATTTTACGATCGCTTTCATTGAAATGTATCCTCCATTTATAGTTTCACTTTCTCATCATATTGTGATAACCATTTTTCAAATGTGTAGGACATTTCCCAAAACGCTAATTCATATTCCTTCGCGATAATAAACTGCTCTTTCACTTTTTCTTTTTCCTTCTCACTCATATCCTCCACAAGTGAATTTAATAAATCAATTTGCTTTTGTGTCGCCTCTTGGAACCAGTCGCTTGCATATGTAGCAAGCCAATTGCGATAAATTTCGGTTTCTGGATTTGCATGCTCATATGTTTTACCAATGTCAGCATATAACCAATAGCATGGCAACATAGCAGAAATGACATATGCTAAATTTCCGTACATTGTCGAACGATACAAATGTGATGTATAACCGTAAGCCGTTGGTGCTGGCTTGAAATTTTCCATATCCTCCTCAGTAATATTTAAAATTTCTGCATGCTGCTGATGGACACCTAACTCCGCTTGAGCCGTTCTGCTTGCTTTTTCTGCAAGGAAAGAGGTGATCGCAAAATCCTCCGCTTGCGCTGCTGCTAATGCGTGCACCTTTGCATAATGATTTAAATAATAGATATCTTGTAAAATATAGTTTTTAAATATTTCAAGCGGTAGATCCCCTTTCACAATCCCTTGCACGAATGGGTGGTGTAAACTTTTCTCCCAACTCTCTTTTGTTGCTAAACGTAATTCATCAGTAAACTTCATAAAAAAACCCTCCTAATTTGTTCTTTTTCTAAAAGGAACACATAGGAGGGTTTCGTTTTTGAATGAAATAGGCATAAACATGCCAAAATACATTGCCATTAAACGAATTCATTTCCCATCTACTTCCCTCCGCTCGTCCTAACGAGATCAGGTTCTAAGAGTAATTCTCAGCCAACATTTGGCACCCCTAGTAGAAAAAGATTTATATTTTAATTTCAACTAAAATCATAACGTATAAAATTTAATTGTCAAATATTTTTTTCTTTTAAATTATAATTAATCACACAATATCGCACTATCTCAAGGTTTTTTTACAGAAAAAAACCTTTCCCACAAAAGTGAGAAAGGGTCGGAAACGTAAATATAGGATATTAACGTTTTGGGAATTGTTATATGGATAAAAATGTATGAAAGAGAATTGGAATTGATATTAATTGAACCAAAGTAATTCCTCTTTTTTTAAAGTATTATTTAATTAGGTTTGTCCACATTTGTTTTGCTTAATAGCCCTTTTAATGCCAAATACGAGTGCTATGATAACTTCTTTAACGTCCATCGGCTAACAATGCCTAAAATAGTTTTTCCATCCAATCACCTCTCAAGAGAAGTAACCAAGGGGATCAAACAGTCGTTTAGCAATGTCTAAAAATACAAAAGCCACAAAGTTATATAAAATAACCGTGTCTAACTTTTAGGGGTCACTTTATACAATACCCGTTTTTCAACGAAAGGTGTTTTGATTTGTCTCATTTTTTTAGATCAGTGCAATATTTTATCGAGGAATTAGGCTTTTGACCTTCAACAATCACGCCCGATTATAGAAATGGGTTCCATTTTCATATGCTCAGACACATTTTTCTGGCATGTACAACCGCATATAAAGATAACCATCCTCCATATCGTCTGTTATTTCAAAGCCTATATTGCTCCAAAATTTTTGTGCGGTTATATTTTCTTGATTAACTGGTAAGGAAATCCTACTTGCATTGTATTCTTTCCACAAATATTCAACACAAAGCCTAGCCGCTGCTGATCCATAGCCTCTTTTTTGAAAACGGCTATCTATCATAAAATTTATGATTTGGGGGTTATTTTCGCCAATATACATTAAAACATAGCCCACCATCACATTATCGGCATAAATTGCAAATGGGCGTGAATCATCATAAAACACCCATGCTTCGGCTAAAGACCACGCTACAGGGTCTACAAAGTCCACATTGGTATCAGTTGTATGCAAGTTTAAACATTCTTCATAATTGTCCCGATTAATTTTTCTTAACTCCACCAAAGAAATACCTCCTTCCAAACATAGTTAAGAATGTTCAACTTTTGAAAAGTGGAATTAGCAAATAAATCTTAATACAACCTGGAAATCCTAGAACTTAGATTTTGAATCAGTTCTCCTTGACAATAGTCATTCATATAGTCGCATTGCACCACTTTATTATTATAGCTCTATGCCACATAATGGCCCGATTGTTGAAAATCGATTTCGTAAATTATACTTCATAAGTTTATTTTAACACATACCCACCGCGAAAATTCACACTAATCTGAACGCCATATTAGTTCTGAAATATACAATAACGCTAAAATAGCTTGCCATTTAATATGTATAATGGATATGACTTTTCCTCAACAACTACTTTTTAAACTTTCATTTCTTCACCACCTTTAAATACTTTAACTACTATAAATAATACCTATATATTCATTAGTTAAAGTACTGAATTTAAAAAATCCTATACTTAGAGTACTCTAGTTTAGGATACTATATTTAATATGTAACCAATTGGATGGAAAAGGATATGTTTGATTAAGAGAGGGTCGGTGATATCTAAAAGACGCCCGTATCAGTTGTTGAGATGTTAAAGAACAATAAAATCTATAAAATTAAAGGATTGTTCAACAATCGCTCCCTTTTTGGAAGAATCATTAAGCTTTTGGATATGTATCAATCAATTTACCGAAATTAGCTTTATACAACTTTTCAAATATCTCAATCCCTTGATAAAAGTTTTTATCATAGGTTCCATCACCTTCAACTGTCCACGAGGTTGCTAACACCGTGTGACAATATCCCCAGAGCAGAAGCCGCTCTTTATTTAGATTAAGTTCTTTAGTGAAAATCTCTACTCGCTTTTGGATAACTTCAAAAACTTTCTGATCCGGTAGCTTATTTAACATGTATTGTATTAAATCATACTCAATCTCTCCGATTAAGCCCTTAGGATCAATTGCCGTCCAATTCCCTTCCCCAGATGCGAGCACGTTATAATGGTGAAAATCCCCATGAAGAAGAAAATATTGTTCTGTTGTTTGATTTAAGAATGTGAAAATTCTCAATGCCCTTTCTAGTGTTTGTTGGGGGATAGGTCCAACTCCATTTGAATGTTCATCCAAAATTTTTCGAAGCCCTTCTTCCCTTTCCTTGGTAGTAGGAATTCTGGTATGAACTGGCGCGTGAATGGTTAGATTTTTTATCACATTAGCTGCGAGTCGACAAGCCTCCTCATCGTCTGTTACTTCAGCTAAAGTATACCCAGGTGAAAGTTTTTTAAGAATGATGATTCCATTTTCCTTATCTGAGTCGATCAGTTGAACAATTCCTTTATCCCTAAACAGATGTAAGGCCTCTAGCTCATCTAAAAAGCCCTTTCCCGGGATACAGATCTTTACTACTACTTCTGTCGTATCTTCCATTGTAGCAGGTGCAACGTAATTGACGGAAAGAGTATAAGGCTCTTTTAACTTCATGGACCATTTTTGTTCGCAGTAATGAATTAAATTCGGTAAATTTTGTAACCAGGATTCCCCTTGTTCTTTAAAATATAAACGCACTGACTGAACAAATTGTTTTTGTAGCTTCATAATGTACTCCCTTTTTAACATTTCTGCTTATATTTTAGTTCAAAAAACACTTCATTCCATACTACATCAACTATTGAATTTACTTCTCAAATATTAAAGACAGGCGACCTATTCTTTAATTTATAAACCTGTGATAAATCTTACTAATGGTACACCAGTATGTTGTTGCGGTAACTTCTTCAAAAAGCTTTTGTCAGTTTTAAAAAACTTTGTACTAATTGTAAAATTCCAGATGTTTTTTTATCCTGTCTATAATAATCTAATCTATCTTGTAATGTACCTGTATGAAATTCAAACTTATAACCATCTGGATCAGTGAAGTAAATAGATTTTTTATCTCTTTGATACCTAAAAGAATATTGGTTCGCGTGTCTCCGCATTCGCAATGATTAGCTGATACGTACCTGCACCTGTCTCACCTTTATACTCATCCACCGTAATCGCTTTTGGTAAACGTACACCCTCCACCAATTGTTTATTCGCTACCTTTTGAAAACGGCGAATAACCGTTGTGACTGATGTCCCTAGTACTTCTGCCGCTTCTTTAAATGTTTTGGCTTGAATCGCACGTATACTCACCACTTGATTCCATTTTTTTGAGTAGCATTGATATTTATCTACGAAAGAGGCATTTTCAGAGAATCACTTTCCGCAATCACAAACATAAAGACGACGTTTATAAAAAAGAATTGTTAAACGTTCAAACCACTTTAAATGATTGATCTTCTATATACGATAATCGTGAACCTTCGATATTTCTTTTTGACAAACAGGACATGGATGCGTATATTTTGGTAATTGTACATACAATACGATTCGATCGCCTACTTTTTCTATTTTCGTAATCTCTACATCTTTTAATCCAGGGATTTGCACAGTTCACCTTTCTATTACTTCTTTATCGACAATTCAAGTATATAGAAATCGGTGAATCTGTGCTTTTTTTATGCGTGTAATTGTGTGAACACCCCAACAAATATTATAGAGCCCAAAAATAAAAAAAATCCCCTCTCGACAACCGAGAGAGGATTTTGAAAAACGCTGATATAACAACGATATTAACGTTTTGAGAACTGTGGTGAACGACGAGCGCCGCGTAAACCTGGTTTTTTACGCTCTTTTGCACGTGCATCACGAGTTAATAAACCAGCAGATTTTAATGCTGGACGGAAATCTGGATCAACTTGTAATAAAGCGCGTGCGATACCATGACGGATTGCACCAGCTTGACCAGTGAAACCACCACCGTTTACGTTTACGTGAACGTCATAGCTACCTTTTGTTTCAGTTGCTTCAAGTGGTTGGTTGATGATTAAAAGTAAAGTTTCATATGGTAAGTAATCAGAAACATCACGGTTGTTGATTACGATTGTGCCTTCACCCGGTACTAAACGTACACGTGCTACTGAGCTTTTACGGCGACCTGTGCCGATGTATTGAACTTGTGCCAAGGTTATATCCTCCTATTAATGTAGTATATTATCCACGAAGCTCATAGGCTTCTGGTTTTTGTGCTGCGTGTGGGTGTTCTGCTCCAACATAAACATTAAGTTTACCGAACATTTGGCGACCTAAAGAGTTTTTAGGAAGCATCCCTTTAATTGCTAACTCGATCATTTGAGTTGGGTATTTCGCTTTCATTTCGCCTGCTGTGCGTTGTTTTAAACCACCAGTATATTGAGTATGGCGGTAGTAAATTTTACCTTCTAATTTGTTACCTGTTAACTCAATTTTGTCAGCGTTGATGATGATTACGTGATCACCTGTGTCAACGTGTGGTGTGAAAGTTGGTTTATGTTTACCGCGTAAGATAGCAGCTACTTCAGAAGCTAAACGTCCAAGAGTTTGGCCTTCTGCGTCAACTACTAACCATTTACGCTCTACTTCGTGACCTTTAGCCATGAATGTTGTACGCATGTATATGTCCTCCTAATTAATTCGATTACCGTTATTTTTCATTATTAAACACTATAAGTTTCGGGGCTTATTTGTGGTGGTAATGAAAATACCATACATCATCATATAATGAATTACGTCATAAGTCAAGAATTTTTATTGCACACCTGGAGAGGTTGTTAAAGCTTGAAATCAGTAAAAAACTTCCTCCAAATAAAGCCCATGTGCAGGGGCTGTTTTTCCTGCTTTACTGCGGTCCTGTGCCTCGATTGCCTCTGCCACTGTCTGTACTTCACGTCGAGCGACACCGACCTCCCACAGCGTCCCTGCGATGATGCGCACCATATTATATAAAAATCCATTGCCCGCAATCGTCATATGTAGCTCATCCCCTATCCATTCTAAATTTAACGAATGAACAGTGCGCACTTTATCAACCACGCTCGTATTCGCTGCACAAAAGCACGTAAAATTATGCGTGCCTATAATCAATTGTGCTGCTTCACGCATTGCTTCAGCATTCGGCCTTACCCCTCTTGTTTCCACCGTATAGAAGCGTCGGAACGGGCTTTGAATTTTGCTACAATCCCAAATATAGCGATAACGCTTGCCCACCACACTATAGCGCGCATGAAAATCATCTGTGACTTGCTCAACAGACAAAACACGAATATCACTCGGTAGTTGAACATTCAATGCTTTTTGATAGCTATCTGTTGGTATGACTAACGATGTATCAAAATGAATGACTTGTCCGCTCGCATGAACACGCGCATCTGTGCGTCCACTTGCCGTCACATGTACGCGCTCTCCTTTATGCATTTTCCTTAATACCTTTTCTAGCTCCAGCTGCACTGTGCGTTCACCTGGCTGCACTTGATAGCCAGAAAATTGTGTTCCATCATAGCTAATTGTTGCTTTTAGTCTCATACGCCACCTCTAGTTTCGATAAAATACAAGCACTGCTGCCAGTACAACAAGCGATCCTAAACAAATCATATCGCGGTAATCCCATTTTAATTGGCGATAGCGAGTTCTACCTTCCCCACCACGATAACCACGCACTTCCATCGCTGTCGCTAAATCTTCCGCACGCTTAAAGGCACTGACGAAAAGCGGGACTAGCAGTGGCACAACCGCCTTTAAGCGATCCTTGATTGGTCCTGCACTTAAATCAGAGCCACGTGCCATTTGTGCCTTCATAATTTTATCTGTTTCATCCATTAGCGTCGGAATAAAGCGTAGCGAGATAGACATCATCAAAGCTAATTCATGTACAGGTATTTTAATTTTCTTTAATGGATTAAGCAATACTTCAAGCCCATCTGTAATGGAAATAGGCGATGTCGTTAATGTTAAAATGGATGTCATAAATACAAGCACTAAAAAACGAATCGAAATAAAAATACCTTGCCTTAAACCTTGTTCATAAATTTTCAAGAAGCCTAAGTCTAAAACGACCGCTCCTTCTCGCGTAAATAGCGTATGCAGTAAAAACGTAAAAATCATTAAAAAGATAATAGGCTTTAAGCCATTAATTAAAAAATATAGGCGAATGCGCGATATAACTATAATAAACAACGTAAACGCAAGCAGCACCCCATATGTTATTACATTATTCGCTAAGAAGACTATGACGATAAAAACAAAGACAAAAATTAGCTTCGCGCGTGGGTCAAGCTTATGTACGAAGGAATCTCCTGGAATATAGCGCCCAAAAATCATTTTCTCCATCATTTTCGGTCACGCTCCTCGTTCACAACTTGTGCTAATTCAATCGCTAACTCTTCCTCTGTTAAGCATACTTTCGGTAATGTTGTACCGATTAGCTTTTCTACACGGTGCTGGAAGCGGACAATGCGCGGTGGCTCCAAACGATATTTCTTTAATGTCTCCACATCTGCAAAAATCTCTCTTGGCTCCCCTGTTAACACACAGCGCCCTTCATGCATAATCGCAATACGATCAGCGTAACGTGCCGCATCCTCCATGCTGTGCGTAACGAGAATCGTTGTTAACCCTCGCTTCTTGTGTAACTCATAAAACATGTCCATAATTTCCTTTTGTCCACGCGGATCTAAACCCGCTGTTGGCTCATCCAACACAATCACTTCCGGTTGCATCGCCAAAACACCTGCGATAGCTACGCGGCGCATTTGTCCTCCAGATAAGTCAAACGGTGATTTTTCTAACACTTCTTCAGGTAGACCCACAAGCGTAATCAACTCCCGTGCACGACGTTCGGCTTCCTCCTCAGAAACGCCGAAATTCATCGGTCCAAACATAATATCCTTCAATACCGTTTCTTCAAATAGCTGATGCTCTGGAAACTGAAAGACGATACCTACTTTTTGACGCACAGGCTTTAGCTCCTTAGCTTTCTTTCCTGCTTCAATAATGCGATTACCGATATGCACCTCACCTGTAGAAGGCTTTAAAAGCCCATTAAAATGCTGTAAAATAGTTGATTTCCCCGAGCCCGTATGTCCAATAATAGCTTGATACGATTGATGAGGAATCGTTAAATCTACATCGAATAGCGCATATTTTTCAAATGGTGTGTCTTTTCCATAAGCATAGCTTACTTGTTGAAGTTTGATGTCCATAAATCATTCACCAGCTCTTCTTCTGTCATATGTTGTCCTACTAGCTTTACTCCTTGCTGTTGCAGGAGCTTTGTCATTTTCATTGAAAAAGGTAAATCTAGACCAAACTCAATTAATTGCTCACCTAATGCAAAAATCTCACTTGGTGTACCTTCTGCATATTTTTTCCCATCATTCATAAAAATGATACGGTCTGCTAACATTGCTTCTTCTAAATCGTGCGTAATGGAAATCACGGTTAGTCCTATTTTTTCCCGCAATGCTTGCACAGTGCTTAACACTTCGTCGCGCCCTTGTGGATCTAACATCGATGTAGCCTCGTCTAATATTAGTAACTGTGGATATATCGCTAACGCGCCTGCAATGGCAACACGCTGCTTTTGTCCTCCAGATAAATGATGTGGTTCATGATTTAAAAATTGCTCCATCTTTACTTGCTTTAATGCATCTTGCACACGTACGACCATTTCTTCATATGGAACACCGTTATTTTCTAATGAAAATGCAACATCATCTTGCACAGTTGCCCCAACGAACTGATTATCAGGATTTTGAAACACCATCCCAACTTGTGAACGTACATCCCAAAGATTCTCCTCCGTTAAAGGATTACGTAATACGCGTACTTCACCTTCCGCAGGGAATAATAAGCCATTCATCAGCTTCGCAATTGTGGATTTACCTGAACCATTATGACCGACAATCGCAATCCATTCTCCTTGCTGCACATTAAATGAAATATTTTGCACAGCTTTACGTGCTGTTTCATCCTCTGGTGTATAAGAAAATGTGACGTTGTGAAAAGATAGAATTTCTGTCATTGCTCTGCTCCTTCCTCTCTCTGCTCCACTATTAAAATTACACTGTTTTCTAACTGATTTCCACATATATAAAAATAAAGCACGTTAACAAGCAGCAAATGCCTAAACGTACTTTATGTTTATGTATGTAGTTTACACACTTATTTCCTGGGTAATCCTCTATGAATCTAGGGATATTAAGTTGAATCAAAATAAAAAAGCGCGCACCTCATTCAGAGAAATGCGCTTATCACTACATTAAGGAGAATACGGCTGCTCATTTCCGTACTCTGAATGAATGAGGTGCGGAGAGCTAGACGAGACGCCAACATGATGTTTCGCTCATCGTAACGCTCAGCTTAATTATTTGTCGTATAAATCTTCATTATATTGACTCAGCGGATGTTACGGATTTTGAAGAGGAGCTTTTCGAGCGCACTCGAAAAAATCCGAACACAATTACGCTGAGGCGTAATTGATTTAAAGAGAGGGCGTGCCGCTGTTCATAGGTGAACTAGGCACCCCCTCAAAATCAACTGTCGTTAATGGATTAAACTAATTCAATCACAACTACAGGTGCGCCGTCTCCACGACGAGGACCTACTTTAAGAATACGAGTGTAACCACCTTGACGTTCTGCGTAACGTGGTGCAACATCATCGAACAATTTTTGTAGTGCGAATGAAGTTGTTTCGTTGCCTTCTTCGTCAGTTTTCGTTACTAACTCACGACGGATAAATGCAGCCGCTTGACGACGAGCATGTAAATCACCGCGTTTACCTAAAGTAATCATTTTTTCAACAGCTTTACGAACTTCCTTAGCGCGAGCTTCAGTTGTTTCGATGCGCTCGTTGATGATTAAGTCAGTAGCTAAGTCACGTAACATCGCTTTACGTTGAGAACTTGTACGACCAAGTTTTCTGTAACCCATGGATGTTTCCCTCCTTTTAAAAAATATCTATTTCAAATTCGCTTAGTCTTCTTTACGTAATCCTAAACCAAGCTCTTCTAACTTCGCTTTAACCTCTTCTAAAGACTTGCGACCAAGGTTACGCACTTTCATCATGTCATCTTCTGATTTATTCGCTAATTCAAGCACCGTATTGATACCTGCACGCTTTAAACAGTTGTAAGAACGAACAGAAAGATCTAGCTCTTCGATAGTCATCTCTAAAACTTTTTCTTTTTGGTCTTCTTCTTTTTCTACCATGATTTCAGCAGTTTGCGCTTCATTTGTCATGCCTACGAAAATGTTTAAATGCTCTGTTAAAATTTTCGCTCCAAGCGAAATCGCCTCTTTCGGACCGATGCTTCCATCTGTCCATACATCAAGTGATAACTTATCGTAATCAGAGTTTTGCCCAACACGAGTGTTTTCCACTTGGAAATTGACGCGTGAAACTGGAGTGTAAATAGAGTCGATCGGGATCACGCCGATAGGAAGATCCTCACGTTTGTTTTGATCAGCAGGAGTATAGCCACGACCACGTTGCGCATACATACGCATACGTAAATGACCGTTTTTAGCGATTGTTGCAATATATAGCTCTGGATTTAAAATTTCAACGTCACTGTCATGTGTAATGTCAGCAGCCGTAACTGTTCCATCACCCTTTACATCAATCTCAATGACTTTTTCTTCGTCAGAGTAGATTTTTAAAGCTAGCTTTTTCACGTTTAAGATAATTGAAGCAACATCTTCTACAACGCCTTCTACAGTAGAGAATTCGTGTAATACGCCGTCAATTTGAATTGACGTTACAGCAGCTCCTGGTAATGAAGACAGAAGGATACGACGTAAAGAATTTCCCAAAGTGTTTCCATATCCGCGTTCTAGCGGTTCTACAACAAACTTGCCGTACTTGGCATCTTCGCTGATTTCCACTGTCTCAATCTTTGGTTTTTCAATTTCGATCATTCAATTTACCCTCCTTCAAAACATCAATGTATAGGTTCATACCATCATAGTTGTTATTCTTGATTGACTTTACTAATAAGTTGCACAAGACATTTGCACAAAGAAATGATGTACTTAAAGATATATGCTCTTTAAGCTGCACCCACTACACGCGACGACGTTTTGGCGGACGGCAACCGTTATGTGGAACTGGAGTAACGTCTTTGATAGCAGTTACTTCTAAACCAGCAGCTTGAAGTGCACGAATTGCAGCTTCACGACCAGCACCAGGACCTTTAACAGTTACTTCCAACGTTTTCAGACCATGTTCAAGGGATGTTTTTGCAGCCGTTTCTGCAGCCATTTGAGCAGCAAATGGTGTAGATTTACGTGAACCACGGAAACCAAGGGCACCTGCGCTTGACCATGATACAGCATTACCTTGCATATCTGTAATCGTTACGATTGTATTGTTGAATGTAGAACGAATGTGTGCAATACCAGATTCGATATTCTTTTTCACACGACGTTTACGAGTTTGTTGTTTACGAGCCATGTTAAGAAGGAACCTCCTTTACTTAATTATTTTTTCTTATTCGCTACAGTTTTACGAGGACCTTTACGCGTACGTGCGTTGTTCTTCGTATTTTGACCACGAACAGGTAAACCACGACGGTGACGGATACCACGGTTACAACCGATTTCCATCAGACGTTTAATATTAAGTGAAACTTCGCGACGTAAGTCACCTTCCACTTTATATGTGTCTAATTGTTCACGGATTTGGTTTAATTGATCTTCAGTTAAGTCGCGAACGCGGATATTTTCATCAATACCTGCAGCTGCTAATACTTTTTGTGAAGTTGTTTTACCAATACCGAAAATGTAAGTTAATGAAATTACAACGCGTTTGTCGCGAGGAATATCAACACCAGCAATACGTGCCATTTACGTGTGCACCTCCTTATTAATTATCCTTGTTTTTGTTTGTGTTTAGGATTTTCACAGATTACCATTACTTTACCGCGTCGGCGAATTACTTTACACTTTTCGCAGATCGGTTTCACAGATGGTCTCACTTTCATCTAACCTAACCTCCTTAATAGTCCGGAGTGCAAAAGATTATTTAAAACGGTATGTGATACGACCGCGAGTTAAATCATATGGAGATAACTCAATAGTAACCTTATCTCCTGGTAGAATACGGATAAAGTGCATACGAATCTTTCCAGAAACATGTGCAAGCACTACATGCCCATTTTCTAATTCTACCTTAAACATCGCGTTTGGCAAAGTCTCAACAACTGTCCCTTCGACTTCGATTACATCATCTTTCGCCATTAACTCTCGTCTCCCTTCTATATGCAATTTCAGATTATCCAATATCGATAATCATTATAACTGTTTTCTTCCGTTATTTAGAAGCAACTCGTCTCAACATATGCCTGGATTGTATGAGAGATGTTCGAAAGACGCTCGTCTGGTTTCGCTTCACACAATCCATGGAATGAACAGATCCCGGTTTAGAAAGCTGTATTCCTTATGTTAACACGATAGCCGGAATGTCTTGGATGAGAGATTCATACCCGTTACACAGATGCTTCCACGAAACCCGATATACAATAAGTGGATCATCACACGGACCGTGCTCCCCTCTCTCGTATTAAAATGGGTACAATATGCTTTTGCAACTCTCAAAAATTATGTTTCGTTGTTGCCTCCGCATGCCTCCCGCGAAAGCAGAACTTGCGCCTGAGTCGGGTATCAGCTGCGGCCGCTCTGTAACAGAGCATCAAGATCAGCAAATACTTTATTAATATCCTGCTGTCCGTTAATATTCGTTAAAACACCTTTAGCTTGGTAAAAATCAAGTAAAGGCTGCGCTTGGTTCATATTTACTTCCAAACGATTTGTTACCGTTTCTGGATTATCATCCGCACGTGTATAAAGCTCGCCACCATCTTTATCACATTTTCCTTCAACCGTTGGAGGGTTGAAAACTAAGTGATAAGAAGCACCACAAGTTTTACAAATGCGACGTCCACTTAAACGTGCTACTAATTCATCTTTATCAACTTGAATATTAATCGTATGTTCAATTGCACGGCCTAGGCTTTCAAGAATGCCATCTAATGCCTCTGCTTGTGGAACTGTACGAGGAAATCCATCTAATAAAAATCCTTTTTCACAGTCAGCTTGTGATAATCGCTCACGCACGATACCGATTGTTACTTCATCAGGTACTAATGCACCTTGATCCATAAACGATTTAGCTTGTAAACCAAGCTCAGTACCGTCCTTAATTGCCGCACGGAACATATCGCCTGTCGAAATATGAGGGATTGCGTACTTCTCAACAATTTTGTCTGCCTGAGTGCCTTTACCAGCACCTGGCAAGCCCATTAAAACGATATTCATACGAAGTTTCCCCCTATAAAGCTACTGTGTCTAGCTGGTTAAGGAAACGAAATCGTTCCCTAAAACCAACATTATTTCATAAAGCCTTTATAATGACGTTTCACCAATTGTGACTCTAGCTGCTTCATTGTTTCAAGTGCTACACCGACTACGATAATCATACCCGTTCCACCGATTTGAGCAGAAGCTGGTAAATTCATAAATGTAGTGAATAAGATAGGCATAACAGAGATAACACATAGGAAGATAGCGCCAACGAAAGTTAAACGATAAAGAACTTTAGTTAAATAAGTTTGCGTATCATTACCTGGACGGATGCCCGGAATGTATGCACCTTGTTTCTTTAAATTGTCTGCCACATTTTCAGGGTTCACTTGAACGAACGCATAGAAGTATGTGAAGGCAATAATTAAAACGATATAAAGCGTAAGTCCGATTAAGCCAGTCATTTGCTTATAATCGAACATACTTTCAATAAATATTGTTACACTATTTTTACCGAAGAACGTCGCTAGCGTTTGTGGTGTCATAATAAACGCCATAGCGAAGATTACTGGAATAACCCCTGCTGCGTTTACCTTTAACGGTAAGTGCGTTTGTTGACCACCTGTTTGTTGCGCGCGACCAGTTACTCGTTTTGCGTATTGAATAGGGATTTTACGCAACGCTTGGTTAACATAAATTATACCCACAATAACAGCAAGAAGTACTAATACTAACAATGCAAGAATCACAATTCGAATGAACAGTTGATCACCTGCACCTTGAATTTGTTGTGCATATACTTGGTTAACTGCAGTTGGAAATGCTGCTACGATACCAGCAAAGATAATAATGGAAATACCATTACCTACACCGTTTGCTGTAATTTGCTCAGACAACCATAGTAGGAAGGCAGTACCTGCTGTAAGCACAATTGCGATAGTTAAATAAGAACCAATACTCGTATCTGTAATCAATGAACCACCATAAAGCTGGTTAAAGCCAAATGACATAGCAAATGACTGGATAAGCGCAAGTCCTATTGTAAAGTATCTTGTAAATTGTGCTAACTTACGGCGACCAACCTCACCCTGTTTAGCCCATTCAGCAAATTTAGGAACAACGTCCATTTGCAATAATTGCACAATAATTGAAGCAGTAATGTATGGCATAATCCCCATCGCAAAGATAGAGAAGTTTGCCAATGCACCACCACCAAAAGTATTTAAGAAGCCAATAATATTGAACTCATCAGCCGCTTTCAATACATTTGCGTCAACGTTTGGTACGGGAATAAACGTTCCAATACGAAAGACGATTAACATTAATAAAGTAAAGATGATTTTATTTCGTATATCTCGAACGCGCATAAAGTTAGAGATCGTCTGAAACATTAAATCACCTCAGTTGTTCCGCCAGCATTCTCAATTGCTTCTTTTGCAGAAGCAGAGAATTTATGAGCTTTTACTGTAAGCTTTTTCGTTAAAGTTCCATTACCTAAAACTTTAATACCAGCTTTTTCATTACTCACAACACCAGTTTCTACTAATAATGCAGCAGTTACTTCTGCACCATCTTCAAAACGGTTTAATGCATCAAGGTTAACGATAGCGTATTCTTTACGGTTAATATTTGTAAAGCCTCGTTTAGGTAAACGACGGAATAGTGGGTTTTGACCACCCTCAAAGCCTGGGCGAACGCCGCCGCCAGAACGTGCGTTTTGACCTTTATGACCTTTACCTGCAGTTTTACCGTTACCAGAACCGATACCACGACCAACTCGGTTACGTACTTTACGTGATCCTTCTGCTGGTTTCAACTCATGAAGTTTCATTATGAGTGGCACCTCCTTGTTCAATGATATGAAATTAAATTTCTTTTACAGTAACTAAATGAGCTACTTTTGTAAGCATACCGCGAACAGCAGCATTATCAGCATGTTCAACAGTTTGATTAGTTTTACGTAAGCCAAGAGCCTCGATTGTTTTACGCTGTGCTGGTTTTGTACCAATCACAGATTTAGAAAGGGTAATTTGTAATTTAGCCATTATAATTCCCCCCCTTATCCTAATAATTCTTCCACTGATTTACCGCGAAGTTTTGCAACATCCTCAGCTTGCTTTAATTCAGTTAAACCTGCAATAGTTGCACGCACCATGTTGATTGGTGTGTTTGAACCTAGAGATTTTGAAAGAATATCAGTAATACCAGCTAACTCTAATACAGCACGTACTGGACCACCAGCGATAACCCCTGTACCTGGAGCAGCAGGCTTAATTAACACTTTACCTGCACCGAAGCGACCTTGCACTAAGTGTGGAGTAGTTCCACCTACGCGTGGTACTTCGATTAAGTTTTTCTTCGCGTCTTCAACAGCTTTACGGATAGCATCTGGCACCTCTTGTGCTTTACCAGTACCGAATCCTACATGGCCGTTCTTGTCTCCAACAACAACTAATGCTGTGAAGCGGAAGCGACGTCCACCTTTAACAACTTTCGCTACGCGGTTAATTGTAACTACGCGCTCTTCAAGTTGCTCTAATTTGTTTGCGTCAATGCGACTCATGAAGTATGTCCCTCCTTCTTATTAAAATTCTAAGCCGTTTTCACGTGCTGCTTCTGCTAAAGCTTGCACACGTCCATGATATAAGTAACCACCACGGTCAAATACAATAGTAGTAATATTTTTTTCCGCAGCGCGTTTTGCGATTGTTTCACCGATTTTAGCAGCTGCTTCAACGTTAGATCCGCTACCTTCAAAAGCTTTTTCTTGCGTGTTAGCAGATACTAAAGTTACACCAGCTACGTCATCAATTAGTTGTGCGTAAATGTTCTTGTTTGAACGGAATACATTTAAGCGTGGACGCTCAGCTGTACCCGTAATTTTTGAACGTACACGTGCATGACGTTTTTTACGAACTTGATTTTTATCTTGTTTCGTAATCACAGAGGTCACTCCTTTCTAATGCTTAGTTTTAGCATTATTTACCTGTTTTACCTTCTTTACGACGAACGTATTCGCCTTCATAACGAATTCCTTTGCCTTTATATGGCTCTGGAGGACGAACGCCACGGATGTTAGATGCTAATGCACCAACGCGTTCTTTATTAATACCTTTAACAATGATTTTAGTGTTTGAAGGAACTTCAACCTCTAAACCTTGTTCAGGTGTAAACTCTACTGGATGAGAGTAACCTACGTTAAGTACAAGTTTGCTACCTTGCATTTGAGCACGGTAACCTACCCCGATAAGTTCTAGAGTACGAGAGAAACCTTCAGAAACACCCGTTACCATGTTAGCTAATAACGCACGAGTTGTACCGTGGTTTGTACGGTGTTCTTTCGAATCAGATGGGCGAACAACAGTGATGATGTTGCCTTCTTGCTCGATTTTCATATCTTGATTAAATTGGCGAACTAATTCACCTTTTGGACCTTTAACAGTTACTGTGTTGTCAGTATCGACAGTTACAGTTACGTTAGCAGGTACCTCGATAAGCTTTTTACCTACGCGAGACATGTAAGTTGCACCTCCATTCTTTTATTACTAATTACCAAATGTATGCTAAGATTTCGCCGCCAACTTGTTTAGCGCGAGCTTCTTTATCAGTTAATAAACCTTGTGAAGTTGATACTAAAGCGATACCAAGACCGTTTAATACTTTAGGCACTTCGTTTGTTTTAGCGTATACGCGTAGACCAGGTTTAGAAATACGTTTTAAACCAGTGATTACACGCTCGTTCTCTTTACCGTATTTTAAGAAAATACGGATGATTCCTTGCTTGTTATCTTCGACATACTCAACGTCACGTACGAAACCTTCACGCTTTAAAATTTCAGCGATGTCTTTCTTTAAGTTAGAAGCAGGAACTTCTAATTTCTCGTGACGAACCATGTTCGCGTTACGAATACGAGTAAGCATATCTGCAATCGGATCAGTCATTGTCATGAAAATTTACCTCCTTCCCAAATTAGGGGATTACCAGCTGGCTTTTTTAACGCCAGGAATTTGTCCCTTATATGCAAGTTCACGGAAACAAATACGGCAAAGTTTAAATTTACGATATACAGAATGTGGACGGCCACAGCGTTCACAACGTGTATATTCTTGTACTTTGAACTTTTGCTTACGTTGTTGTTTAACGATCATTGATTTTTTAGCCACGTTTTCGCCCTCCTTGTTTTATTACTTTTGGAACGGCATACCGAATTGTGTCAATAACTCGCGAGCTTCTTCATCAGAATTCGCAGTCGTTACGATCACGATGTCCATACCGCGTACTTTCGAAACTTTATCGTAATCGATTTCTGGGAAAATCAATTGTTCTTTCACACCTAATGTGTAGTTACCGCGTCCGTCGAATGCTTTTTTAGAAACACCACGGAAGTCACGTACACGTGGTAATGCGATAGAGATTAATTTGTCCAAGAATTCATACATACGCTCACCGCGTAATGTAACTTTAGCACCGATAGGCATACCTTCACGTAAACGGAAACCGGCAATCGATTTTTTCGCTTTTGTTACAACTGGTTTTTGACCAGTAATAGTTGCTAATTCTTCTACAGCAGCATCTAGTACTTTAGAGTTTTGTACAGCGTCACCAACACCCATGTTAATAACGATTTTGTCTACTTTAGGCACTTGCATAACTGATTTATATTCAAACTTGCTCACTAGAGCAGGCGAAACTTCATTTACAAATTTTTCTTTTAGGCGGCTCATGTTCGTACCTCCTTTCTTGTTTTACTTATTAGTCGATTACTGCACCTGATTTTTTTGCAACACGAACTTTTTTGCCGTTTTCGATTTTGTAACCTATACGAGTCGGCTCGCCAGATTTTGGATCGATTAGCATTACGTTCGATACGTGGATTGCAGCTTCTTGAGATACAATACCACCTTGTGGGTTTAACTGGTTAGGTTTGATATGCTTTTTAACGATATTAACGCCTTCAACAAGAACGCGGTCTTGTTTTGGGAAAGCAGCTAAGATAACGCCTTCTTTGCCTTTATCTTTACCAGTAATAACTTTTACCTTGTCGCCCTTTTTAACATGCATTGTGTGTCGCACCTCCTTGATTGGTACTGTCATGAAAATTAAAGAACTTCTGGAGCAAGAGAAACGATTTTCATGAAGTTGCTATCACGTAATTCACGTGCAACAGGTCCGAAAATACGAGTTCCGCGTGGTGACTTATCATCTCTGATAATAACGCAAGCATTTTCATCAAATTTAATGTAAGTACCATCTTTACGACGAACGCCAGATTTTGTGCGAACGATAACAGCCTTAACAACGTCACCTTTCTTGACAACGCCACCTGGTGTTGCTTTCTTAACTGTACATACGACGATATCGCCGATGTTAGCAGTTTTACGTCCAGAACCACCAAGTACTTTAATAGTTAAAACTTCACGTGCACCTGAGTTGTCAGCAACTTTCATACGACTTTCTTGTTGGATCACTTAGGTTACCTCCCTTCGGAACTTTATATTTTCCGAAATAGTTATTAGATAATAACCGCTTTTTCTACAACTTCCACTAGACGGAAATGTTTAGTAGCTGATAGCGGGCGAGTTTCCATGATACGTACGATATCACCGATTTTCGCAGTGTTTAGCTCATCATGAGCTTTGAACTTTTTAGAATATTTTACACGCTTACCGTAAAGCTTGTGCTTTTTGTGTGTTTCAACTAAAACAGTAACAGTTTTGTCCATTTTATCTGAAACTACACGGCCTGTGTAAACTTTGCGTTGGTTACGCTCAGTCATGCCAGAAAACCTCCTTTATTCGTATTATTGTGCACTGATTTCTCTTTCACGAATCACAGTTTTCATGCGCGCAATCGCTTTACGAACTTCGCGGATGCGAGCTGTGTTTTCTAATTGACCAGTCGCCAATTGGAAGCGAAGGTTGAAAAGCTCTTCTTTCAGTGATTTCACTTTTAATTCGATTTCAGAAGTGGCAAGGTCACGGATTTCATTAGCTTTCATTAGATTCACCACCAGTTTCTTGACGTTTTACGATCTTACATTTAACAGGAAGTTTATGTGATGCTAAGCGAAGTGCTTCACGTGCGATCTCTTCAGATACACCAGCGATTTCGAACATAATTTTTCCTGGTTTTACTACTGCTACCCAACCCTCAGGAGAACCTTTACCAGAACCCATGCGGACTTCTAGAGGCTTTTTCGTATAAGGTTTATGTGGGAAGATTTTAATCCAAACTTTACCGCCACGTTTCATGTAACGAGTCATTGCAATACGGGCAGATTCGATTTGACGGTTTGTAATCCATGATGCTGTAGTAGCTTGTAAGCCCCACTCACCAAATGTTACTTCTTTACCGCCTTTCGCTTCACCACGCATGTTGCCACGGTGTTCACGACGATATTTTACGCGTTTTGGTAATAACATAATTATTTGCCTCCTTCCACAGAGTTCTTTTTAGTAGGAAGGACTTCACCACGGTAGATCCAAACTTTAACGCCTAATTTACCGTATGTTGTATCAGCTTCAGCATGTGCATAATCAATGTCAGCACGTAATGTATGAAGCGGAACAGTTCCTTCGCTATAGTGTTCAGCACGCGCGATATCAGCGCCACCTAAACGACCAGATACTTGTGTTTTGATACCTTTTGCACCAGCGCGAATTGTGCGTTGGATTGCTTGTTTTTGAGCACGACGGAATGATACGCGGTTCTCAAGTTGACGAGCGATATTTTCTGCTACTAAGCGAGCATCAAGATCAGCACGTTTAATTTCTACGATATTAATGTGAACACGCTTGCCAGTAGATTCGCTTAAGTATTTACGTAAGTTTTCAACTTCCGTACCGCCTTTACCGATTACCATACCTGGCTTCGCAGTGTGAATTGTAATGTTTACGCGATTTGCAGCGCGCTCGATTTCCACTTTAGATACAGATGCATCTTTTAATGTAGATTCGATATGTTTACGAACTTTGATATCTTCGTGTAAAAGAGTAGCATAGTCTTTCTCAGCGAACCATTTTGATTCCCAATCACGAATAATACCAACTCGTAGTCCTATTGGATGTACTTTTTGACCCACGGATTAACCCTCCTTCTTCTCTGATACCACAACAGTAATGTGGCTCGTGCGTTTGTTAATTGCGCTTGCACGTCCTTGAGCACGTGGACGGAAACGTTTTAGTGTTGGACCTTCATCAACAAAGATTTCAGATACAACTAAGTTATTTACATCTAACTCATAGTTGTGTTCAGCGTTAGCAACTGCAGATTTTAATACTTTTTCAACGACTGGAGACGCCGCTTTTGGAGTATGACGTAAAATTGCAACTGCTTCACCGATTTGCTTGCCTCGAATTAAGTCTACTACTAGACGTACTTTACGAGGAGCGATACGAACTGTACGAGCGATAGCTTTAGCTTGTGTCATTAGGATTTACCTCCTCTCAAAATTAGCGTCTTGTTTTCTTATCGTCTGCACCGTGACCTTTGTAAGTACGTGTTGGTGCGAACTCGCCTAACTTGTGACCTACCATATCTTCTGTCACATATACAGGAACGTGTTTACGTCCATCATATACAGCGATTGTTAAACCGATGAAGTTCGGGAAGATAGTAGAACGGCGAGACCAAGTTTTAATTACTTGTTTTTTCTCAGAAGCCTCTTGTACTTCCACCTTTTTCATAAGGTGAGTGTCAACAAAAGGTCCTTTTTTCAAGCTGCGACCCATTTAGGAACCTCCCTCCGTGATCCCACCACGGCTCTTCTAACGAACCGTAGTACAATCACTTTATTTTTTGCGTCCACGAATGATAAATTTAGAAGATTTGTTTTTCTTCTTACGTGTTTTATAACCAAGAGCTGGTTTACCCCATGGTGTCATTGGAGATTTACGTCCGATTGGAGAACGTCCTTCACCACCACCGTGTGGGTGATCATTAGGGTTCATTACAGAACCACGTACAGTTGGGCGTTTACCTAACCAACGAGAACGACCTGCTTTACCAATGTGGATAAGTTCATGTTGCTCGTTACCAACTTGACCAACTGTTGCACGGCAAGTAGCTAATACTAAGCGAACTTCACCAGATTGAAGACGGATAATTACGTATTTATCTTCACGTCCAAGTACTTGTGCTGATGTACCAGCAGAACGTACTAATTGTCCACCTTTACCAGGTTTTAACTCGATGTTATGGATTGTTGTACCCATTGGAATGTTTGCTAATGGTAATGCGTTACCTACTTTAATATCTGCGTCTGGACCAGAAACGATCGTTTGACCTACTTCAAGACCTTTCGGAGCTAAGATATAACGTTTTTCACCGTCAGCGTAGTTAATTAATGCGATATTCGCAGAGCGGTTTGGATCATACTCAATTGTAGCAACGCGTCCTGGAATGCCGTCTTTAATACGTTTAAAGTCGATTACGCGGTATTGCTTCTTATGACCACCACCGTGATGACGAACAGTAATTTTACCTTGGTTGTTACGACCAGCTTTGCGCTTTTTCGGAGCTAATAAAGACTTTTCAGGCTTATTAGTAGTGATTTCCGCAAAGTCAGATGACGTCATGTTACGACGGCCATTTGAGGTTGGTTTGTACTTTTTAATCGCCATTTGTGTTCCCTCCTTCTATAATTGCTCAGGTTACCCTGTTTATTAGAATAATTCGATTTCTTTTGAATCAGCAGTTAATTTAATGATTGCCTTACGACGTTTGTTTGTATAACCGCTGTATTTACCAACGCGTTTGAATTTACCTTTGTAGTTCATGATGTTTACTTTATCAACTTCAACACCAAAGATTTCTTCTACCGCGTCTTTAACTTGTGTTTTATTAGCGCGAGTGTCTACTTCAAAAGTATACTTTTTCTCTGCCATTAATTCAGAAGAACGCTCAGTAATGACCGGACGTTTAATGATATCACGTGCTTCCATTATCCAAGCACCTCCTCAACTTTTTCTACTGCAGCTTTTGTGAATACAACTTTATCGTGACCTAAAAGATCAAGAACGTTGATTCCGCTAGCTGTTAAAACAGTTACGCCAGGGATGTTACGAGCAGATAATGCTACGTTTTCATCTAAGTCAGCAGTAACGAATAATGCTTTTGAATTGATTTCTAATGCTTTTAAAATAGCAGCGAAATCTTTTGTTTTTGGTGCATTTAAAGTTAATGCATCAAGTACTAAGAAGTTTTGTTCTACAACTTTAGCTGATAAAGCTGATTTAAGAGCTAAGCGACGAACTTTCTTCGGTAATTTATATGAATAGCTTCGTGGAGTTGGGCCGAATACGACACCACCGCCGCGCCATTGTGGAGAGCGGATCGAACCTTGACGAGCACGACCAGTTCCTTTTTGACGCCATGGCTTACGACCACCACCAGCAACTTCAGAACGGTTTTTTACTTTGTGATTACCTTGACGTAGAGAAGCACGTTGTGCGATTACTGCGTCGAATAATACCGCTTCGTTTGGCTCGATTCCGAAAATCGCATCGTTTAATTCGATTTCACCAACTGAAGCGCCTGTTTGACTAAGTACAGATACCTTTGCCATTCCTGTTTCCTCCTTTCTTTGGGAAATTATTTAGATTTAATAGCAGTCTTCACTGTTACTAATGCTTTTTTAGAACCAGGAACATTACCTTTAACTAATAATAGGTTACGTTCAGCATCCACCTTAACGATTTCAAGGTTTTGGATTGTTACAACGTGACCACCCATTTGACCAGGTAATTTCTTTTGTTTGAATACGCGGTTCGGAGCAACTGGACCCATTGAACCAGGACGACGGTGGTAACGAGAGCCGTGGGCCATAGGACCACGAGATTGTCCGTGGCGTTTAATTACACCTTGGAAACCTTTACCTTTTGAAACACCTGTTACATCAATTACATCGCCTTCTGCGAAAATTTCTACTTTGACTTCTTGACCAACTTCGTATTCTGCTACGTTTGTGTTGCGGAATTCACGAATGAAGCGCTTAGGAGCCGTATTTGCTTTTGCTACGTGACCTTGTTCTGGTTTGTTTGAAAGCTTAACGCGCTTATCTTCGAAACCAACTTGAATTGCTTCGTAGCCGTCAGTTTCAACTGTTTTCTTTTGAAGCACTACGTTTGGTGTAGCTTCGATTACTGTTACTGGGATTAAATCTCCGTTCTCAGCGAAAACTTGAGTCATACCGATTTTTCTACCTAAGATTCCTTTAGCCATTTGTCACACCTCCTGTAAATTTTAAAAGTTCTATTTCGTTTTACCATTAAAGTTTGATTTCAATATCAACGCCAGATGGTAAATCAAGCTTCATTAACGCATCAACAGTTTGTGGTGTTGGGTTAACGATATCGATTAGACGTTTATGCGTACGCATTTCGAATTGCTCACGAGAATCTTTGTACTTGTGAACCGCACGAAGAATTGTATACACAGAACGTTCTGTCGGTAACGGGATTGGACCCGATACGCTTGCACCTGAACGTTTAGCAGTTTCAACAATTTTCTCAGCAGACTGATCAAGAATACGGTGATCATACGCTTTTAAACGAATACGAATTTTTTGTTTTGCCATTACTTTCCCTCCTTCTCGCCTATTTTCTAGACATTCTCCACGAAAATTCTCCTACACACCGCCATGGCAAAGCGGCCGGGTGTGTCGGCAACCTCTCGCTTCATCGCAGTCAAAGACCAACATTCAATATTATATACAATCCTATTGCAATAAGCAAGTAGTTTTATAAAAAAAAATGAATGCCTTTGTCATGCTCTATTTCGTTAATTACATTTCGCTATATTTATAAGCCGTTGTCTAGTATATAAAATATTTCCCGCCATTGCAAGCGATAATTGTAGCTTGTTGTATTGCAGTTGCTGCTTTTATGTAAGACACTTTATAATCAAACACTTTTCGGGCAATAAATACTTCTTTCTGCTAGTCAATTTGCATATTCATTCAAAAAAATAAGTAGTGACCCACAAAGAATCACTACTCTCTTCCTATTTAATTGTTGTTTATAAACTACCCTTGACTACCTTTTTATAATAGTGAACCGACAATAGCATAAATACGAGATACATGAAAATATATAAAGCCATCATGATCAACATCGGTGCCACTAACTCTGCCCCAAAAAAGAACCAGCCTGACTTGACTGCAAAATAGCTATGCAATAGCCCAATTAGTAACGGTACACCAAAGTTAAAGATTTGTTTCCATATGATACCTTTTAAAATATCCTGCTCAGAAAAACCTATCTTCCTCAATGTCGTGTAGCTTGCCTGCTCCTCATCAGCCTCTGCAACTTGTTTAAAGTACAAAATGCTGCCTGTTGTCAGTAAGAACGCTAATCCTAAGAAAGCCGCAATAAATATAGTCATACCGAAAATGCTCATATACTCTTGCCATTCCTGCTGGTATGAATTTTGTTTAACAATAATTTGTTTTCCATCTAACTCGAAAATATCCCGAATATCCGCTCCCGATTGTATATACAGCTCCTCCGCTTGCAATATATCATTTCTATCTTCTAAAAATACAAGCGTTTGAGGTACACGCTGGCGTTCACCATAAAATTCTTTATATTGCTCGTATTTGGCATCCGATACAACAAGCACTGCATAAATCACACCGTTGCTACCGTTTTGCGTAAGCGTGCTTTCTCGGCGTACATCTACAATTTTCAATTTATCTTGTAGACGATTACCTAATGTTTCTAGCATTACGTCAATTTCTCCTTGCTTTTTCACCTCATACACCTTTGTCACACTATCAACCATATTCGTTAAAATGGCCTCATCTTCTGCTAGCTCAATTTTTCCTTGCAATTGTTCATAAGTAGATTGGGAAATCAGCCTTTTACTCGCATTCTCTCCATAAAAAATTTGATTAACATCATCAGGATCCTTTAATAAATTAGCCACATCAAATTTCACATAAATATCTTCGTATGTTACCGCCTGATAATCAATGTGATGCTCATCTAGCAAAGCTAAGAACGCTGGTCCTTTCTCCGTCACAAGCGCATAATCAGCCGGTACTACATTTTTCACTGCCTTCTCTGCTGAATAATAAGAAATATATGCAAGTGTTGAAATAGCTAATGACACCGCTGTTAGTACAGTAATCAAGGTTAAAGACTTCGCATTGCCTTTCATACGATGCATAATTGGTGTCACTGCCAGTACATCCGTTGTTGTTAAATGACCATTTTTAGATAGTCGACGTAAATTAAAGATAAACGCAACAGAATAACGAAAGACTAAAAATGCACCACCAATCGTTGAGGCTAAAATCAGCAACATATTCCTCAATAGCGCATCAACCTTATTATCTGCAAACAACTGTGTTGATTCATAATAACCGTATACAATTAATAGAATACCGAGCACACCCACAGACATTTGCCATACGCTAAAGCGCTTTACACGCTCTTCAGTTTGATGAGAGGCCGTAAATAAAGATAACAATGAAACACGTCGAATCAGCCAATAGAGCTGTGCTAAAATAACAAGCAACAACAAACCAAATAATCCAAGCGTTTGCATAATTGCCTTTGAACTAAAGGTTAAACGCACCAATACATCCTGTTCTAATATTTTCATCAAAATAAGTGTAAAAAATCGTGAGCTTAAAAGACCTGTAACAACGCCAATGAGCACAGCCCCACTAAATAACACGAAATTTTCAAATGCGATTAGACGAAAAATCAGTCCCTTTGTCATACCGATTAACTGATACATGCCTATTTCCTTACTACGCCTCTTCGTAAATAGATGATTGGCATACAACACAAAAAATAAGACAATGAAATATAACAAATAGGAAGCTGCTTTAAAACCAGCTGCTGCCATTGAGCTATTCGACACTTGTTCTAATACCTCATCATTAAATTGGAGCGTCACAAAGGAAAAATAAAGAGTCACACTGAAAATGAGTGAAAAGAAATACAAAAAGTAATGACGCATATTTTTCAGCATAGAGCGTGTAATTAAGCGCCTAATCGTCATAGCCATCACCACCTAAAACGCTTTGTGTGCTTAAAATTTGCTGAAAGAACTCTTGGCGTGTCTTATCGCCTTTATAAAGTTCTGTGTAAAGTGCCCCATCCTTCAAAAATAGCACGCGGGAGCAAAAGCTCGCTGCTACCGCATCATGTGTCACCATCATAATCGTTACATGATGCTCTCTGTTGATTTGCTCCATATTTTTCAACAGTGCTGCCGCTGACTTCGAATCAAGCGCTCCCGTTGGCTCATCTGCAAAAACTATGGACGGATTAGTAATCAATGCACGTGCTGCAGAAGTGCGCTGCTTTTGTCCTCCTGAGATTTCATTCGGATATTTTGCAATAATATCTTCAATACGTAAAATTTTCACAAGCGCTTGAAAGCGTTGTTCAGCCGCTTTATGTGGGATTTTTTTAATTGCTAAAGGAAGCAAAATATTCTCTTTTACCGTCAATGTATCGAGCAAATTATAATCTTGAAAAATAAATCCTAACGCATCACGTCTAAAAGCCGCCAACTGGCGCTCCTTCATTTCCTGCAATATTTGCCCATTAATCTCTACAATCCCTTCGGTTACATGGTCAATAGAGCATAGCACATTTAATAATGTTGTTTTCCCAGAGCCTGAAGGCCCCATAATGCCAACAAACTCACCTTTACTTACTTCTAAATCTATACCTTTTAACACTTCAACTGCTGTAAATCGTTTGCCATATGTTTTACGGACTTTGCGGGCCGTTAAAATATTCATTATTTATTCCTCCTGCTTTCTTATGTATCTTCATTTTACAGCTGCCGCAAGTAGAAATCGTTCGTTTTACGTTACAATAATAAACGGTATGTGACAATGTCGTCACATACCGAATGTTCGCACATATTCATTTTGCACAGGGAATTTAAATACAACGGTTGTACCTTTCCGATAAATCGAATCAACATATAACAGTATACCTAAAGATGTCGCAGCTCGCTTTGCTAAATAAAGCCCCATTCCCGTTGCCACATTTGTTTCTCTGCCTATTGTGCCAGTATAAGATTTTTTAAAAATACGCGGTAAATCCTCTGGACGAATGCCTGGTCCCACATCGGTTATCTTCAACAAAATATGCTCTTGTACATCACGCGTGACATTAACAATAATTTCACTATTATGCGGACTATATTTAATCGCATTTGACAGCACTTGGCGCACAATAAACCCAAGCCATTTTGCATCTGTTAACACAACTTCCTCTATCTCATCTATTTGGAAGCCAATCCCTTTCTCCATACACCATGTTTGAAATTGTCGTATTTCTTTAAAGATAACTGTTCGCAGTTGCACTTGTTCGAGTCGATTATCTTCCGCAATCGTTTGCAATCTCGTTTGGTGTAATTGTTGATCAACCAATAAATGCAGACGTATCCATTCCTGTTCTAGCCGATTGCGCGCTTTGTTATCCTCTAATTGCTCTATCATTAGTTTCATCGCTGTTAACGGTGCTTTAATTTCATGCACCCACGCTAGAAGCTCATCTTGCTCTTCACTTTTCTCAAATTTAATTTTTTGTACAATTTTCACTTGCTGCTGCCTTTGTTCTTCATACAATTCAATGATCTTACGTGTATACAAGTCCCAACGATAGCTTTCAACATCCTGTAGCGACTTTTGATAGAGGATATTTTTCAAGCTAGCTCTTTCCCAAAAATAACGAGCAGTTAAAAATAATAAAAATAGCAAAATAGCCACACTATTTAAATAGCCTATAGACACCGCCGCAAATCCAGTATCAAGCATACAAATTATATTCCACACTAGAAGTAGCCCAATAAAGAAACTAATCCACATCATATGTTGTCGGATAAATAATAGAATCATGTAGACACCGCCATATAGCCTAGCCCTTTTTTCGTCACGATAACATCTATCAACCCCACTTCTTCAAGCTTTTGACGAAGGCGATTGATGTTCACTGTTAGCGTGTTATCATTTACAAAACGTTCATCATCCCATAGCTTGCGCATTAACTCATCGCGCGACACAATTTTATCTACTCGCTCTACTAGTAGCTTCAAAATAAATAGCTCATTTTTCGTAAAGTCGATTTGTTGATTATTATATGTAAGAATCCCTCGCTCATAATCAATCAGCGCCTCTTGCCAGCTAATAATTTGCTGTGCTTGCTGCTGATAATCATATGTACGTCTTAATAAGGCCTGTATTTTTGCTACAAGCACATCCATATGGAAAGGTTTTTGCACAAAATCATCCGCACCAAGCTGCATCGCCATTACCATATCCATCGGGTGATCTCTGGATGATAAAAATAAAATTGGCACATTGGATATTGCCCGAATTTCCCGACACCAATGAAAGCCATCATAGGCAGGTAGCTGAATATCTATAATGACAAGCTGAGGATTTTCCTTTGTGAAATCATCCATCACTTTATGGAAACTCTTTGGTCCTTCTACGGTCAAAGACCATTGTTGCAAGCGTTCCTCTATTAAACGAGATATCGACATATCATCCTCTATTAAAAAAATTTTCACTATTAGTCACCTCTCTTATTGTAAGTTTACAATAAATACAAAAAAAACCTCAAGAGCGTCCCCTTGAGGTTTAAGAAAAGATTAATTATTTTTGGATAGAAGCAACTACACCAGCGCCTACAGTACGGCCACCCTCACGGATAGAGAATTTAGTACCTTCTTCAAGAGCGATTGGAGCGATAAGTTCTACTGTCATTTCGATGTTATCGCCAGGCATAACCATTTCTACGCCTTCTGGTAAGTTACAAATACCTGTTACGTCAGTTGTACGGAAGTAGAACTGAGGACGGTAGTTAGAGAAGAATGGAGTATGACGGCCACCCTCTTCTTTTGATAAAACATAAACTTCAGCTTTGAAGTTTGTGTGTGGAGTAATTGAACCTGGTTTAGCTAATACTTGACCACGTTGGATATCTTCACGAGCTACACCACGAAGTAAAGCACCGATGTTGTCACCAGCTTCAGCGTAGTCTAATAATTTACGGAACATTTCAACGCCTGTTACAGTTGTTGATTTAGCTTCTTCAGCGATACCAACGATCTCAACTACGTCACCAACTTTAACTTGACCACGTTCAACACGGCCAGTTGCTACTGTACCACGACCAGTGATAGAGAATACATCCTCTACTGGCATCATGAATGGTTTGTCAGTTTGACGTTCTGGAGTTGGGATGTAGCTATCTACAGCATCCATTAATTCAACGATTTTTTCTTCCCATTCTGCTTCGCCTTCAAGAGCTTTAAGAGCAGAACCTTTGATTACAGGTAGATCATCACCTGGGAAGTCATATTCAGAAAGTAGGTCACGGATTTCCATTTCTACTAATTCTAATAATTCTTCGTCGTCTACCATATCACATTTGTTCATGAATACTACTAAGTAAGGTACACCTACTTGACGTGATAAAAGGATGTGCTCACGAGTTTGTGGCATTGGGCCATCAGCAGCAGATACTACTAAGATACCGCCGTCCATTTGTGCAGCACCAGTGATCATGTTTTTAACATAGTCAGCGTGTCCTGGGCAGTCAACGTGTGCATAGTGACGTGATTCAGTTTCATACTCAACGTGTGAAGTATTGATTGTAATACCACGCTCTTTTTCTTCTGGAGCGTTATCAATATCAGCGTAAGATTTAGCTTCGCCACCCATTTTTTTAGAAAGAACTGTTGCAATAGCAGCAGTTAAAGTAGTTTTACCATGGTCAACGTGACCAATTGTACCAATGTTAGCATGCGTTTTCGAACGGTCAAATTTTTCTTTAGCCATTAGAGAAAGCCTCCTATAATCTATGTTTTAGTTTTTTATGTTATGAGTGCTGGCTTAAACCGGGCCCAGCTAAGCCAGACAATCATAGCTTACAAATTAGTTATACTTTATGCAAGATGAAATTTCAATTATTCACCTTTATTTTTTTTGATGATTTCTTCTGCAATTGATTTTGGCACTTCTTCATAGTGGTCAAACACCATTGAGAATACACCGCGACCTTGTGTTGCAGAACGTAAAGTTGTTGCATATCCGAACATTTCAGATAGTGGCACCATTGCGCGTACTACTTGAGAGTTACCACGAGCTTCCATACCTTCTACACGTCCACGACGAGCAGTTACGTTACCCATGATATCACCAAGATACTCTTCTGGAATTACAACTTCAACTTTCATCATTGGCTCTAAAATAACTGGGCTACATTTAGAAGCAGCCGCTTTTAAAGCCATCGAAGCAGCGATTTTGAACGCCATTTCGTTTGAGTCAACATCATGGTAAGAACCATCGTATAATTTCGCTTTGATGTCGATTAATGGGTAACCAGCAACAACCCCACGGTCAAGCGAGTCACGAAGACCTGCTTCAACTGCCGGAATGTATTCACGTGGTACTACACCACCAACAACAGCGTTTTCGAATTCGAAGCCTTTACCTTCTTCGTTTGGAGAAAACTCGATCCAAACGTCACCATATTGACCACGACCACCCGATTGACGAGTGAATTTACCTTGAACTTGAGCTGAACCACGGAACGTTTCACGGTAAGATACCATTGGCGCACCAACGTTACATTCAACTTTGAATTCACGTTTCATACGGTCAACTAAAATGTCTAAGTGTAACTCACCCATACCCGAGATAATTGTTTGACCAGTTTCTTGGTCAGTGTGGGCACGGAATGTTGGATCTTCTTCTTGTAATTTTTGTAAAGCTTGACCCATTTTATCTTGGTCAGCTTTTGATTTAGGCTCTACAGATAAAGAGATTACTGGCTCTGGGAATTCCATAGACTCTAAAATAACAAGGTTTTTCTCGTCACATAGAGTGTCACCAGTAGTAGTATCTTTAAGACCTACAGCAGCAGCGATGTCACCAGCGAATACTTTTGAAATTTCTTCACGGCTGTTCGCGTGCATTTGAAGGATACGACCTACACGTTCACGTTTACCTTTTGTAGAGTTTTGCACGTATGAACCAGAATCTAAGATACCAGAGTACACACGGAAGAATGTTAATTTACCAACGAATGGATCCGTCATAACTTTAAATGCTAAAGCTGAGAATGGCTCTTCGTCAGAAGATTTACGTTCTAACTCTTCATCTCCATCAACTGAAGTACCTTTAATTGATGGTACATCAACTGGTGATGGTAAGTAATCAATAACTGCATCTAGCATTTTACGAACACCTTTGTGTTTGAACGCTGTACCACAGATTACTGGATAGAACTCTACCGCGATTGTTGCCTTACGGATAGCTGCTTTTAATTCAGCAACAGTGATTTCTTCACCTTCTAAGTACTTCTCCATAAGATTTTCATCAACACTTGCAATAGCATCGATTAATTTTTCACGGTACTCTTCTGCTTGTGCTTGATATTCTTCAGGAATTGCTTCACCTTCACGAAGTGCTGTACCTTCTTCGTTATCGTAGTAAGTTACAGTCATTTCGATTAAGTCAATAATCGCTTTAAATTCATCTTCCGCACCAATTGGTAATTGGATTGGATGTGCATTTGCTTGTAAACGATCATGTAAAGTACCTACAGAGTATAAGAAGTCCGCACCCATTTTATCCATTTTGTTAATGAATACAATACGTGGTACACCATAAGTAGTTGCTTGACGCCATACTGTTTCAGTTTGTGGCTCAACACCTGATTGAGCATCAAGTACTGTTACTGCGCCGTCAAGTACACGTAAAGAACGTTCTACTTCTACAGTGAAGTCTACGTGACCTGGTGTATCGATAATGTTTACGCGGTTGCCTTTCCATTGAGCTGTTGTCGCAGCAGACGTGATTGTAATACCACGCTCTTGCTCTTGCTCCATCCAGTCCATTTGAGAAGCACCTTCGTGCGTTTCACCGATTTTGTGGATTTTACCAGTGTAATAAAGGATACGCTCAGTTGTCGTTGTTTTACCAGCGTCAATATGAGCCATGATTCCGATATTACGTGTATTCTCTAATGAGAATTCGCGTTTCATAGGAAATTTCTCCTTCCATATTCGGTTGAGGCTATATTAATAGTTAATTAACTAGCGTATAAAATATTACCAACGGTAGTGAGCAAATGCTTTATTTGCTTCTGCCATTTTGTGCATATCTTCACGTTTCTTAACTGAAGCACCAGTGTTGTTTGATGCATCTAAGATTTCGTTTGCTAAACGCTCTTCCATTGTTTTTTCACCACGAAGACGAGCGTAGTTTACTAAATAGCGAAGACCTAAAGTTGTACGACGTTCTGGACGTACTTCTACTGGTACTTGGTAGTTAGAACCACCTACACGACGAGCGCGTACTTCTAAAACTGGCATTACGTTGTTTAATGCAGCTTCGAATACTTCAATCGGATCATTACCAGAGCGTTCTTTTACTAATTCAAACGCACCGTATAAAATCTTTTGAGAAGTACCTCTTTTACCATCAATCATCATTTTATTGATTAAACGAGTTACTAGCTTTGAATTATAAAGCGGATCTGGTAACACGTCACGTTTGGAAACAGGACCTTTACGAGGCATGTGTTTTCCTCCTTTCAAGTAATAAATAATTTATTCTTTTATTATTTCTTTTCTTTAGGGCGTTTTGCACCGTATAAAGAACGTGATTGCATACGACCGTTTACACCAGCAGTATCAAGAGCACCACGTACGATATGGTAACGAACACCCGGTAAGTCTTTTACACGACCGCCACGGATAAGAACAACACTGTGCTCTTGTAAGTTGTGACCTTCACCTGGGATATACGCAGTAACCTCGATTAGGTTGCTTAAACGTACACGAGCGTATTTACGTAACGCTGAGTTAGGTTTTTTAGGCGTCATAGTACCTACACGAGTACAAACACCACGTTTTTGTGGAGATTTAACGTCAGTTAAAGATTTTTTAAATGAGTTATATCCTTTGTTTAACGCTGGTGAGTTTGATTTCGTGCTTTTAGATTTACGAGGCTTACGGACCAATTGGTTAATTGTAGGCATCGATTTTTCCTCCCTTCATTCATTCCTTGTAATACCACACATCCAGGTGGTTCATTTTTAGGGTAAAAACAAAGTCTTTGTGTATACTACACAAAAACTACATCGCAGTAATCGCAATAACCGCAGCTCCAACATGAATGCCGCAAGCTTTTCCAAGTTCTTTTTTTGACTCGACCAAAGTAATTGGTATACCGATTTCTTTCGCGAGAAGAATGGCCGGATCGGTTACCCAACTGTCTGCATCGAGTGCGACAAAAAGCTCTGTAACTTGACCAGCATGCATTGCTTTCACTGCTTGCTTTGTACCTATGATTGTTTGACTAGCCTTTACTTTATTATAAGACATTTGCATATCCTCCAAAGCATAGACAGTTAACTATCAACCTTAAACATATTATCATTCTCTACTTGCACCTGTCAACTATTTATTTTTAAAAGGAGTTCTGCGCCATGCAGATTAGTTAGCCGTTCACGTGCGGCGTGACGTCTTAGGTTAATCACTTCCAAAAAGTAAAAAGCGAGCATAGTTAATATCAATTACGCTGAGGCGTAATTGCGTCCAGATTTTTTGAGCTTGCTCAAAAACTCCCCTTCAAAATCTGTGACATCCGCCGGAGGCTTTAACTTCTTGCAGTCGGTGTTTGAACACCCGCTGAAGCAAGTCTCATGCTGCCATTCATCTCCCCCCTATAGAAGTGGAAGACTTCTGTATCTGCCGCTTCGCTTTCGATACAAAAACATTGCTGAAAGAAGTTAAAAATTCCGGCAGAGAATTGCTCTCTACCGGAATTGACATTACTCAGCTGAAGTTAACTCTTCTTCCGTTTCAGCATCTTGCTCGATACGGATTTGACGATAACGTTGCATACCAGTACCTGCTGGCACAAGTTTACCGATAATTACATTTTCCTTCAGACCAAGAAGTTCGTCACGCTTACCTTTAATCGCTGCATCTGTTAACACACGAGTTGTTTCTTGGAATGATGCCGCAGATAAGAATGATTCTGTTTCCAGTGAAGCCTTTGTAATACCAAGAATAACAGGGCGACATGTCGCTGGATTTTTACCATTTAAAATAATGTCTGCATTCGCTTCAGCAAATTGATGTATGTCTAATAATGAACCTGGTAATAAATCTGTGTCACCAGCTTCAATTACACGTACTTTACGTAGCATTTGGCGAACCATTACTTCAATATGTTTATCTCCAATTTCTACACCTTGCATACGGTATACTTTTTGTACTTCTTTTAATAAATATTCTTGTACTGTAGATACGTCTTTTACTTTCAATAATTGCTTCGGATCAATTGAACCTTCAGTTAATAACTGCCCTGGTTCAATTGTATCGTTCAATTGCACTTTTAAGCGAGCATTGTAAGGCGCTTGATACTTACGTGTTTCCACTTCACCCTGTACAGTAATTTCTTTTAAGCCTTCACGGATTTCTTCGATTTCTGATACTACTCCACCAACTTCAGAAATAACCGCTTGCCCTTTCGGATTACGCGATTCAAAAATTTCTTGAATACGTGGAAGACCCATCGTAATATCGTTTCCGGCTACCCCACCTGTATGGAATGTACGCATCGTTAACTGTGTACCAGGTTCACCGATTGATTGTGCCGCAATAATACCTACTGCCTCACCAACTTCAACCTCTTCACCTGTAGCTAAGTTCATGCCATAACATTTTTTACATACACCATGTTTTGTATTACATGTAAATGCTGAGCGGATTGTCACTTGCTCAATGCCTACTTCATCAATTGTACGTGCTATATCTTGCGTAATTAATCCATCACGCTCTAAAATAACTTCCCCAGTTTCCGGATGGAAGATCGTTTTCTTTGCATAACGACCTACCACACGCTCATCTAACGCTTCGATTAGCTCATTGCCTTCCATTAATGCACCAATTAATAAACCGCGGTCAGTACCACAGTCATCTTCACGTACAATAACATCTTGCGCAACGTCTACTAAACGTCTTGTTAAGTAACCTGAATCGGCTGTTTTCAGAGCTGTATCGGCAAGACCTTTACGCGCACCATGTGTAGAAATGAAGTACTCTAATACCGTTAAACCTTCACGGAATGAAGATTTGATTGGTAATTCGATAATTCGACCAGCCGGGTTGGCCATCAGACCACGCATACCTGCTAACTGTGTAAAGTTCGATGCGTTACCACGAGCTCCAGAGTCAGACATCATAAAGATTGGGTTTGTTTTTTGTAAAGATTTCATTAGCTTGCCTTGGATTTCATCTTTGGCAGCAGTCCATACGCTAATAACGCGGCTATAACGCTCCTCTTCCGTAATTAAACCACGACGGAATTGAATCATTACTTTATCTACTTTTGATTGTGCTTCGTCTAAGATAACACCTTTATCTGGTAATACGACGATATCCGATACCCCTACCGTAATACCTGCACGAGTAGAGTGTTTGAAGCCTAAATCCTTCATACGGTCTAACATTTTTGATGTTTCTGTAATGTGGAATCGTTTAAATACTTCTGCGATAACATTACCTAAAAACTTTTTACGGAATGGTGGTACAACTGGCACAGATGCAAAGTATTTTTGTAAAACAGCTTTACGTTGTGCATCAATCTTCTCAGCTTCTGATAAATCAACATAGCCTTCAGTTGCCTCTACTTCCGCTAATAGTTCTGCATCAATTGTTAATTTTGCAAAGTATTTTTCTGGCGTTTTCTGCTCTAAGTTCGTATCTGTCGGCTCGTTAATATACGGGAATGTTTCCGGTAAAATCTCGTTGAAAATTACTTTACCAACAGTTGTTAATAAGAACATTTGGTTTTGCTCTTCTGTAAATGTTTGGTTATTTACAGAGCTTCCATGGATCGCAATACGTGTGTGTAAATGTACATGACCAGTTTGGTATGCGATTAACACTTCGTCTGGACCGTAGAAAATAGAACCTTCACCACGAGCATTTTCACGCTCAAGCGTTAAGTAATAGTTACCTAATACCATATCTTGAGATGGTGTAACTACTGGTTTACCATCTTTCGGATTTAGGATATTTTGTGCTGCTAACATTAATAGACGAGCTTCTGCCTGTGCTTCTGCTGAAAGTGGAACGTGTACGGCCATTTGGTCACCATCAAAGTCAGCGTTATAAGCTGTACATACTAATGGATGTAGACGAATTGCACGACCTTCTACTAATGTTGGCTCAAACGCTTGAATACCAAGTCGGTGAAGCGTCGGTGCACGGTTTAGAAGTACAGGATGCTCACGAATCACATCTTCTAATACGTCCCAAACCTCATTGTGTAAACGTTCAATTTTACGTTTTGCACTCTTAATATTATGAGCTAGACCACGCTCTACTAATTCCTTCATAACAAAAGGCTTAAATAGCTCAATAGCCATTTCTTTTGGAAGACCACATTGGTACATTTTTAAATTTGGACCTACTACGATAACCGAACGACCAGAATAGTCTACACGTTTACCTAGTAAGTTTTGACGGAAACGACCTTGCTTCCCTTTCAACATGTGTGAAAGTGATTTTAAAGGACGGTTACCTGGCCCCGTTACTGGGCGACCACGACGACCGTTGTCAATTAAAGCATCTACCGCTTCTTGCAACATACGTTTTTCGTTTTGAACGATAATGCTTGGTGCACCAAGGTCTAATAAACGTTTTAAACGATTGTTACGATTAATTACACGACGGTAAAGATCGTTTAAGTCTGAAGTGGCGAAACGTCCACCATCTAATTGCACCATTGGGCGAAGTTCTGGTGGAATAACAGGTAGTACATCTAAAATCATCCACTCTGGTTTATTGCCAGAATTACGGAAAGATTCCACTACTTCAAGGCGCTTAATTGCACGTGTACGGCGTTGTCCTTGAGCTGTTTTTAATTCTTCCTTTAATGTTACCGTTTCGCTTTCAAGGTCGATTTTTTCAAGTAACTTTTTAATTGCTTCTGCACCCATCGCTGCTTCAAATGTTGCACCGAATTTTTCACGGTAAGCACGATATTCTTTTTCAGAAAGCAGTTGCTTGCTTTCCAAATTTGTATCCGCAGGTTCAATTACAACATAAGATGCAAAGTAAATAACTTCCTCAAGCGCCCGTGGAGACATATCTAAAATAAGACCCATGCGGCTAGGGATACCTTTAAAATACCAAATATGAGAAACTGGAGCTGCTAACTCAATATGTCCCATACGCTCACGACGTACTTTAGCACGTGTTACTTCTACGCCACAACGGTCACAAACTACGCCTTTATAGCGAACGCGTTTATATTTACCGCAATGACATTCCCAGTCCTTTGTAGGTCCGAAAATACGCTCACAGAAAAGACCATCCTTTTCTGGCTTTAATGTACGATAGTTGATTGTTTCTGGCTTCTTCACTTCGCCATATGACCAAGATCGAATCTTATCTGGAGAAGCTAAGCCGATTTTCATATATTCAAATTCATTAACGTCTATCAAGGAGCCTACCTCCCTTTAGTCTAAGTCTTTATAAAGACCTTTCCGTAGCTCGACATTTCTCATCGTTTTCATTTATTACAAAAGAACGGGCAGGGCTAAATCCTGCCCGATTAAAAATCTGCACTATCTTCCTGAGGCTCTAGTTTGATTCAGCGAGAGTTACACCACTTATTGAATCAAGATAGATTACTCAGCAGTTTCTACTGCATCGGCTTCTTCATCAGTTGGTATAATGTTTAATGCATCCGCTGGCTGAAGATCTTCTTCTTCATCAAGATCACGCAGTTCGACTTCTTCATCGTTGATTGTTAACATTTTTACATCCATACCTAAAGATTGAAGCTCTTTAATTAATACTTTGAATGACTCAGGAACACCTGGCTCTGGTACACTTTCACCTTTAACGATTGCTTCGTATGTTTTCACACGACCTACAACATCATCCGATTTTACAGTTAAAATCTCTTGTAATGTGTAAGCAGCACCATATGCTTCAAGTGCCCAAACCTCCATCTCACCAAAGCGCTGACCACCGAATTGTGCTTTACCACCAAGCGGTTGTTGCGTTACAAGTGAATATGGTCCCGTTGAACGAGCATGTAGCTTATCGTCAACCATGTGGGCAAGTTTAATCATGTACATAATACCTACTGATACACGGTTATCGAACGGCTCACCTGAACGTCCATCATATAAAATTGTTTTACCGTCGCGGTCCATCCCTGCTTCTTCCATCGTTTCCCAAACGTCTTCTTCATTGGCACCATCAAATACTGGTGTCGCCATATGAATACCTAAGTAACGCGAAGCCATACCTAAGTGTAGCTCTAGCACTTGTCCGATATTCATACGTGAAGGTACGCCAAGTGGGTTTAACATGATGTCAACAGGTGTACCGTCTGGCATAAACGGCATATCTTCTTCTGGTAAGATACGTGAAATTACCCCTTTGTTACCGTGACGTCCGGCCATTTTGTCCCCAACGCGGATTTTACGTTTTTGAACAATATAAGCACGAACTAACTGGTTAACACCTGGTGGCAACTCGTCACCATCTTCGCGATTGAACACTTTCACATCAAGTATGATACCGCCAGCTCCGTGTGGTACACGTAGAGACGTATCACGAACTTCACGTGCTTTTTCACCAAAGATTGCATGTAATAAGCGCTCTTCTGCAGTTAATTCAGTAACCCCTTTAGGTGTTACTTTACCTACAAGAATATCACCATCGCGCACTTCCGCACCGATGCGGATAATACCACGCTCATCTAAATTGCGTAGTGCATCTTCCCCGACGTTTGGAATATCACGTGTAATTTCTTCAGGTCCAAGTTTTGTATCACGAGACTCTGATTCATACTCTTCAATATGAACAGATGTATAAACATCGTCTTTTACAAGGCGTTCACTCATAATAACAGCATCTTCATAGTTGAAGCCGTCCCATGTCATGAAGGCTACTAATACGTTGCGCCCAAGCGCTAACTCGCCTCGTTCCATCGATGGACCATCAGCTAAAATATCTTTTGGCTGCACGCGGTCACCAACTTTAACGATTGGACGCTGGTTATATGATGTACCTTGGTTAGAACGAACAAATTTTTGAACTTTATATTTCGTTAAATCGCCTTTAACTTCTTTACCATCAACCATTTCAATACGACGTACACGAATTGAACGTGCTTCAACATGTTCAACAATACCTTCGTATTTAGCTACAACAGCAGCTCCTGAGTCACGCGCATCAACATGCTCCATACCTGTACCTACGAAAGGTGATTCAGGATTTAACAATGGAACAGCTTGACGTTGCATGTTCGCACCCATTAACGCACGGTTTGAGTCATCGTTTTCTAAGAATGGAATACATGCTGTCGCTACAGATACTACCTGTCTCGGAGATACATCCATGTAGTCAATTTTCTCTCTTTTGAATACAGTATTATCACCTCGGAAGCGTCCTACAACTTCTTCCATCGTAAATGTACCGTCTTCATTTAAAATCGAGTTAGCCTGTGCTACTACATAGTTATCCTCTTCATCAGCTGTTAAGTAATCGATTTGCTCAGTTACTTGACCTGTATCAGGATCTACGCGACGATATGGTGTTTCAATAAAGCCGAATTTATTAATTTTCGCAAATGACGAAAGCGAGTTAATTAAACCGATGTTCGGACCCTCTGGCGTTTCAATTGGACACATACGACCATAGTGAGAATAGTGAACGTCACGCACTTCCATACCAGCGCGCTCACGTGTTAAACCACCCGGCCCTAATGCTGATAAACGACGTTTGTTCGTTAATTCTGCAAGCGGGTTTGTTTGGTCCATGAATTGCGATAATTGAGAGCTACCAAAGAATTCTTTAATAGACGCAATTACAGGGCGAATATTGATTAATTGCTGTGGTACGATTGACGCTGTGTCATTGATTGACATACGCTCACGCACTACACGCTCCATACGAGATAAACCAATGCGGAATTGGTTTTGCAATAGCTCACCAACAGAACGAATACGACGGTTTCCTAAATGGTCGATATCGTCTGTATTTCCAACACCGTAAAGTAAATTAAAGAAATAAGAAACAGAAGCTAAAATATCAGCTGGAACAATATTTTTCACTTCTTCTTCAACATACGCATTGGAAATCACATTGATTTCTTTTTGCGCTTCATCGTTCGGTGCATAAATTTTAATTGTTTGAATTGTAATATCGTCCTCTAAGACACCACCCATTTGTGATAGCTTACGGAAGCCGATACCATTTTCTAAATAAGGAATTATCTTATCTAACGTACGTCGATCAAGAACAGTACCTTTCTCAACTAAAATTTCACCTGTTTCTGGGTCAGCCAATGTTTCTGCAATCGTTTGGTTGAATAAACGGTTTTTAATATGCAGCTTTTTATTCATTTTATAGCGACCTACATTCGCTAAATCATAACGTTTTGCATCGAAGAAGCGAGAGTATAGTAAGCTTTTTGCACTTTCTACTGTAGGTGGCTCACCTGGACGTAAACGCTCATAAATTTCAAGAAGCGCTTTTTCCGTGCTTTCTGTATTATCTTTTTCAAGCGTATTGCGTAAATATTCATTATCACCGATAATATCGATAATTTCTTGATCTGAACCGAAGCCTAATGCACGCAGTAAAACTGTAACCGGTAATTTACGTGTACGGTCGATACGAACATAGACAACATCTTTTGCGTCTGTTTCATACTCAAGCCACGCACCACGGTTTGGAATAACTGTTGCACCAAAGCCCTTTTTACCATTTTTGTCCGTTTTATCATGGAAGTAAACACTTGGAGAACGGACTAACTGTGAAACGATAACACGCTCGGCACCATTAATAATAAATGTGCCTGTTTCCGTCATTAAAGGGAAATCCCCCATAAAGACATCTTGCTCTTTTACTTCATCTGTTTCCTTGTTGTGCAAACGTACTTTTACACGCAATGGTGCAGCATACGTTACGTCACGTTCTTTACACTCATCCACTTCATACTTTGGTTCCCCTAAAGCATAATCGACGAATTCAAGTGCAAGATTACCTGTAAAATCTTCGATTGGCGAAATGTCGTGGAACATTTCACGCAATCCTTCTGCAAAGAACCACTCATAAGATGCTGTTTGAATCTCGATTAAATTCGGAAGCTCAAGCACCTCTTTAATACGCGCAAAACTTCTACGCTGGCGGTGTCGTCCGTACTGAACTAGTTGACCTGTCAACTCATTCACCCCTCAATAAAGCGATAATAGGTCTTTCCAAAACCACATAAATGATGTATGATTTCGAAAGACAAAAAGAAAACGAGTCTTTATAAAAAGCTCATTTTCGGTTAAAATAAACTGAATTCTTGCAAAACATGCCCTACTGAGAAATTCAACTCAAATAAAAGGGCATACTTCCTCAAAATAATAATTTTGCATTTTATTATATTATCACAGTCAATTTGTCAAGTCAATATTTTAGCGTAGATTGACTTGACAAAAATACAATTTATTTGCTAAGTATGATTGTACTCTATTTTTTTGCGCGCACAATCCAATAGCCTTTTTTCTTCTCAACAACTTCCACTTCAGTAAACTTCTCTTCTAAATGACTAACTGTCGACGGAGCGCCTTGCTTCTTTTGGATAACAACCCATAACTCCCCATCCATTGCCAGCATACTATATGCTTCATCATAAAATTTAAAAATCGTTTCCTTCCCAGCACGAATAGGAGGGTTTGTTAAAATAGCCGCAACTTTTGTTTGAGGCGTTACATTCGCTAGTCCATCACTCTCGATAACTTGCACATTTTGAATCCCGTTCATTTCCGCATTTTTTTGTGCTAATGCTACAGCACGGGAATTAATATCCATCATATAAATAAAGCGATCTTGGTGTGCCTTCGCTAACGCCAAACCAATCGGCCCATAGCCACACCCTATATCCATAACTACCCCTTGAATTGCAGGTATTTTGAATGTATCAATCAATACACGGGAGCCAAAATCTACTTCACTTTTACTAAAAACACCCGCATCTGTTTCAAATACAAACTCCGAGCCAAGCAATGTAAACTTCCATTTACGCGGCTTACTTTCAACTTGCGGCTTATTAGAATAATAGTGCTCTGACACTTAGTAACGCCTCCTTAATCAATTACGCCTCGGCTAACTTCTCGTTTGGATTTCTTCGAGCTCACTCTTTGCAGAAGTTAACCAAGATACTGCACGCACCAACGGTTAACTAACCTGCATCATGCAGATTTCTCTTTAAAATCCACCAAAGCTTTTATCTTAGTTCAATACTGCACTAAGATAAAAAGAATTAGGTAAAAAAACAAGCTCGTCATACGACGAGCTTGTTTTTTTATTTGTTTAAGAAGAAATTATTTAACTTCTACAGAAGCGCCAACTTCTTCAAGTTTGCCTTTGATTTCTTCAGCTTCTTCTTTAGAAATGCCTTCTTTAAGAGCTTTAGGAGCGTTGTCAACAACCTCTTTAGCTTCTTTTAAGCCTAAACCAGTGATTTCACGAACCACTTTGATTACTTTAATTTTTTCAGCACCAGCGCTAGCTAATACTACATCAAATTCAGTTTTTTCTTCAGCAGCGCCTGCAGCACCACCAGCAACTACAGCTACAGGAGCAGCCGCTGTTACACCGAATTCTTCTTCGATTGCTTTTACTAAATCGTTTAATTCAAGAACTGTCATAGCTTTGATAGCTTCTAAAATTTGCTCTTTGTTCATTTTAATTTCCTCCTACATTAGGTTATATTTTAAGTTTTAGGCGATTAAGCCGATAGTTTGTGAAGCTCGGTAGCAATTAAGCCCCTTGTTCTTCTTTTTGTTCTGCAACTGCTTTCGTTGCAAGTGCGAAGTTGCGCACTGGTGCTTGAAGTACAGATAAAAGCATAGAAAGTAGACCTTCGCGTGATGGAAGTTCTGCAAGTGCTTTAACATCTTCAAGTGATGCAATAGTGCCTTCGATAATACCTGCTTTAATTTCTAACGCTTCGTTCTTTTTAGCGAACTCGTTAATAATTTTAGCTGGAGCTACAACATCTTCATTTGAGAATGCGATAGCGTTTGGACCTGTTAAATGTTCATTAATACCTTCAACGTTTGCAATTTCAGCAGCACGACGAGTTAAAGTATTTTTGTATACTTTGAATTCTACGCCAGCTTCACGAAGTTGTTTACGAAGCTCTGTTACTTGGCCAACAGTAAGACCGCGGTAGTCAACAACTACTACAGATGCAGCAGCTTGGAACTTTTCAGCGATTTCTTGTACTTGAACTTTTTTAACTTCAACAGCTTTGCTCATTGGATGACACCTCCTATAAGAATGAGTCATTTATACCGACAAAAGAAAGCCTCTATATCTAAATAGACATAGAGGCAGAAAGTCATCATCTTAAAAAGATTCCGAATTCCGTTGTCCTCGGCAGGATGATTAAGTGCCTGATGCACACCTACTGTCTACGGTACAAATGGATGATTCACAACAGAAACCATAATAACAAATAGTCAAGCTGTTGTCAATACTTTAAATTGATTATTTAATCACTACATTAGAAGCATCAACTTTAACAGCTGGGCCCATTGTAGTAGTTACGTTTACAGATTTCATGTAAGTACCTTTAGCGGCAGCAGGTTTTGCTTTTTGAACTACATCAAATACAGTTAAGAAGTTTTCTACTAACTTACCTGTTTCGAAAGAAGATTTACCGATAGGAGCGTGGATGATACCATCTTTCGCTGCGCGGTATTCTACTTTACCAGCTTTGATTTCTTCAATAGCTTTTGTTACATCAAAAGTAACTGTACCTGTTTTTGGGTTTGGCATTAAGCCTTTTGGACCTAACACACGACCTAGTTTACCAACTTCACCCATCATGTCTGGAGTAGCTACGATTACATCGAAGTCGAACCAGCCTTGTTGGATTTTTTGGATGTACTCAGCATCGCCTACATAATCTGCACCAGCAGCTTCTGCTTCTTTAAGTTTTTCACCTTTAGCGAAAACTAATACGCGTTGAGTTTTACCAGTACCGTGTGGAAGTACTACTGCACCACGGATTTGTTGATCGTTTTTACGAGTATCAATTCCTAGACGGAATGCTACTTCTACTGTTGCATCGAAGTTTACAGTGCTAGCTTTTTTCGCTAGCTCAATTGCTTCTTCTACAGAATATAATTGTGTACGGTCAATTAATTTAGCTGCATCTTGCAGTTTTTTACCTTTTTTAGCCATTATAATTTCCTCCTTGATTGTGGTTATAGCGGAATTTTACCTCCCACGAATAAAGGTTGCGCACTACTCGAGTGCCGCAACCTTCCAAAAACAAATGCATCATCAAGTAAATGGGAATTAGTCTTCGATCACAATACCCATGCTACGTGCAGTACCTTCAACCATTAACATAGCCGCTTCAACTGATGCAGCGTTAAGGTCTGGCATTTTTTGTTCAGCGATTTCGCGAACTTTATCACGTTTAACCGTTGCTACTTTTTTACGGTTTGGTTCACCAGATCCAGATTGGATACCAGCTGCTACTTTAAGTAGAACTGCTGCTGGTGGAGTTTTCGTAATGAAAGTAAATGAACGATCTTCGAATACTGAAATCTCAACAGGAATGATTAAACCTGCTTGATCAGCAGTACGAGCATTGAACTCCTTACAGAATCCCATGATATTCACACCTGCTTGACCTAATGCAGGACCAACTGGCGGAGCTGGGTTAGCTTTACCAGCAGGGATTTGAAGTTTTACAACTTTAATAACTTTTTTAGCCACGAGACACACCTCCTTAAGTCCGTGATGTGGTAATTGGGTTACCCCTCCCACTCAAATATCTGTCTGTCAGCTAATTTGCCGATAACATTAAAAATCTATCAATTGCCAGCCGAAAATGGTTTACAGTCTGACCTATGAAATGATATCACTTTTATAGCATATACGCAAGTACAAATAATAATCAAATTCAAATTCATTACTTTTTAGCGTATTCTTACGCGATTTTGATTAGATTTTGCGAATTTGCTCGAAGCTTAACTCCATTATTGTCTCGCGTCCAAACATATCAACGCTAACTTTCACTTTCGATTTCTCTACATCTACTTCTTCCACTTTTCCTTGGAAGTGAGCAAACGGTCCTTCTAATACTTCTACCAATTCGCCTATCTCTAGAGCAATATCACCAAGAGTCGTCTCCTTCATGCCCATTTGAGCAAGTAGACGCTCCGCCTCTTCTGGCAATAACGGTGTTGGTTTTGCGCCGCCGCCCGAAGAACCAATAAAGCCTGTTACTCCAGGTGTATTACGAACTACATACCAAGAATCATCCGTCATAATAATTTCCACCAACACATAGCCAGGGAAAACTTTTCGCATAACCGTACGCTTCTTACCATCTTCTTTTACATCCACTTCTTCTTGCTCTGGAACGATAACACGGAAAATTTTATCTTGCATCCCCATCGTTTCAACGCGCTTTTCCAAATTTGCTTTTACGCGATTTTCATAACCTGAATATGTGTGAACTACATACCAATTCTTTTCCATAGCTACAAGGACTTTTCGTCCGTCCCCTCCTTTTTTATTTTAATTCAGCCGAAGTATCCTCCATCTATAGGGAGACGGCGAGATACACGCTAAATTAGCATTTAATTCAACGCATGTCCAAAACGCCCACCGAGAAAGAAAAACTCATTCTAAGAACCCCCATGTGCGCTTAACGACTAAGCAACCAACAATGGCATGGTCCAATGTCACAAATTTCGAAGCGATGTGTTGTATCGATTTTAGGTTAACTTCCACTCGCTAGAAAAAATCTGTAGATAATTACGTCAAAGCGTAATTGATTTTTTCGCCAAATGAAAAAACCCGTTATGACTACGGACGGGCTATTTCATCAATATCAATATTATTTTACAAACTTAAGAACCAGCGGAATAACTCAGAAATACCTAAATCAATTACCGAAAAATATAAAGCCATCAGTATAACTGTTACAATAACAACAACTGTATACTTCGTTAGCTCTTTACTTTTTGGCCAGCTTGTTTTTCGCATTTCTGTGCCTACTTCTTGCAGAAAAGTTGTTACTTTACTCATTCCAGCTTAACCTCCAAAATCAATGATATCCTCTATATCGTTTGTTTATGCACCGTATGTTCATTGCAATGCGCGCAAAATTTCTTGAGCTCTAGTCGCTTTGTTGCGCCCTCTTTAGCAGGCATCGTATAGTTTCTTGAGCCACATTTTTCACAGCTTATAATGACTTTCTTTGCCATTTGTATCACCTTTTCGGCATTTTGTCTTTTCAAGACTAACACCTAACAATGATGCTGTCAACAAGCTTCTTACCGTTAACGAATACCTTCAGCTTCTAAATGGCGCTCCAATTTCCGCTTCACTCGTTGCAATGCATTATCAATTGATTTGACATGACGATTCAACAATTCAGAGATCTCATAATAAGATCTACCCTCTAAGTACAACGCAAGTACTTGTTGCTCTAGCTCGCTCAATACTTCGCTTACCTTTGCCTCTAAAAAGTTGAATTCTTCTTGATTAATCATCGCATACATAGGATCATCCGATAAGGGACTTGTAATAATATCCATTAGTGTCCGTTCCGATTCCTCGTCATAGATTGGCTTATCTAGTGACACATAGGAGTTGAGCGGTATATGCTTTTGTCTTGTAGCCGTTTTAATGGCTGTAATAATTTGTCTTGTAATACATAGCTCAGCGAACGCTCTGAACGAAGCAAGCTTGTCCCCATTATAATCACGTATCGCTTTGTATAGGCCAATCATGCCTTCTTGTACAATATCTTCTTTGTCAGCTCCAACAAGAAAATAAGACCTTGCCTTCGCTTTCACAAATAAACGATATTTTGTTATTAAAAAATCTAGCGCATCTGTATTACCTAGACGAACTTGCTCTACAAGCTCATCATCAGAAAGCTCTTCAAATTGCTGTACGGTTGGCATCTTACTACTTTTAAGCAATCGCTTCACCTCAGTCACTTAAGAATCGTTAGCAACAGTATAATTGAACTGGGGAGAAAAGAAAATAAAATGCAAATGAAGTATTTATTTCATCATCCCTATAAGGTAACTGTCTGAAAAGACATTTTAAGACAGTCCCTTCATTTGCGACAGATAGTATTTATAAAGGTTTTGCCTTTACCAACACCCCATCACGCTATTTCAAACCTCGTCGCCATTTTTCAAAGGCGAGCTCCACATCTTTTGATAAATGAATGCGCGAAACAGGTTTCTCTACTTGCGTTTTTTTCACTTTTGACGAAATTTTTTTTTGAATAATTTGCATTTCAATTTCTAATTCACGGGCAGATTTACGCAGTGCCCCTTGTCCAAATACTACATTTTGCTCTGTCATGTCGGAAGTTGCAACATGAATTTGTACTTTCCTAGCCTTTAGCTCATTCGTTAATTTCTCTATACGCTCGTCAGCCGTTTCATTTTTTCTTGTGAAAATCACTTCAACATCGTGCTTCATATACAATCGTTCAGTGCCTGGAACAAGATAAGCATCGAATACAATAATAACTCGCCACCCCATCGTCGCTTTATATTCAGCAAGTAATTCCACTAAACGGTCACGAGCATCTTCTAAGCTTTTATCGCGCAATGGTCGTAGTTCCGTCCAAGCACCAATCATATTATAGCCATCTACTAGCAAAATATTTTGCATATTACAATGTTTGACGGTTACGGTAAACTTCGTACATTAGCAAAGCCGCTGCAACAGATGCATTTAACGACGTGACATGACCAACCATCGGCAAATGGTATAGAAAATCACATTTCTCTTTGAGTAGACGGCTCATGCCTTTGCCTTCACTGCCAATAATAATTGCCAGTGGTAAAGTAGCATCCATTTTGCGATAATCAGCCGAGCCCTTTGCATCGGTACCAGCAATCCATACACCGCGCTCCTTAAGCTCCTCTACCGTTTGTGCTAGATTCGTCACACGCACAACAGGCACATGCTCAATCGCTCCAGTAGAAGCTTTCGCCACAACAGCCGTTAAACCTACCGCACGACGCTTAGGAATAATAATACCATGTGCACCAACCGCATCCGCTGTACGCATAATGGATCCTAAATTATGTGGATCTTCCAACTCATCTAAAATTAAAAAGAATGGGTCTTCCTGCTTCGCTACTGCCGCTGCAAATAAATCTTCCAGATCTGCGTAATCATAAGCTGCAACAGATGCAACGATTCCCTGATGGTTCGCATCTGTTAGCTGATCCACCTTCTTCTTTGGTACAAATTGTACAAGTACGCCACGCTCACGTGCTAAATCTACTAGCTCTTGAACGCCCGTTTTTTTCACGCCTTCTGCAATCCACAACTTATTGATTTCACGACCTGAACGCAGCGCTTCTAATACAGGATTCTTCCCTGCAATCATTTCATTCGTTTGCTCCGCCATCTACGACACTCCCTTCGACTGTTCTACGATTGTTATTGCGTAATCAATGATTTCATAAACGCGAGTCAGCTCTCCCGATAAATACAAGCTACCGAGCACCGCTTCAAAGCCTGAGCTATTGCGATATGTTTGCACATCTGTATTTTTCGGTATAGAGCCAGATTTTGCATTGCGACCTCGCTTAAATACCGCAATCTCTTCCTCTGTTAAATAACTTTCCTCTATTAAACGATAGATTATCATCGACTGCGCCTTTGCTGAAACATATTTCGTTGCTTCACGATGCAATGTATTTGGCTTTACTCGCCCCATGAGCAGAAGGTGTTCACGCACCTTCTGCTCAAGCACCGCATCACCCATATAGGCAAGCGCCAACGCATTCAATTGTTTAACATCTTCTTTTCGAAGCTCTGACATATTATTACCCTCGTTTCCAGCGTGTCCCTTGGCGCGTATCTTCCAGCACGATATTCAAGCTTAATAAATGGTCACGAATTTCATCAGAGCGTGCAAAGTCACGATTTTTACGAGCCTCGATGCGCTCTTCAATTAACGCTTCAATTTCTTCATCAAGCAACTCTTCTTCCACTTTTAACACCACACCTAGAACACCGCTAAGTACATCAAATGTCGTTAAGAATGTTTGTAAAACCTTTTGCTCTGTATTACTTTCAGCTGTATAAATATTCGCTAAACGAGCTAACTCAAATAATGCTGTAATCGCATTGGCTGTATTAAAGTCATCATTCATCGCTTCCTCAAACTGCTGCTGGATTGCCGCAATTTGTGTTAGCCATTCATCCGCATGATCTACTAAATCAGCTGACGTTGCAAGGCGGTGTTCCACATTGCTATAGGCTGTGCGGATTCGCTCTAAACCTGTGCGAGCAGCCTCCACTAAATCTTGTGCAAAGTTAATCGGCTGACGATAATGCACAGATAGCATAAAGAAGCGCAACACCTGTGGGTCGATTTGCTGACGAATATCATGCACTAATACAAAGTTCCCTAATGATTTCGACATTTTTTCATTATCAATATTAATGTAACCATTATGCATCCAATAACGCGCAAATGTTTTATCATTATGCGCCTCTGATTGCGCAATTTCATTTTCATGATGTGGGAATGTTAAATCTTGACCACCTGCATGAATATCAATTGTATCACCTAAATGTTCACGTGCCATCACCGAGCATTCAATATGCCAGCCTGGTCGTCCATCCCCCCAAGGGCTAGCCCAAAAAATTTCATTTGGCTTCACCGCTTTCCACAACGCGAAATCCAGTGGGTCTTCTTTTTTCTCTCCTGCCTCAATACGTGCACCCACTTTTAAATCATCAATCGATTGATGTGATAGCTTACCGTAGCCATCAAATTTACGCGTGCGGTAATAAACATCTCCTGCTGATTCATATGCATAACCTTTATCAATTAATACTTGAATAAATTCGATAATATGATCCATATGCTCTGTCACGCGTGGATGTGCATCTGCTTTATCGCAGCCTAATGCTGTAATATCGTCAAAATACGCAGCGATAAAACGCTCCGTTAGCTCAAATACTTCCTCGCCTAATTCGTTTGCTGCTTTAATAATTTTGTCATCTACATCCGTAAAGTTAGAAACGAACTTCACTTCATAGCCTGCATATTGCAAATAGCGACGCACTGTATCGTAGACGATAACAGGGCGGGAATTTCCGATATGAATATAGTTATAAACAGTCGGTCCGCACACATACATTTTGACCTTACCCTCTTCTAATGGCACAAACGTTTCTTTTTGTCTTGTTAATGAGTTAAAAATTTGAATGCTCATTTTTCCCTCTCCTTTTTTAATAATGAAAAAACGTCCCTGCCACAAAAATTGTGACAGAGACGCGTAATTAGCGTGGTTCCACTCTGCTTGAAAGGGATGATAAATTCATTTCGCCCCAACGTAATTGTGTCCAGATTTTTTCAACATCCATGACATCCGCCAGAGGCATTATTTTCATGCATCGAGTAATTTGCACACTCGTTGAATGAAAATACATCCACTTTCCGCTCCAAGTCCTTTTAACGAGGGACGACTTCGGCTTGCCTACTCCAGTTTCAGCGAAGCGCTCAAAGGTGCATTTCCGTGTTGCCTAGGCTCAGACTACTTTCAGCCAACGATAGTCCTCTCTTATAGAGCATGCGCGACGTACTTCTCCTTCTCAATGCTTTTATCTATAGTAGCTTCATTGTACAAAAATGTGCAAAAAAAGCAATCATTTAGTTCGCATATTTTTCTACACGAGCAAGTACCTTTTCTTTACCAATTAATGCAATTGCATTCGGTAGCTCTGGGCCATGTGTCTGTCCCGTTGTTACCACACGAATCGGCATAAATAAATTTTTACCTTTATGACCTGTTTCTTTTTGTACTGCTTTGATTGCTGTTTTAATCGATTCTGCATCAAATGCTTCTAATGCTTCAAGCTGCGTTTTGAAGGATGTCATTACTTCAGGTACTTGCTCCCCTGCTAACACCTCTGTAGCTGCCGCATCATAATCGATTTCATCTTTGAAGAACAACTCAGAAAGCTCAACAATTTCAGCACCAAAGCTCATTTGATCATGGTATAAGCCAATCAATTCAGAAGCCCAAGCAGCTTGTTCTTCGTTTAGCTCAGCAGGTAAAACATTCGCTTTTTGTAAATGCGGTAATGCTAATGCAACTACCTCTTCACGCGATAGCTTTTTAATATATTGGTTGTTCATCCAAGTAAGCTTCGTTTTATCAAACATTGAAGGCGATTTTGATAAACGCTTTTCATCAAATAGCTCGATAAATTGCTCCTTTGAGAAGATTTCCTCTTCCCCTTCCGGCGACCAGCCAAGCAATCCGAAGAAATTGAACATTGCTTCTGGTAAATAACCTAAATCTTTATATTGTGCTACGAATTGAATAATCGTTTCATCACGCTTCGATAGCTTTTTACGATCTTCATTGACAATCAATGTCATATGGCCATATTGTGGATACGCCCAGCCGAATGCATCAAAAATCATCATTTGCTTCGGTGTATTCGATAAATGCTCTTCCCCACGGAATACGTGTGAAATTTCCATGAAGTGGTCATCTAATACAACCGCATAGTTATAAGTTGGGATACCATTTGCCTTGACTAATACCCAGTCACCCACATCCTTTGATTCAAAAACAACCTCACCGCGCACTAAATCTGCAAATTTATACGTTGTATCTGCTGGCACGCGCATACGGATTGTGTACACTTCCCCTGCTGCTTCCTTCGCTGCAACTTCATCTGCCGTTAAATTGCGGCATTTCCCATCATAAGTCGGTGCAGCAACACCGTTTGCTTTTTGCGCTTCACGCGATGCTTCAAGCTCTTCTGATGTACAGAAACATTTATACGCTTTCCCTTCTGTAAGTAAGCGCTCTGCATGCTCCTTGTAAATATCAAGGCGCTCCATTTGGCGATACGGGGCATAGGGTCCACCGATATCGATTGACTCATCAGGGATAATCCCTAACCAACGTAAATTATCAAGCTGAGACGCTTCCCCACCCTCAACGTTACGCTCAATATCAGTATCCTCAATACGCACGATAAATTTACCGTCATGATGCTTTGCATATAAATAATTAAATAACGCTGTACGCGCTCCACCGATATGTAAAAAACCTGTTGGTGATGGCGCATAACGAACGCGAACTTGTTTCGTCATAATATAAAAGCCTCCTAAATTTTAAGTCATGAAAAAATTTCCGACCGTTTTAACTTTGTCCATTTTACCATTGTCCATATACAAAGAAAAGTGCGGCGAATAAAAAAGCAAATTGCTCAACACGACTTCATGAAAAATGCAAGTAGCCGTTGGAAAAACATGCACCCCAACAGCCACTCTGTTACTTTTTAATTAACAAAATTGTTGCCAATGCCGCAATTCCTTCTTCCCGACCAACAAAGCCTAATTTCTCTGTTGTTGTGGCTTTTACATTGACCTGTGAGACATCCGCATTTAATAACTCCGCAATTCGGTTGCACATTGACTCGATATACGGTGCCATCTTAGGCCGCTGTGCCATAATTGTTGCATCTACATTGCCTAACACATAGCCTTTATCCTCAACAATTTTCCAAATATATTGTAGCAATTTTGCTGAATCAGCATCTTTCCACTCTGGGTCTGTATCAGGGAAATGACGCCCAATATCCCCTTCACCAATTGCCCCAAGCGCTGCATCCGTAATCGTATGTAACAATACATCTGCATCTGAATGCCCTAAAAGCCCACGCTCATGCGGAATTTCAATACCGCCTAAAATTAATTTGCGTCCTTCCGCAAATGCATGTACATCATAACCTTGCCCTACTCGAAACATATTCATCCTCCTTTTAATTAATTATTTACTTTCTATCATATCAAAGTTTCCATAGAAATAGAAAAAAGCGCGCTCAAAACATTGCTTTGAAACGCGCTTTTTCTGCTATGGTCAATAACACTTCACTTTTCGTGACAACTGTAAATGGTTAAATATGATACTCAATATTTTTCATTTGGCTATTGCTGATATTCGGAGATGGCTGTGAATTGTACACGCGAGAATACGGTGGTACAGAATGCGTTAGCCAAATATTACTACCTAACACCGAATCATGACCGATTGTCGTATCTCCGCCTAAAATCGTAGCCCCTGCATAAATAACCACATTGTCCTCAATATTTGGATGACGTTTAATACCTTTAATTGGATTGCCATTTGCATCAAGTGGGAAGCTTAGTGCACCTAACGTTACACCTTGATAAACCTTCACATTTCTACCAATCGTACATGTTTCCCCAATTACCACACCTGTACCATGGTCAATGAAGAAGGATTCGCCAATAGATGCTCCTGGATGAATATCAATACCTGTTAAACGATGTGCATGCTCTGACATAATACGTGGCACAATTTGCACACCCATCTCATACAATTCATGTGCAATACGGTGGATAAACATCGCAACAACCGATGGATAGCTTAGCAAAATCTCCTCTGTAGAAAGAGCTGCTGGATCTCCATTATATGCAGCTTGAATATCTGTTTGTAGCACTTTACGAACCGTTGGGAATCTAGCAATTAAATTCATGACGATTTGGTCTGCCTGCTCACGGCAATATGTTTCACAATTTGCTGGATTGCTATCCTCCATATTATAAATCAATACTTTTTCAATAATATCACGCAAATCTAGCGCTGCTTCGCGTAATTTATTACTGCTTACAATATTAATGCGTATCTCATCAATCGGTGGTGTCGTGTAAATCCCTGGGAATAGCACTTCATGAAATTTATCTAAAATTTTATAGATTTCATCACGCCCAACAAAGCCAATAGAATTTTCAATATCAATATATTGTTTATTTATATCATTCAGAGAGCTCGTAATTGCTGGTACTTTTTCGTTCAACCATTCATTTAAATTCATAACAACAAAACACCCCTTCATTTTCTCATTAACCATATAATAATACTTGTGTTTTTATAAGGGTACAAAAGATTACTGTCGTTTGCAACAGTTCATTTTATTTTCACTCAATGAGTATTTGACAAGAGGAATTTAGATTAATAATGCTACACCGTGTTGGTGCATAGTATGCATGGAAAATCAAACGCTAGTATAGAAGTTAAAGCGGTTATCTGGGCAAGCAATAAGCAAATCGGCATTACAAATAATACATTCAGTAAATCTGAACTAGAGAAAACTTTATATTCTATCGTTGACTAAAATTATAATAGTAGATTTTATTATTTTATTGTGATTACCGTTCTATACTTTTCTTTTCTGAAATTTCATGCGATAATGATAATCGTTATCAATTAAAATTAAATGATTATTTTTTAGGATGGAGCGACATAAATGCAAAATATATATGATGTAACAATTATCGGCGGTGGTCCCGCAGGTTTGTATAGCGCTTTTTATAGTGGATTACGTGGTTTGAAAACAAAATTGATTGAAAGTCAGCAAGAATTGGGAGGCAAAGTGTTACTCTATCCTGAAAAGCTTATTTGGGATGTTGGCGGTCATCCCCCTGTACTTGGAGGACAATTTGTTAAACAATTAATCGAACAAGCAAAAACATTCGAACCTACCATTTTAACGAATACCAAAGTTGATTTTATAGAACGTCACGATGATTTATTCATCATCCGTACTTCAAAAGGTGAGCAACATTACTCGAAGACAATCCTTTTAGCAATTGGTGGAGGCATTATTAGCCCACAAAAGCTTACATTAGAAGGGGCAGAAAAATATGAAATGACAAATTTACATTATACAGTGCAATCGTATCAGCGCTTTGTTGACAAAGAAATTATTATTTCAGGTGGCGGTAATGCTGCGATTGATTGGGCAGTTGAACTTAGCCCTATCGCAAAAAACGTGACTGTTGTTTATCGAAGCGAACAGCTATCAGCCCATGAAGCAACAATTGAGGAAGCGATCAAGGCCGGCGTGCAAATTGAATGCAACACAACTATTACAAAGCTTACAGCAAATACAGAAAAAACAGCCATCCAGTTCGTCACATGTGAAAATTCACAAACGCAACAAAGTTATACACGTCAAATTGATGAGGTTATCGTAAGCCACGGCTATAACCGCGAATCCTCCGTCGAATTCGATGAAGCCATCGCATTATCGAAAAAGGACGATTACTATTTTGAAGGAAAAGCAACCGGTGAAACAGTACATCCTGGTATTTTTGCAGCAGGTGATATTTTAACATTCGAAGGCAAAGTTAACCTTCTTATCGGTACTTTCCAAGATGCAGCAAACGCGGTTAACTCCATTAAAACGTACTTGGAGCCAAGTGCTTATCGTTATGGAATGGTTTCATCACACAATGACCTGTTTAAAGAGAAAAATCGTTCGATTATTGAAAAGCAGTTAGTAAAAGCAAGCAAGTAAAAATAGGCCTAATCAGAGGTACAAATTACTTCCAACTAACAAGAGTTTTACGTTATTTACTTTAACAAAAAGGCTTTAAAATAAGTTTTTCAACCTTTCAGAAACTTCCCATAACAATTAAATTAAGTCACTGAGGACAATTCAACTTGATTATCTTCAGTGACTTCTATTTTTTAACAACGATGAAAAATAGCACTTAATAAATGAACACAGTTTGACGCTTATCCTGAAATACAAGGTTAGTCAACCATAAAAAGTGAGGACCACGAAGGTTTTTCCCCTTGTTCAACGGCACTTAATGTGGCTATAATACCACTTATACCTTCTAGTACCCCCAAAGAAAGAGCCTCTTTGCCATTATGATCAATATCATAAAATCCCAATGGATTTTTAGGGTTATAAAAATTGGCTAACTTTACTTTTAACACTTGAATAAATTGATATAGCTCTTCATCTTTAGTTTCTAAGTACATTAAAAAGGTTAAGTGCAGAACCCCAGATACCCCATGACAGAAAGTTGGAGAAGTTAATCTTAAGTCTTCAAATGGATATTTTGCCAAGCCCTTAAAGGTAGTTAATGCAAATTTCTTATAACGCTCGTTATTAAGAGCTCGTCCGCTTAACCATAATGTTCTAGCTACTCCTGGCGTACCATAACACCACGCAAATGGATATTTCTGAGTGGTATCAAGTTGATTATTTAATAATTCCTGTAAATTAAGTTTAGAAGGCCACCATATACCAACAGCGTCTTTCTGCCCCCATTGTATGAGGAATTCACACATTTCTTTAATAGTTTCAGTTTGTCTAGGTTGGTTAAATCCATATTCCCTAGAAATAGCTAGTAAGGCTAGTGGCCCACAAATCCCATGAGATAGCCCCAAATCCAAATGTCCATCTGGGTAATTGGTTTTATCATCGATATATTGGTTTTCCACAGTAATAAAATATTGTGGCAAGAGGAGCCCATTAAAATCTTTCTTTTCGTTTAGAAGAACGAAGTAATCTATTATGTCTTTTATAAGATTGTATATTTTTGTATCACCTTTAAAATTAAGCAAATATCTAGCCATTCCAGCTAATCCGTATATCGTTTCAAAGTCGAAACTATTCACTTTTCCATTTTCAATATTATTAAGTGCTTGCCTTAGATAAGCATCAGTATTGGTAAAAATAACATCATTAAGTTGACTAATAAGATTGGTATAATTTTTGCCTTTATCCGAAACTAAATAAGCAGAGGCAGAAATTCCTGTTATCCCACTCCAGAGTGATAAATTTAGAGATGGAAGATTATCAATTATATAGCTCAAGATTTTAAATGCATATTTATTCCACTCCTTATCTTTGTAGCTTAATTGTGACGATAAAACCAGCAATCCTGACAAACCTGTGGCCAAAGTGAAATCAATTGTTTGTTCAGAATGCTCCTCTTGTGTTTGCAAAAAAGACAACAATTCCTTTGGATCCGAGAAATTTGATTGAAAATTTTGAATAAAATATTGAAAATCTTTATCTGATATTAAATCTGTACTACTCATTTTACATACCCCCCTAAAGGCAAATCCATATTATTACATTAAATTACCTTACCTTAAAATTATTCATTTGTAGTTTATAAAGTTTTGAGTAGATTCCTTCATTCTCTATAAGGCTATCATGGGTACCTTCTTCAGCAATTTCACCGTCACTTAAAACTATAATTTTATCGGCAAAGTGAATAGAAGTATACCGATGGGAAATAAAAACTCCAATTTTGCCTTCAACCAGCTCAGCAAATCTCTTGAAGATATCAGCCTCCGCTTCAGCATCTAAAGCTGCACTTGGTTCGTCAAGGATGTAAAGAGAAGCATTTCTCATGAACGCCCTGGCAATAGCTAAACGTTGCCATTGGCCACCAGATAATTGATAACCATCTAAAAAGTATTTTCCTAGCTGTGTATCTAATTTATTAGGTAGGTTTTCAGCAAACATTGTTAATCCAGTTTGTTCTAATGATTCACTAATCTTATCCTTATTATCATGATTGTTAATATCACCGAAGCCAACATTATTTGCAAGGGTCATTTCATAGTTAACAAAATCCTGAAAAACGACACCTATTTCTTCATATAACTTATTTATCGGAATGTTCCGAATGGATTCACCATTAATTAGTATCTCCCCTTCAAAATCTGGATAAAGTCTGGATATTAACTTAATTAACGTAGACTTACCTGATCCGTTTTTCCCCACCACTGCTAATGTTTCTCCCTTATTAATAGTTAAATTTATATTTTTTAAAGCGTAATTACTTGTATTAGGATATTTAAATGAAACATTTATGAACTCTACTGACTGTATTTTTGATGGAAAAGAGTTAGTTAGTTGTTTTAATTCTATTTCATCTTCTTTATCTTCGAAATCAAGGAAGGAAAATAACTGCTCAATATATAAGTTATTTTTACATATATTAACAATATCCCAAACTATATTTTGTGAATTGGAGAATGTTAAAGATACCACTGAAAAATATGCAACTAGACTACCTATACTAATCTCACCTTTGTATCCAGCATAGGCGATAAAGAAAATAACTACACCAACTATAATGTTACCCATTAATTGAGAAAAAATGGATAGCTTTGTACGCTTTTTAGCTAAATATTTATCCTCATCAAGAAATTGATTGATTATATTTCGATATTGATTAAGAAGGTAGTTATTTAATTTAAAAAGCTTAGCTTCTTTAAAGCTCGAATCTCTAATTTGTAATTGTAAAAGATACCAAGCTTTTCGGTAATTAGGAATTCTTTTATAGTGAATCAAAAATTCTGTCTTACCTAGACTTAAGTAAGCATAGAAAAACAAAACTGGTATAACACCCAATAACAATGTCAGTTTCCAACTCCAAGAGAAAAGTATCGCTGCTGATGACAATAACGTAACAATACCTGTGATAATGGATAAAATTTGTTCAAATATTTGATAAGGTCTAAAGCTAGCTTCTTGTTGTGAACGTTGTAGTTGATCTTGTATAAGTGAATTTTCAAAACTTGGTAAACTCATTCGACCAACTTTTTTAATAATTTCAATGTTTACATAGTTTGATATATAGGTTTGATAAACTGTAGTTGTATGTAGCTGAAAGATTAATAGCAACTCATTTAAAAACAAAAGTCCAATAAAAATAAACAAAGGCAACATCACTACATTAAAGCTCGTATTAGATTCAAGCGTTACTACTGTATTGACGACTTGTTGTGTTGCCAGCAATGTTAAAGCTGGCAACATACCACGTCCGATAGAAAAAAACCAAATACTGAGAAAATAAATTGGATTCGCCTTCCAAAGCATTTTAAAAATACGAGGCCAATAAGAAAAAGTAAAAAGGATATTTCTTACATTAATAGATTGATCAGTGACCATTTCAATTTTCTCCTTTTAACATAGCAGCTTGATTAATCCAGGTATAAAGGATATGTCGATATAAAGAAAGGGCTTTTTCTTCAAACTCCCGATCAATTCCAATTAGCCTATTTAGATGTAAATGAATAATGCTATCTAGTATGTGATCCTTATTTGAATAAAGTGAGCCATCTTTCTCATAGCGATTAACCTCTTTTAGATAGATTGCTAACATTTCATTCCTTAATTGAAAAAGATCATACAATACCGGGTGCTCTTCTAAATACTTATTTCTTGCTAGTGTATTATTGTATTTTTCGAAAATATTGACTAGAGAATTTTTATTTTCCCTGAATTCTTTTAGATATTTTTTATAATCCAAAGTCTTACTCAAAAATGCTAATTGCTCCTGATAATCTAATCCAAAGCTATGCATATAATTGCTAATATTAATGATAGACAAATGGTCCTTTGAAATAGATAAGGTTTGATTTTGTTTTCTATTTATTAACTCTAATGAAAGGAGGCTATCATAATAAAATAAATTTTCTGCATAGTTAATGAGCTCTGGACCACCGTACCTCTCAATTTCTGGATCATACGTATCGATAATACAATTACTGATAATCCCAATTTCCTGTAGCTGATTAATCCATTCTTTAACTTTATCTAACTTTTCTTTGTCCACTAAAGGTACTTTAAATCTCAGTCTTATATGGAATTTGGGATCTTTATAGCGCATATAGAAAAACTGTTCAAACCAATCGTTCTTATGAATAAATTTTAATAAATGTTCTCCTAAAAGTTCCTCTTGCCGATTTTCTGGACAGTAAAGTTTAATATAAATCCATTCTGAAAAAGGCATTTTCATACGATTTTTATCCAAGATAACCCGCATATTATTATTCAATACCTTTTTAGTAAACACTTCTTCATCTGATGATATTTTTGTATTAATTAAAGAAAAAACTAATTCAGTTGGGTATTTTTCATCACTCTCTACGTACTCAATTAAAGCAAGGGTTAATCCATGAGAAAGTTTTGAAACCTCCTTAAAAAGGTCTTGAATATGCATTGTATTTTCCGTATTTAGAAGAATTCGATTGTCAAATACAGATAAATATACATACTTAGGAAGGGAGTATTTTTCTCTAAACACATTAAAAGCATCTATAAAATCCTCTAAATTTTTACACCCCTTAAAAGTATGGTGCTTAATAGTCCATCTTGCAGGTGATAATATGAAATTTTTATATGAGATTCGTGGGATGAAAGCTAAATCTAGGCTAACCAAATTACTAAAAAAATACGGATAATTCGTACCACGCCGTTGTGCCCCTACTTCTAAGAGAAATCGATAAACATTAGGACATATATCTGGATTAAGCATATGACTAGTTAAAGGAATAATCTCTTTTTGTAATTCTTGAGATTTAATATAGAGCGCGTCATGAGTACAGCCAACTACAACATCATCGATATTAATATTATTTTCAATATGTGTATTGCTAATAATACACATGTTGTAATCCCTTCTATCCTTCACTTGGCAAACATTAAGGTTACGTGGATTTACAGGAGCTGGTTGGACTTCTACTAACAATGCATCAGGATGTAATTTCTTTTCTCGTTTATTTATATCTATCCAAAAATCATATTGATCTGGAAAGTAATTAATAAACCTCCCCAATGTTGAACCCGCTCCATTAGCGTATGGATTAGAACCTAAAATGAACTTTTTCTCTCCATTATGTCTGTGAGTCGTAAAATAAATATCCAATGAATCAGGTAGCCTGTTTTCAGACTCCTTCACTTTACTAATCATATCTATATGTTCTTCACTTAATTGAAGCTCATATTGGTTAGTAAGCAGAGATTCCATAATCCATTCTAAAAATAAATTATCTACAAAACCTAGTAGATGTCTCCCTTTAAAATCTCCATTTTCTTCCTCATTAGGAGGGTATTTATAACCATTAGGGGCTCCTAAGCCAAAGTCTTTATCTAATAGTTCTAGGATAGGCACTTCTCTATCTAACCCATATCTCTCCAAAAAGCTAGAGTGATACTCTTGCAAACTTGCATCGACAACACCGCCATTAATAGCTGTAAAATCACATAATAATTTAGTTATATTTTCTATTTCTTTCTTGTGAGATTCAGTTAAGAGATAGGATATTTCATTTGTTATAAGGTCGACTTTTAAAAAGTTTTTTACGGAAACTATATTTTTCATTTTTTCTATCGTGTTCATATAAATATCAAGCCCTTCACCAATGGGAAGCTCCTGATAAAAGTTAATCATTTCATTAATGATTTTAAGTTCATTCACTATAGGATGTTTTTCATTTGTAGTTAATAATACATCCAAAATATGAGCTAAAGGATTATGTACATTGTTTGGTATATTCAAGTTAGTAACAAGAAACTCTTGCTCAACCAAACTCACTAGAAATTGAGTAATGACCTTTGTTTCAACAAGAGGATATTTCAACGACAGAATAGCAATTACTTCTCTGAAAGGAATTCCTTTCTTAGATAATGAGTATACCTCTTCAACAATGTGGTTATAATTAATAGTTGTCTCACTGTACGTACTATTTGAACCTTCGTAGTCAACACTATCGGAGCTAAATACTAACTTCGCTCGATTCCCCTTAATTAAGATTCCCTGGTTTAATTTCACATCTAATTGATTAAGTAACCCGTAATCTGCCTGTAATAATTTAATTAATTTATGCGCCCATTCCATATCAATTTGCACTCGCTTTTGGTAATTAAAAGAGATTTCTCTTTCTGTGCTATTTTGAAGAAATTCTCCTATACCAACACTTGCGCACAAACCAAATGGAGTTGTTCTTGTTGAAACTCTATTAAGATATCTAAAAATTCCCTTAATCACATTTCTTTTATCTTTCGATTTACTATCAGTACTTATACTCTCAATTGAAGATAAAAGTGAAGGACTTGATATGGCTATCGTTTCTTTTATCTTTTTATCACACAGAACAAGGTTTTTTAGATAGATTAGTTGCTCATTTTGGGACATTTTGCTTAACTCTTCATTTGAAAGTTTTTCAAAAAAATAGTTTTTGTCCATATATGAGTTTCTAATCATGAATTTATTCATTATTTCTAACCCTTGTTTATTTATTTGTCTTTCAATAGAACCTGTAATCATTTGACACCATTCCCCCATAAGTATTAATAAATCAATAAATTAAGCCATTATAAGAGTGAGCATGTTAATTGACAATAATCTTTGAATTAATTACGAATAACGCAAATGTCCCCCCTGACAATACTTTGATTAATTATGATTTCTATTTTGTAATAAACAATCTTTTTTCATAAATTTGATACCTAGCGTCATGAGTAAAAGAAATTCATTTATATTTAAAATATTTCCTGTCATAAAATGAAAGAAAAGTTCACCTCTAAAACTAGGAGATGAACTATTCTTTCTCACTTCACTAACCTATTTCTAAATATTATTTACTACAACCAAAAGAAATACATACGAATGTTGGACATGTTTTAGTAGGACAAGCCCTTAGTGACACTCTGATTGGAGAAACCGTATGTGGTTGAACAGTGTCATCAATTTTGATTGAGTTTTTTTGAATGTTTAAATCGAAATCATTTTGCATAACGAAATTGCCTCCTAATATTTTGAATTGTTTGTGATCACAAGATAAATAGTAAATTATTCTAAATATTTAGTCAACCACCCAAAAATGTAAAAAGATAATTTTATATTTCACAAACATTACATTTATTTCACAAATATTACATGTATCAAAATAAATATCATAAACAACATTTATATATCCATTAATTCCAATTTTGTGTAATATATAAAATAGAAAGATTTTAAAAAATAACATAAATAATTAGGTGTTTGTTATATAAAAATCAATAATAAACATAATAATTTTTATATAATTATTCGATAATTAGTAGTTGCAAAATATTAAATTACTAAGTTTCCTAAAACATACTGAACAGATCAGTATGTTTTAACTTCTTAATCGTTACAAGAAAAATAAATGAGGTGATAGTTTTGAAAGAAAGAATCATTAAAGCCGCTTTAAAATTATTTTCTCAAAAGGGGTACCATTTAACCAGTGTACAGGAAATTGCTAACTGCGCAGAGATATCGAGGAGTACATTGTACGCCAACTTTACTTCCAAAAAGGATATTCTTAGCTCTATTTATCATTTTTATTTAGATTCATTATATGAACGCTTAGATGTTAATTTACCAGAAGGCGAATCTAATGATGATAGGATGAATAATTTCAAAGTAATCTTAACAAACTATTTAAATGTTGCTTTTGAAAACGAAGATTTTTTAATAATGCAAATGAATGAACAAAATATAAACGACCCCAAACTCGCTAAGTATATAACTGATAAAAGAAATAAAATATATCGTAGATGGTTAGATATTGTAGGATATATTGGTGGAGAAAATTTAAATTACTGCTCATTAGATATGGTTGTTATCTTAAACAGCCTTATTGAAGAGTACTCTACAGTAGCTATCTTTGATCGAAATACGCTAGCAGTAGAAGATTTAGTTAATTTTATATGTCAAATTATTTCTTGTATTTACAATGGTTTTGCTCGCTCCGACATTGAACCTATTTTACTTGAAGATTATATGCCTCAAGAATTTACTAATGAAAATTTAGATATGAAAGACCAATTAAAATTAAAAATTGAGGATTTAGAAGTTTTGATTAAAAATATCCGTTTATCTAAGGACAAATATGTTGAAGTATATTCTTCTTTAAAATTAATTCAAAAGGAAATCTCAAACCCAAAGGCAGATTTGATAATTATTAAAGGTTTATTACGAAATATAAAGCAAATTAAAGATTTACAGTACATTGCTGAGGATTGTATTGAACTCATACAATGAAATACTTCCTTAAAACTTCTCACATACATACTTAGTCATGGAGAATCACCTTGTGTAACTATGAAAATGATATTCGCTACAAACAGATAGATAACAGAAGTCCATTATATGAAAGTCTAGATGAACAAACAGGATTGAACTAATATCAATTAACCTAGGAGGTGTAATTAATATGTCTATAACGATTAAGCAAGTATTTGTTTCTGCTATTTCTGCACTAATAATTTCAATGATTAGCGTTGGAGGAAGTACTTTAGCAACCTTTTTATTCTATAAACTAGATAAGGAATCATTTGGAGATATCCTTTCAACATCACGAATAATATGGTTTTTAATTGTATTTGTCTTATCATTTTTCTTTATATTATATGAGTTAGATAAGAAGAAGCGAGTATAATTAGGTAAGAGATACCATAAAAATAAAAAGAAACTATTCTTTATAAGAAAGTAGAGATAATGTTGAAATTCTTTAAATGGATAACGATTACCCTAAGTATTTTCTTGTTAGCAAGTATTTTTTTAGTTTATCAATTCGGCCCAGTTGTCGGTGCACAATTTGGCAAACCAATTTATATCTTCGCACCGAATGCCGAAAGATATGGGAAAGTTGCAATCGAAATGATTGAATTAAATGGTTATTATGCAAACGGTGAACAATGGGAAGAAACAAAAGAAAAGCTTAAAAATGAGTTTAAAAAAGTTTCCGTTTACGAAGATACGTACTTGTTCATTGAAGAAGCCTTACAAGTTGGAGGCGGAAAACATTCATTCTTACTAACGAAAGAAAATCGACAAACACTTTCTGCAAAAGATGAAATGCCCTCAACCACGCGTGAAGGAGACCTACTTATTATAAAATTACCCCAGCATATAGACGCCGCTGCCAATGGAAAACAGTACGCTGATACGGTTCTACAAGAAATTAAAAACAACATGAACATCAAAGGAGCCATTATCGATCTTCGTGGAAATCGTGGTGGAGACATGGGGCCTATGATTACTGCCGTTTCTCCATTTCTCGAAGATGGGGACCTTTATCACCTTGAATATTTAGATCGTGATTGGACGGTAAAATTAGAAAACGGAAAATCAATCGGGGGTGGCACACAAATTACAACAAATATCACACCATTTAAACTCGATGTGCCAGTCGCTGTCTTAATCGATGACCAAACAGCCAGTTCAGGTGAAGCAGTATTAATGGCATTTATGGGACAGCCACACGCAAAAATATTTGGTCAACCCTCTGCTGGTTATGCTTCTGCCAATATAACACTTCCTTTATATGACGGTACATTAATTAACATTACAGTCGCCTATAATAAAACATTAAACGGCGAAGTATTTTATGACACGCCAGTTCTACCAGATGTTCAAACAGATCATCCGCTAGAACAAGCAATAGAATGGTTAACCAAATAAAGTGAAACTTCAATCAGTGGGGAATTTCCTCATCCCCCACTGATTGTTAGTTGAACGAATCTGGCTTTTACGGACAGTTATCGCCCACCTACCCTTTTTATTTTTCTCAAGTTTTGAGGTGGGTGTCTTGTATCTGTACCTGTCGTGTTGCTTTCGCACAGAAAATATTTGCTTTCGATACATAAAACATTACTGTCCGTTAATGTGGGATAAACAAAGCTATTTAAACGAGATAAAGTTTTTATAAACATCCAACTAGGTAAATTACAAATCATCGAATTGTATAGTGTAATTACAAGATAGAAAAAAGAACAATAGTCACTCTTATTTTCTCCATTAACAGGATTCATCAAGCCTTTATTTTAAACTACGATAGCGCCAAATTTCACGCGTACTAAAAAAACCGTTTGGAAAGTAAGCTCACACATTACTTTCCAAACAGCACCTATCCTTCATTCACTCGCTTGCGCAAAATAGCCTCTCCGAATAATAAATCCTCTTGCGTCGTCATTTTCAGGTTTTCATAGCTACTTTCGACAATATGCACTTCATGTCCAAGACGTTCCACCAGCATTGCTTCATCTGTGCCTAAAAAACCTACTTTTTCTGCTACATCGGCAGCCTCCGCTAGTAAATCAAAGCGAAATGCCTGTGGTGTTTGAATCATCCATAAGCTATCACGCTCAATTGTTTCAGCGATAACTGTACCACGCACCTTTTTCATCGTATCCTTCGCACGAACTCCAGCAATCGCTGCGCCCTCTTCATAGGCGACCTTTGCTAATTGCGCAATAATTTCTTGGGTAATAAATGGTCTAGCCGCATCATGTACAAGAACAATCTCCACCTGCTCCATCGCCTTCAAGCACGAATGAACAGAATGCTGACGCTCTTCACCCCCAGCAGGTAAGCCCTTTACTTTCGTAATATGATAGCGCTCAAGTAATTCCTCAATAAAAGTCTTCTCCTCTGGCTTCACCGCTAACCAAATACCTGTACAATGATGATCCCGCTCAAATATTTCTAGTGTGTGCATTAAAATTGGCTTTTCTAAAAGAGGCAAAAACAACTTGTTTTGCCCTGCTCCCATCCGCTTTCCACTGCCCGCAGCAGGCAACACTACTTCATATTGCATTTGCTCACTTCCTAACTTTCCTTCGGTTTAGCAAATATCATTCGCCCAGCCGATGTTTGTAGCACGCTCGTCACTGTTACCGTAATTGCTTGCCCTATATAGCCACGACCACCTTCTACAACAATCATCGTGCCATCATCTAAATAAGCAACGCCTTGGTTATGCTCCTTGCCATCTTTAATAACAACCACTTGCATATCCTCGCCAGGAATCACAACAGGCTTCACTGCATTTGCTAAATCATTAATATTTAATACTTGCACACTATGCAATTCACAGACTTTATTTAAATTAAAATCATTCGTTAAAATTTGTGCATTGCGTTGCTTTGCTAAGCGAACAAGCTTCAAATCGACCTCGTGCACGTCCTCAAAGTCATCATCTACAATCAACACTTGTGATGCTCGCTCATCCTGTAGCCTTTTTAAAATATCCAAGCCTCTGCGACCACGTGTACGCTTTAACGTATCGGATGAATCTGCAATATGCTGTAATTCAGTTAATACAAACTGTGGTACAACTAAGGCTCCTTCCACAAAACCTGTTGCCGAAATATCCGCAATGCGCCCATCAATAATAACGCTCGTATCTAATAGCTTTGACAATGCAATATCATCCTGCATCGCAACTTTTTTCTTTTGTACATTGCCTTTAGAGGTAAATAACTGCAACAATTCCTCTCGTTGCTTAAACCCAATACGGAACCCTAAATAACCCAGTATAATGGAGGAAAGAATCGGCAACACTTCCGGCACACCTCGCATCGGAATGCGTTCAACTGCAAAGCCGATAAAATACGCTACAATTAAACCAACAATTAAACCAAATGTCCCAAATAGTAAATCAGCAACTGGCAATTTGAAAAGAACTTCCTCCATCCAAACAATCAAACGGACACAATAATCGGATAATAAAAACGATAAAACAAATAGCAAACTAGCACCTAAAATAATCGAAACAATAGGATTGTCAAGCCACGGATTAGAAGATAAATGCATAAACTCATATAATGGCGGTAAGAAAATAAAGCCCAACGCTCCCCCGATTAATAAAAAGGCGATTTGTATAACTCTTTTTAACATTCCATCACATCCTTTCCTTGACCATAATTATACAATGTTCTGCGTTTTAATGCGAAGAATAGACCAAGTGCCAGGCACGCAAACAATTCAGAATTGTTTGTGTGCCTGGCACTCTGATTAAAGCTCATTAAAACAAAGACGCAAGCTATCGCCAATCGTTTCCACACCAACAACCTGAATACCAAGTGGGAAATCCCAGCCACCGATATTCGATGCTGGAATAAAGGCACGTTGGAAGCCTAGCTTTGCTGCCTCCTGTACACGTTGCTCAATACGAGAAACACGGCGTATCTCTCCAGTTAAACCAACCTCTCCAATAAAGCAATCCGTCGCACGCACAGCTTGATCCTTAAAGCTGGATACAATCGACGTCAAAACAGCTAAATCAATCGCAGGCTCATCCAACTTCACACCGCCTGCTACCTTAATATAAGCGTCCTGTGCCTGTAGCATCATACCCATGCGTTTTTCAAGCACTGCCATTAATAACTGAACTCGGTTTTGGTCAACACCTGTCGCCATACGCTTTGGATAATTAAAGCTAGTCGGTGTAACAAGTGATTGAATTTCAACTAAAATCGGACGGGTCCCTTCCATTGATGCAACAATTGTAGAGCCTGCTACACCTTGCGAACGCTCTTGCAAAAACAGCTCCGATGGATTTAATACTTCCTTTAAACCTGCCTGTAGCATTTCAAAAATAGCAATCTCATTCGTTGAGCCAAAGCGGTTTTTTTGGCTACGTAAAATACGATGGTTATGATGACGTTCCCCTTCAAAATAAAGCACGGTATCTACCATATGCTCTAAAAGGCGTGGTCCTGCAATTTGCCCTTCCTTCGTCACATGCCCAACAAGGAAAATCGCAATATTTTTTGTTTTTGCAATGCGCATTAGCTCCGCCGTACACTCACGCACCTGCGACACGCTGCCTGGCGCACTTGTCACCTCTGGATGATGCACCGTTTGAATCGAATCAACCACGACAAACTTCGGCTGCACCTCATCAATTGTTTGATTCAAAAATTCTAAATTTGTCTCTGAATAAATGTAAAGCTCCTGTGACATGACACCTAAACGCTCCGCGCGTAGCTTCGTCTGACGAATTGATTCCTCCCCAGAAATATAAAGCACACGTTGTCCACGATTGGAAAGCAGTGCGGACACTTGTAGCAATAACGTCGACTTCCCAATACCTGGATCGCCACCGATTAACACAAGTGAGCCGGCTACAATACCTCCACCAAGCACACGGTTTAACTCCGTCATCTCCGTCACAATACGTGCTTCCTCTACTGTTTCCACTGACATAATTGGCACAGCCTTTTGCGCCGTTGCATTAGAATGCTGGAAAGCTCCGCGAGGGCCCTTCACAATGATTTCAACCTCTTCCACCATCGTATTCCACTGCCCACACCCCGGACAACGCCCCATCCACTTTGCCGATTCATAACCACATGAATTACACGTAAATTTCGTTTTCTTTTTTGCCATGATACCTCCGAGGTTTTTAGTTTTATTATAGCAAAGTTTAGGAGTTAGAATTTAATTACTCATTTTGAATGTTGTCTATATCATTTTTTCCTTTTAGAACTCTATATTGAAAGCGAAATTTTAGATGAATTAATGCAAAATATATATTACATTCTATCTCTAATGAAAAAACACCTAACGCAAATGAACGCATTAAGTGTTTTCTATATTAATATTTCGCTGATATTTTATTTCCCTGCATGAAAATGTTTTACTTGGTCTACCGCTTCTAATAATTTGCGTGTGACAATTTCAGATTCATCGATATGATTTGTTAATACGCTATTTGTTTCATCGAATAAAGTGGTTGTCATTTTAAATTTACTCATGACATCTTCATTGGATACTTTTTGGTCTTTCATATAGCCTAACAGCTCATTAATACCCGCTTGCACATTTGTAATCATATTTAGTAGCTCGTCTATTTGTGTGGATGTAGCAGCACTTTTTTGGATGCCCTCTGTTACTAATTGCATATTATTTTTATTGTTGTCATAGGCTTGTACAATTTGCTCTTCAATTTTCTTGGTTAAGTTCGCAATATCTTCTGTGCTCGTTTTCGTGCTTTCTGCTAACTTTCGCACTTCCTCCGCCACGACAGAAAAACCTTTGCCATGCTCTCCTGCACGAGCTGCTTCAATGGATGCATTCAAAGCAAGTAAGTTTGTCTGATTTGAGATTTCGCCAATAACATTAACAATTTCTGCAATTTGCTTAGAGCGTTCACTTAAATCACTCATGCTTGCAGACGTTTTTTGTGATTGCTCCCCTAAAGAGTCAATTAACTGCTCCACTTCATGTACAGCCTGCTTACTCTCCACGGATAATGTTGCCATTTGATTAGAGGAAGAAATTAAAATATTGCCTTTGCTTAATGCATTTTCTGCAATATGGTTCGACTGAATCGTGCTATTCTCTACTTTATTAAATTCCCCTAATATTTCGCCAACCATTTGACCTAACACGACATGCTGATTATTTACTTTATCATGTTGCTCAATTGTTGAAATAATTTCTTTATGTAATTCATTTAAAAAAATTTGAAACTCGTGATCCTTTTTATCAAGCTGCGCATTTAACTCATCAATCTTTGTTTTAAATTGCTCGATATCTTCTTTTTTTGATTGAAACATTGTGAACATAGTCCTATCACCCCAAGTAAAAATTTGCTTTCCCATTCATTTTACTTATTTTCTAACAATTAATAAACTATTTTGTCATCATTTTCGTCTTGGAGCGCTCATCTCTGCCTATTTACTAGGTCCAACGTAATAATTCGCACACAAGAGCTTTGCTAATCGCACAATTGATTTTGATTTCGTTTTCGATACAAAAAGAATTTGCCGCTGACGCTACACTTTCGCGCCAGGAGAAGATTTGCTGAATCAAGTTAAATCAGCCCTTTCGTCTAACAAACTTAGCGCCATAAAGAAAAACGCAAGAAATCAATAGGATTTCTCGCGTTTTATCAATTAAGCCTCTACAGCACTTTCCTTTGCACGTACAACAAACTCATCATTAACATAATCGAAAATAATTGTGCCGCCTGTTAATACTGTGCCTTTTAATAGCTCTTCGGATAGGCGGTCCTCCACATGCTTTTGCAGTGCACGGCGCAATGGACGTGCGCCGTATTGTGGATCGTAGCCTTCATCAGCGATTTTCACAAGTGCAGTATCTGTCAGCTCTAGCTCGATGTTTTGCTCTTGTAGACGCTTCGTTAAAGAAGTTGCCATTAGTGAAATAATTTCTGTTAAGTGTTCTTTTTCTAACGAGTGGAACACAATCATTTCGTCGATACGGTTTAGGAACTCTGGGCGGAATGCCTTCTTCAGCTCCTCAAGCATCGTACTCTTCATATCTTTATGCTTCGACTCTGAACTGCCAACGCTGAAGCCTAAATTCTTTTGATATTTCAGTGCATCTGCTCCCACGTTCGATGTCATAATAACAACTGTGTTGCGGAAGTCAACGAGACGTCCTTTTGAGTCTGTTAAACGACCATCCTCTAATACTTGTAATAAAATATTAAATACATCTGGATGCGCTTTTTCGATTTCATCCAAGAGCACAACTGAATATGGTTTACGGCGTACCTTTTCTGTTAATTGACCACCTTCATCAAAGCCTACATAGCCTGGAGGTGCGCCTACTAAACGAGAAGTTGCGTGTTTCTCCATATATTCAGACATATCAATGCGAATCATCGCATCCTCATCGCCGAACATTACTTCTGCTAATGCGCGGGCTAACTCTGTTTTACCTACACCCGTAGGACCTAGGAAAATAAATGAGCCAATTGGACGCTTCGGATCTTTTAAGCCAGCGCGGGCACGACGAATCGCACGTGAAATTGCTTCAACTGCCTCGCCTTGACCAACTACTCGCTTATGCAACTCTTCCTCTAAGTTTAACAGCTTCGCAGATTCCTCTTGTGCAATTTTATTTACAGGAATTCCTGTCCACATTGACACAACTGTTGCGATATCATCAACGGTTACTTGAGATTCTGCCTTGCCTTGCGATTCCTTCCACTCTTTCGTTGTTTGCTCTACTTCTTCTTTTAGCTTTTGCTCAGAGTCGCGTAAAGCAGCCGCCTTTTCAAACTCTTGGCTTGATACAGCTGCATTCTTCTCAGAACGGACGCTTTCTAATCGCTCCTCAAGCTCTTTTAAGTTTGGCGGTACAATAAATGAGCGTAGGCGTACTTTCGAACCAGCTTCATCGATTAAATCGATTGCTTTATCTGGTAAGAAGCGGTCTGAAATGTAACGGTCTGATAATTTTGCTGCTGCTTCCACTGCTTCATCCGTAATTTTTACACGGTGATGTGCCTCATAACGATCACGTAAACCATATATAATTTGAATTGTCTCTTCAACAGATGGCTCATCAACTTGAATTGGTTGGAAGCGGCGCTCTAGAGCAGCATCCTTCTCGATGTATTTGCGATACTCATCCAATGTTGTAGCACCGATACATTGCAACTCACCTCGTGCTAATGAAGGTTTTAAAATATTAGAAGCGTCAATTGCGCCCTCTGCTCCACCTGCGCCAATTAATGTGTGTAGCTCATCGATAAATAAAATAATATTTCCTGCCTGGCGAATTTCATCCATTACTTTTTTCAAGCGATCCTCAAACTCACCACGGTATTTTGTACCTGCAACAACTGTCCCCATATCAAGCGTCATCACACGCTTATCACGTAAAGTTTCTGGCACTTCATTATTAATGATTTGCTGTGCTAGACCTTCTGCAATAGCTGTTTTACCTACACCCGGCTCACCAATCAATACAGGGTTATTTTTTGTACGGCGTGATAATACTTCGACAACACGTGTAATTTCTTTTGAACGTCCAATTACTGGATCTAATGAGCCTTCACGGGCAATTGCCGTTAAATCACGGGCTAAGCCATCTAAAGTAGGCGTACTAGCTGTTGGGCTTGCTGCGCTACCACCCGGTTGGGCTGTATCGTTACTGCCTAGTAATAGCAAAACTTGCTGACGTGCTTTGTTTAAGCTAACATCTGCATTGGCTAAGACGCGTGCCGCAATCCCTTCCCCCTCGCGAATCAACGCTAATAAAATATGCTCTGTTCCAATATAGGAATGACCTAATTTACGTGATTCATCCACAGATAATTCAATGACTTTTTTTGCTCGTGGCGTGTAGCTTACTGTTAAACCTACCTTTTCAGTTCCTTTGCCAACTAGCTCTTCGATCCCTTCTTCAATCGTTTGTGGGCTAACACCGATAGCTTCCAATGCTTTCGCAGCAATGCCGCCACCTTCACGAACAAGACCAAGTAAAATATGCTCCGTTCCAATAGCGTCATGATTTAAACGAATCGCTTCCTCCTGTGCTAACTGCAAAACTTTTTGTGCGCGTTGTGTAAAACGATTAAACATCATAAGATTCCTCTCCCTTTTCACCTGTAGTTAAACGATCTTTACCCAATTTTTCTTGGACGTATTTTGCTCGGTATATATCACGGTCAACCGCATCAAGCATCGTACCTGCATATTGCTGCACAAAACCTGGCTGAATTAACATCACACATTCATTTAAACTACTCGGCAAGATTCCATGAATCATCTTTAAATCTACCCCTAACCGAACGTTTGATAAGCATGATGCTGCTTCCTCACTCGTTAATACACGCGCATAACGCAATGTTCCGAGTGCTCGATTCACGCGGTCATCCAATGTGACATACGCACGCTCTAACAATTTTTTGCGTGCATTGCGTTCTTTCTCAATAATTTGTTCAACAACCTTTTGGAGTTCCTCTAAAATTTCACGCTCTGATTTCCCTAGTGTTACTTGGTTGGAGATTTGATAAATATTGCCCAAATTTTCGCTACCCTCTCCATATATACCGCGTACAACCATACCTAAACGTGTCATCATTTGAACTAAGACATTCATCTGCTTTGACATTGTCAGTGCTGGTAAATGCATCATAATGGATGCACGCAGCCCTGTACCTACATTTGTTGGGCAGCTCGTTAAATAGCCGAACTGCTCATCGTATGCATAGCTTACTTGCTTGCCTAATCGATCATCTAGCGCACTTGCCCGTTCATATGTCTCCATTAACTGCAAGCCTGGACTCAATACTTGAATACGTACATGATCCTCTTCGTTCACCATGACGCTTATTGATTCGTCCGTTGATAAAAAGACAGCAGCTGCCTCTTTATGCTTCGCTAAATATGGGCTAATTAAATGCTTCTCTACTAACAATTGGCGCTCTAATTGTGATAAATCTGCCATTCGAAAATAAGAAAAATTTAATTGCTCCTGCGGTGTCAAGAATGCTTTCATAAGCTTCTCTAGTACTTCATTTGCCTCTTGCTGTGAAGAGCTTAGCGGAAAGCGGGTATTGGCCATATTTCTAGCAAGTCTAATGCGTGTTGTCATGACGATATCAGAATCTTCACCACTCCCCATCATGGATTGTGGGGCACGCTTTAAAAAATGCTCGATATTCATACATCTACACCTCCAGCATCAAGCTTATGCTGAATTGATTTTATTTCATCACGCATTTTCGCAGCATCCTCAAAGCGTTCTTCTTCGATTGCATACTGCATGTGCTGACGGATTTCCTCTATTTTTTGCTTTAGCTGCTCTATGCTAATCGCTACGGATTTCCCCGTATGCGATGTACCTGCCTGCAAGCGACTAAACACTGGCGGTAATTGCTCTCTGAATGTGCTATAGCACTCCGCACAGCCAAACTTTCCTTGCTTTAAAAATTGACGATATGTGACGCTGCATGATGGGCATGCGTTTTGTGTAGCCTTTTTTTCTTCCGTCTGTGTACTTTTCCACATCGGTACGCCGAACCAATTGGAAATAAGCTGATGTAATGCTACAGGCTCTTCCTGTATATCCGTCTGAAATGGATGAAATTTTGATGCACAATGCTCGCAATAATGCTTTGCAACTGTTTGCCCATTTTGTACTTTCGTCACTGTGACAGAGGCGTGTCTCTGTTTACAATGTTCACAAATCACGCGAATCACCTACCTTATTTATTGTCGTATTTCAACGTAATAAACATCGCCTTTACTATATATGCACGAACTTGGTCTCGTAGTGGTAACGGAAGTGCTAATGTTGAACGATCAATCGCCGATAGTATAAGCTTTGCCTCTCGCTTTGTAATGATGTCCTCATCAATCAAACGATATACCATATGCTCCACCGCTTGCTGTGTCACGGCATCACCAACTTGCGCTATCATATCGTCCATTAACGCTGCCTTTGAATGAATTTCAACACGCAAAATACGAATATAGCCACCACCACCACGCTTACTTTCTACTAAATAACCTCGTTCTGCTGTAAACCTTGTATTAATAACGTAATTGATTTGAGACGGAACGCATTGAAATTTATCTGCAATCTCGCTACGTTTGATTTCAATATGCTCCTGACCACTTAATTCGAGAACTTGTTTCAAATAACCTTCTATAATATCAGATATATTCCGCACGATTGTCTCTCACCTCAATTCCATAATTGACTTTGACTATCTTTGACTTAATTATAAAAACAGCGAAAACGAAATGCAATTAAAAGGTCTCATGCAAAAAGAAATTGTGTGAGAATTGTATGAGTGCCTGGCACTCATACAATAAACAAAAAAAAAAGCAAAACCTCTGCATTAGAAGTTTTGCCATTTTTTATACTTTTAAAACTTATACCCAATTTCCGACAATTGGGTAATCCCATTCTGTTTCGTTTAATGCTTTCACAATACCAATAATCGGTACAACAATTAACATAATGGAGAACACAAGCAAGAATGGAAGACCGATTAAAATCCATGATAAAATTCCTGAAATTGTGACAAGCACCCACATCACACCTTGGAATAATAAAGCTTGTATCGATAAACGTTTTACAGCCTCGTCTGAACTAATTAAGAAAAATAGAATTGGCACTAACACTGGTGCAAAAAATGCGCTTGCATGAATAATTACTTTTGACCATTTATCTTCCATATTCAATCAACCTCTCTTTATTATATGTTTGTACTTTATATACGGTAAAAGGTTATAGAAAGATTCATTTTTGTTCAAAAAAACATTAGTTTAGTATGGGCCTCTATCATCTGGATTATCGCCAGCCTGCGGAAATAGGAAATAAGAAATTACAGCCGAGAAAAAGACAGCCCCTACAATAATTAAAAATTTATGCAATGAAGGCACCTCTTCATACCTATTAAATATCATCATTGTTGATGAAACACCTACAACTACAGAAAGCGGAATCACATATTTTAAACGCCCTTTATAAAATTTCATCGCGCGATACTCCTTCATCATTTAATCAATTTAATTCTACCTTGTCGCCCCTAAAAAGACAAATTGAAACGAGCAACAAAACATTGCAAAATTAGTATTTCAAATAGTACAATAGGAATGTTGTACTTTTTATTGTTAAAGGATAGATGAACTATACAAATTACATTGTGGGATGGAGAAAATAATGGCGAACTGGTTTACAAAAAAAACTACGAAACAACCAACTTTTTTTGAAACATCAAAATATATACCCCAAGTTCAATTAGATGTTAATAATTACCCTGACTTAACGAAACAATTACAATTGCTTAAATTGACAATAGAGGACCTAGCTATTTTGAAGCAACTTCAACCATTTGCCAAAGATTTAGTTCCTACAATGGTTGAGCAATTTTATGGCGCAATCAGCCTACAGCCCAATTTAGTAGCAATTATTCAATCAAATTCACATATTGACCGTTTAAAAGGCACTTTAACGAAACATTTAAACGATCTTTTTAATAGTAAAATTAATGCTGCTTATATAGAAGAACGCAAAGTTATCGCACATGTTCATGTACGAATTGGTTTAAAATCAAAATGGTATATCGCATCATTTCAATCATTAATGTCAACATTTATCGATTTTATTAATGACTTAGATTTATCAAAAGAAGAATGTATTAGAGCAGTTAATGCCTTTTCAAAAATAATTAACTTTGAGCAACAGCTTGTTATTGAGGCCTATGAAAATGAAGAGGAGCGCATCCGTTTAGAGCTAGAGGCCTCTAAGCTAGCACTCATTGATACATTACAAGATACTTCCAGAGAACTGAGTTCCACTAGCGAAGAAACGTCCGCATCACTGCAATCCATTTCGCATCAAGCAGAAGGAATTAGCTCTGCTACTGAGCAAGGTTTAGCCTTTGTAGCTGAAACAGAGGAAAAATCAAATTTAGGTACGAGTCACCTTGAAACACAAACTCGTTTAATGAATACAATTTTAACGGGTGTTGAAACATTAGAAACTTCCATGACAGCTTTACGTACATCCTCGCAAAAGATTTCGGAAATTGTCGGACTTGTTACAGGCATAGCAGATCAAACAAACTTATTAGCGCTTAATGCATCCATTGAAGCAGCTCGTGCTGGCGAGCATGGTAAAGGGTTTGCAGTTGTAGCAGACGAAGTAAGAAAGCTAGCAGAAGAAACAAAAACAGCTGTTCAAAACGTAGCACACTTAATTAAAGAAACAGAGGACAATATTTTAAGCATGGCTAATTCTGTACAAGATGTAGATTCACAAGTGCAACAAACAGTCGAGACACAACAAAATCTTGCATCCTCATTTACCTCAATTACTGAGGCAGTGTCTGGTATTAAGCAGCAATACATGAATACAACAGATGATATTCGTACAATTTCCAATTTAATTGCTGAATTAACTGAAGCATCTACAATCGTTGCTGCATCTTCCGATGAATTATTGCAAATCGTAACAAAAATTAATGGATTAGAAGATTAAAATCAAAAGGGATATATAGAAAGTAGGCAAAAGCACGACTTTCCATATATCCCTTTAGCAATCGCCGTGAACGGCATTCGAGCAATTTAGAAATGATATGCTCTACCTTAATGCTGCAACGCTCGCTTTGCTTTACGGTATTCCCTACGCTTCGGTGCAGTTTCGAATAGGCGCTTTTCGGTTTCTGTTTCTGGATAAACGGTTGGCACCTCTCTTGGCTTGCCTTCAGCATCAATCGCTACCATCGTAACGAAAGATTCCGTTGTTAAACGCTCCTCACGTGTTTTTATATTACGCGTTACAACACGCACATAAATTTCCATCGAAGTGCGCCCTGTCGATGTCACAATGCCTTCTAACTCTAATACATCACCTACATACGCAGGAGAAACAAAATCAACTGAGTCGATTGAGGCTGTGACAACATCTCCTTTCGCATGTGTCATCGCTACAATCGCTGCAATTTCATCAATATAAGCTAATACGCGTCCACCAAAGATAGACCCATGATGATTCGTATCTGGCGGAAGCACAAGACGTGTTTGAATTGTACGTGAATAACTCATTGGCATAGCATTTCCCATATTTAATCTCCTTTAAGAGCAATTTTCTCTTATATGTTACATGCCAGTTCGAGGAAATTCAAATGTTTTACGATGAATAAGACCGATTCGCCTTGCGAATCGGTCTTTCATTTAATGCTCCATATTCAATTGCTGCTGTTCTTCTGGTGTAAAAACACGCGACCTTGTTAAAAAGCGCTTGCCTTCTACACCTTCTAAGGAAAACATACCGCCTCGTCCATCAACCACATCAATAATGAGCTGTGTGTGCTTCCAATACTCAAACTGATTTTTGTGTATATAAAATGGTGCGCCACCAATCTCACCAAGTAGTATATCTTGATCTCCTAAAAACAAATCGCCTTGTGGGTAGCACATTGGTGAAGAACCATCACAGCAGCCCCCTGATTGATGAAACATAATAGGTCCATGACGTTCAGCCAACAAATGAATTAAATCGAGTGTTGCGTCTGTAGCGATTACACGCTCAACCATCATTTAGCACCTCGCTTCATTAACAACGAATGGACCATCAGCCCACTCATTGAATTTTCATTTAATCAGAAGAAGCCTGCTCGATTCGGGTCATAGCTCACTAATAAGTTTTTCGTTTGCTGATAGTGGCTTAACATCATCTTATGGTTTTCTCGACCGATACCTGACATTTTATATCCACCAAATGCCGCGTGGGCTGGGTATTGGTGATAACAATTTGTCCAAACACGTCCAGCTTGAATGCCGCGACCGAAACGATATGCTGTATTCATATCGCGTGTCCAAATACCTGAACCTAAGCCATATAATGTGTCATTCGCAATTTCCAAAGCCTCTTCCTTCGTTTTAAACGTTGTGACAGCTACAACAGGTCCAAAAATCTCCTCTTGGAAAATACGCATTTTGTTATCGCCTTTGAAAACAGTCGGTTGAATATAATAACCGTCTGCAAAATCAGCCTCTAATTGATTGCGTGCGCCACCAACTAGACACTCCGCCCCTTCTTGTTTCCCAATATCTAAGTAAGAAAGAATTTTTTCCATTTGCTCTGTAGAGGCTTGTGCACCCATCATCGTATTCGGATCAAGTGGATTACCCGTTTTAATCGCCTCTACACGCTTCAATACGCGCTCCATAAACGGCTCATAAATCGATTCTTGAATCAATGCACGCGAAGGACATGTACATACTTCCCCTTGGTTTAATGCGAACATGACAAAGCCTTCTACCGCTTTATCTAAAAACTCATCATCCTGTGCCATAATATCCTCAAAGAAAATATTTGGCGATTTGCCACCTAACTCTAACGTTACAGGGATGATACTTTGTGATGCATATTGCATAATTAAACGTCCTGTTGTTGTTTCACCCGTAAAGGCAATTTTACCAATACGTGAGCTTGATGCAAGTGGTTTACCTGCTTCTAAACCGAAACCGTTTACAATATTCAATACACCTGGTGGTAATAAATCTTCAATTAACTCTATCAATACTAAAATAGATACAGGCGTTTGCTCCGCTGGCTTTAATACAACACAGTTTCCTGCTGCAAGTGCAGGTGCAAGCTTCCATGTTGCCATTAAAATAGGGAAGTTCCAAGGGATAATTTGTCCTACAACCCCGATCGGCTCATGGAAGTGATAAGCTACTGTATTATTATCAAGTTGACTTAATGAACCTTCCTGCGCACGAATAACCCCCGCAAAATAACGGAAATGGTCAATCGCTAACGGAATATCTGCATTTAACGTTTCGCGTACCGCTTTCCCATTCTCCCAAGTTTCAGCTACCGCTAACATTTCAAGGTTCGCCTCTATACGATCTGCAATTTTTAATAAAATATTACTGCGCTCTGTTGCTGATGTGCTTCCCCATGCTTCTTTCGCTGCATGTGCTGCGTCAAGTGCGAGCTCAATATCCTCCTCTGTAGAGCGTGCCACCTGTGTGAACACTTGCCCTGTTACAGGCGTTGGATTATCAAAATACTGTCCTTTTGTAGGCGGTGTCCATTTACCTCCAATATAGTTGTCATAACGCTCCTTAAAATGAATCAATGCGCCTTCTGTGTTTGGAAATGCATATACCATTCAATTCTCTCCTCTTCGTTATGAATATTAGAACGTACCCTATATGCTATGCTGTAGCCTATGTTAGTAGAAAGGTAGTCTTATATACCATTTTGTCAGAAAAGGTTGAATATTTCAATTTTTATATCTCCAAATCTCTAACTTCCATTCCCTATATTTCCAACAAGAAAACTTTATATTAAGCATCCATGATTCCTTATTGCATACTAAATATTGTATACTTACATTATTCAAATTAAAGGATGATAAACTATGCGTATTAATAAATTTCTAGCAGAAACAGGTGCGGTGTCACGACGTGGTGCAGATAAATGGATTGAAGAAGGTCGAATTACAATCAATGGTGAGCTCGCTACAATCGGCAGCAAGGTACAGGAGGGCGACATCGTCTGTGTAGATGGTCAGCCAGTTTCAAGGGAAGAGCAGCTTGTTTACATTGCACTCAACAAACCAGTTGGCATTACAAGTACAACTGAAAAGCATGTTAAAGACAATGTTGTCGATTTCGTCAATCACCCTTTGCGTATTTTCCATATTGGGCGTTTAGACAAAGATTCCGAAGGTTTATTATTGTTGACGAACGATGGTGATATCGTCAATGAAATTTTACGTGCTGAGCACCATCATGAAAAGGAATATGTCGTGCAAGTTGATAAACCGATTACCGACAAATTTCTGCAAAAAATGGCATCTGGTGTCGATATTTTAGATACAACGACATTACCTTGTCGTGTTGAAAAAGTATCGAACAATGTATTTAAAATTATTTTAGAACAAGGCTTAAATCGCCAAATTCGTCGCATGTGCTCAGCGCTTGGCTACTCTGTTAAACGACTACAGCGCATTCGCATTATGAATATTCACTTAGGCAACTTAAAAGTTGGACAGTGGCGCGATTTAACAGAGCAAGAGCGAAAGGAATTATTCAAAAATCTTAACTACAAACAATCGTAGCACGAGTCAAGGGGGATCGAGACATGCTCACAATTCAACCAACAACTTTACTAACAGGTGCCCGTATAAGCGGTGACTATTGGGACTTAGATCAGCTCGTAAATGCAATTTACCAAATTACAGGTGATGAAAAGCGCTACTATGATTATCAAGGCTCTTGGGATCGCATTTTGAATGTTTGTTATAAGCTGCGTCAAGCAACTAAGGGCGAGCACCATATCGACTACATCGCAAACGGCATTAATCGTGGCATCCAAATAAAGCAAAAAAAGATGATGCCTGAAAAAAATATATATTTTGGTGTTGATATTTTATGGCCAGAATTGCTCTTCACAACCATTGCCTTAAACGATTTTATCCGTTTACATCAGGAATTAATTGATGACTCACCATGGAATCAGCATATTGCAACAGTACGTAACTTCCAAGCACTCGTTATAGATAATTTGTATGAATTAATTGGCGAGGAGCATTACGCTATTTTCCTACATGTGTTAAATGAAAAAGTGGCTGCCTACTTCCGTTACGCTACACAATATGTCGATGTACTTAATATCGAATACTTATCCTTATCAAAAGAAGAACGAGCTGCACACCTTTCTGCCTTTGCCATCCGTTTAGTGGTTGAAGGTGAGGATTACAACTTATTATTAGATCAACTTATGCAGGCAGCTAAAGAAACAAAACATGCGTTGCACGACCTACAAATCTCATTGAAATATCCTGAGTTTATTGATTGGTAACCTTAAAAAGCGCAAACAATCCATTGAAAAAACATGGATTGTTTGCGCTGTTTTTATCTGTTAGTCGCTATTTCAACTCTGCATAAGCCATCTTGCGAATAACTGCTTCATGCTGCGGATAATCTGCTACTAGCTCACTCTGTGTAAACAATTCAAAATCAGCGAAATCAAAGCCTGGTGCCACCATACAGCCAACTAAGCTAAATGTGTCTGCATCATCAACTGATGAACCAAAAATAGTATACTTCGGTACTAGAATTTGTGGCACTTCCCCTGCCGCAATATTTATGCCTAGTTTCTTTGCTTCATATGTACCATCTGGATGAATCATATGTACAGTTAACGGACTCCCGACATGATAATACCATAATTCGTCTGACTGTAAACGATGAAGATGCGAAATATCCTGTGAACGTAATAAAAAATAAATACTTGTGTAGATTGGTCGTAAAACATCGCGCGTTGCCATTTCCTCATTAGCTCGGAAACTCGACTTATAATAACCACCCTCTGGATGTTTGTCTAACTGTAATTGCTCAATATAAAACTGTGCTGACTGTGTCATATACAATCACTCCTCTCTTGTCTACATTAACAAAAAAGAGCCATCTTGCCAAAATGCAAGACAACTCCTTTATTCTATAAACCGCCAAGATAAGCCGCTTTGACCTCATCGCTCTCTTGTAGCTCTTTCGCTGAGCCAGATAAGACAATTTTACCCGTTTCTAATACGTATGCTCGATGTGCAACAGACAATGCCATATGAGCATTTTGCTCAACTAGTAACACCGTCACACCTTCTTTATTGACCATTTCAATAATATTGAAAATGTTTTTTACCATTAGAGGTGCAAGACCCATTGATGGCTCATCCATTAAAATTAACTTTGGCTTGGCCATTAATGCGCGTCCCATTGCTAGCATCTGCTGTTCGCCACCTGATAATGTACCAGACAGTTGCTTATGGCGCTCAAAAAGACGTGGGAATAGCTCATAGACATGCGCCATATCTTTTTTTATACCCTCTCGATCTTTACGTAAATAGGCACCGAGCTCTAAATTTTCCTCTACCGTCATGTTAGAAAATACACGACGCCCCTCTGGTACATGAGAAATACCAGCCTTTACGATGGACTGTGCTGCCTTGCCATCAATTGCTGAGCCTAAATATTCGACAGAGCCTTTCTTTGGTTTAAGCAAACCTGATATCGTTTTGAGCAACGTACTTTTTCCTGCACCATTCGCTCCAATTAACGTTACAATCTCACCCTCATTTACCTCTAAGGAGATGCCCTTTAATGCTTGGATATTCCCATAGTACACGTCAATATCATTTACTTTCAGCATTATTCCGTTACCTCCTCTCCTAAATACGCCTCAATAACCTTTGGATTTGAACGAATTTCCTCTGGTGACCCTTCAGCAATTAACTGACCATGGTCAAGCACATAAATTCGCTCACAAATTCCCATAACTAAACTCATATCATGCTCAATTAATAAAATAGTTAAATTAAATTCTTTACGAATAAATGCAATAAGATCCATTAATTCTTTCGTTTCCTGCGGATTCATCCCAGCTGCTGGCTCATCTAACAGCAAGAGCTGTGGGCCCGCTGCAAGCGCACGTGCGATTTCTAAGCGACGTTGCATCCCATACGGTAAGTTTTTCGATAGCTCATCCTTATATACATCTAAGCCGAAAATCTTTAAAAATGCGAGCGATGCCTCCTCCATTTTGGCCTCACCTGAAAAATGCTTTGGCAGGCGGAAAATAGAAGATAAAATATTATGATTTGCTAAAGAGTGATTCGCTACTTTTACATTATCTAGTACTGATAACTCTTTAAATAAACGAATATTTTGGAAAGTACGGCTAATACCGCCACGCGTCACTTTATACGGGTCGAGCCCTTGGATTTGCTTGCCAGCAAATGTAATGGTACCTTCTGTTGGCGCATACACCCCTGTCAACATATTAAAGGTCGTTGTTTTGCCTGCACCATTCGGTCCAATTAAACCAATAAGCTCCCCTTGGCTCATATACATATCCACGTTTTGTACAGCCTTTAAACCGCCAAATTGAATGCCTAAACCATCTACTTTAAGAAGTGTACTCATACCTTCGTACCTCCTTTTTTACCGAACTTGAATAAGTCTGTAATTTCCTTTGTTCCCATTAAACCTTTTGGTCGATATAGCATAACTAAAATTAATACAAGCGAATAAATAATCATACGTGTTTCAGGAAACGCCTGTAAATATGTCGAAACGAATGTTAAGAAAACGGCTGCCAAGACTGCACCCGACAGACTGCCTAATCCACCAAGTACAACTAAAATTAAAATATCAAATGATTTTAAGAAGCCAAATGCTGTTGGCTGAATAATGTAGAAGTTATGCGCATATATTGCACCTGCTATCCCTGCAAAGAACGAACCAATGGCAAATGCCGCTACTTTATAATAAGTTGTATTAATCCCCATCGCATCCGCAGCAATCTCATCTTCACGAATCGAAATACAGGCACGACCGTGACGGGAATTTGTAAAGTTAGAAATGACGATAATCGTAATCACAACACCTATAAACGCATAAGTCCAAGTAGATTGATGTGTTACTTGCATGCCAGCTGCCCCGCCGACATAATCAATATTTAAAAAGATAATACGTATAATTTCCGCAAATCCAAGTGTAGCAATCGCCAAATAGTCTCCTCTTAAACGTAAAGTTGGAATACCAACTAGTAGTCCTGCTAACATCGCAACAAGCGCACCAGCTAAAATGGCCATCGAAAATGGCATGCCTAGCTTCATTGTGAAAATAGCTGATATATAGGCACCCACTGCTAAAAATCCTGCGTGTCCAATCGAAAACTGTCCTGTTACTCCAATGACAAGATGCAAGCTAACTGCTAACATGACATTAATACACATCGTAATGAGCATATTTTGATAATAAGAGTTGACCATGCCAGAAGAAATGAGAGTTTGCACGACTATATAAATCACCAGCGCTATGATTGCATAGCCCCAAAAGATTTTAGACTTTTTCATCCTCACTCACCTACACTTTCTCACGAGCATTTTTACCGAAAATACCCGATGGTCGTAAAATTAAAATTAAGATTAAAATAACGAATGCTGCTGCGTCACGCCATAACGAGAAGCCTAGTGCACTAACAATTGTTTCAACCACGCCAAGTACAAGACCACCAACCATCGCACCTGGAATAATACCAATACCGCCTAGCACGGCTGCAACGAATGCTTTCAAACCTGGTAATACGCCCATTAACGGTTCAATACGCGTATAGTAAATACCGAAAATAACACCTGCTGCCCCTGCTAACGCTGAGCCAATTGCGAACGTTGCTGAGATTGTATTGTCTACGTTAATACCCATTAAACGCGCTGCATCTGCATCATGTGAAACAGCACGCATCGCTTTACCAATTTTCGTGCGATGCACAATAAACTGTAACAATAGCATTAAAAAGATTGAAACGGCTAAAATAAAAATAGATTTTGTATCAATTTGTACACCGAAAATATTTAATGCTGATTTTTCAAAAACTGTTGGATATGCCTCTGGTGATGCCCCGCGGAAGAAAATAACCGTGTATTCAATTAATAACGATACCCCAATTGCGGTAATTAACGCTGCGATTCGCGTTGCATTACGAAGGCGCTTATAAGCGACCCTTTCAATAATAACCCCTATCACCGCACATAAAATCATTGCCATCAATAATGCTGGAATAAAATGCATATCCCATCTAGCTATCGCAAAGAATCCTATAAACGCACCAAGCATGAAAACGTCACCATGTGCAAAGTTAATTAACTTAATAATCCCGTAAACCATTGTATAACCAAGAGCAATTAGTGCATAAATACTACCGAGTGAAATTCCATTTACAATTTGCTGTATCCATTCCATTATCCTCACTCCTTTTACTTTGACATAAATCAACAAATAGACAGTAAAAGGGGCTGTCGGAAAAGCCCAAAATCACTTCCAAACAGCCCGAATTCAAGTTTTACTTATTCGTTTTAGACTTTAGTGAGGAGACCTTGAATTCAGTGTTTTAATTTCTCTAAAATATGAACACTTTTTCAAATAGCCAACACTCCTAAACACATCAATGGCTGTCTGGAAAGTAGCGCGTTAGCTCACTTTTCAAACAGCCCTCTCATGTCACTTAACGATTAAGGATTCACTTTAGAGTTGAACACTTGATTGCCGTCTTTGAATTCAAGAACTGTTGCTGATTTAACTGGGTTGTGTTTTTCATCTACTGTAAATGTACCTGTCACTAAGCTTAAATCTTTTGTTTCAGCTAGCATATTTTTAATCGCTTCGCCTGTAACATTATCGCCTGCACGTTCAATTGCATCTTTTAAGTAGTACACAGTGTCATATCCTAAAGCATGGAAGGCATTTGGTGCTTGGTTGTATTTTCCTTTGAATGCCTCTACAAACTTCTGAATTGTTGCATCTGGATCTTCAGATGAATAGTGATTTGTAATGTACGTATTATTTAATGCATCTTTTCCGGCTAGATCAACTAGCGTTGGAGAATCCCAACCATCGGCACCCATTAATGGAACTTCTATACCTAGCTCACGAGCTTGCTTAACAATTAAACCTACTTCTTCATAGTAACCTGGAATGAAAATGAAATCTGGACTAGCTCCTTTAATATTTGTTAATGTTGATTTAAAATCTACATCCTTCGCTACATAGGCTTGTTCAATAACAACCTTACCACCATTTGCTTCGATTGTTTCTTTAAACGATGCAGCTAAGCCTTTCGCATAGTCAGATGCATTATCAGCATAAATTGCTACTTTTTTTGCACCAAGCTCATTGATGGCAAAGTTCGCCGCTACAGTTCCTTGGAATGGATCAATAAAGCATGTACGGAATGCATACTCATTAATTGTGCCATCTGCATTTTCAGTAATATTCGGCGCTGTACCAGAAGCTGTTACAACAGGGATTTTATGCTGATTTGCAATTTGCACTGTCGCTACCGTATTTCCTGATGTAGCTGGTCCAATCATTGCTACCACTTTTTCCTGCTCCGCTAAACGAATCGCAGCCGATGCAGCCTCAGCATTTTCCGATTTATTATCTACTCTGATTAACTCTAGTTTCTTTCCGTTAACACCGCCCGCTGCATTGATTTCTTCCAACGCTAATGCTGCGCCATCAGCAATCGATAGGCCATAGGTTGCTACTGCACCAGACAGCTCAAGGTTTGCACCAATTTTGATTGTATCACCATCAGCTGAGTTACCTGATGAACTACCATTTGATGATGAACTTCCTCCCGAATCAGCGCCACACCCTGCCAATGCACCTGCTAAAACTGAAGTTGCTAGAAATACGGAAGCAAATTTCTTTAATTTATAATGTTTCATAATTACAAAACACCCTCTCAATCAATTTTATAATGTTTAGTATTTTCAGATAATTATACATAAAACATTCGTACTGTTCAACATAATTTTAAATGTTCCGAAACATCTATATATACTGAGTATTCAGACATTTGAAGTTATTGCATTTTACTCGATTTTTATTATCTTGTCTATAATCTTTTAATATTTTCATTTATAATTCATTCAAAGTACACTAGTAAATTACTCCTATGACAGCAACCACTACCATAGAAGCAAATTAACTAAAATAATAAAGTATATACACATATGCGTTCATTCGCATTTGACTCATCTTTTAAACGCACTTCTCTATGTAACGTAAAAGGCGTGTCCTGCTCAAGATAAAATAAATAATCAATTGCTGGATAGTATAAAATAATATGTATATTTCTTGGGTGATATTCGAAAGAGTGTAATATATTCGCTACAACTTTGCGGAAAATATCAAGAGAGAAAGGGTTAAAAAAGAAAAAGACATTTTCATTACTTTTCACGCTATATCGCTCTGCCAACATATGAAAAAAAGCGATAGGTACATGCTTTTTTTTCGCCTTTTCTAAGTAAGTCTCTTTATTATGCTGCGCTTCAACAAAAAACTTTTCATCCATTTCGATACCAACAACAGGAATGTGGAAACGATAATGAATATAAATTGGCACGCGCCCCTTACCGCAACCAACATCTACAAATACCGCATTGTCTGGTAATATATATTCGTCAAAAAGTTGCTCCAATCCCGCGTAAGGCGTGGGCTCATAACGATGGTAATGTGTTAGTTTGGGAAAACCATATTGAAAGCCAACAGTATGAATACGTAATAATTTTTCAAATTCATGCTCTTTCATAGCGTACCTCCTCACTATAATTTTTAGCAAAACATGATCCATGATTCTTTGGCGCAAAGAAGCCGTCTCAAAATGACTTTTCAGACGGCTTCTTGTTACCAATTAATTGTTTACTTTACTAACCTCTTGAGCCATTGCTTGAACAAGTGCCTCTACCGTTTTCGGCACGAAACCTTCAAGCACAGGATTAATCATTGCAGCTAAAAATCCACCAGCGGTCATCGTCAAACTACCTGTTAATGAATAACTGCCACCATTAGCTGGTGTCATTTCAAAATAGCCACTACCATTTATATTATCGGACAAACCAACTAAATTAAAGGCTAATTTTTCTCCTTCTACACTTGCCGTTTCATCTAATTGTAATTTTACGGCCTTTTGAATAATACCAAAATCTCCTTGAAATACCCATATCATTTGCTGTGCAGAGGGTAATTCATGATGTAAATAACCCGGAATTAGCACTGCCCAACGCCCTTTATCTTGAATAAACTGCCATAAATCTTCTTTCGTAATTTGAATCACTTCTTGATGAACACTTGTTGTCATACCCCAATCCCCCTAAACAATCAATTATGCCTCGGTTCAGTTTTTTTCAAACTGACCCGTTCAGGCTTTCTCTTAACTTAGCACATACTAAATCAAGAGAAATATACTTCATATAGTAGCAAATAACGTGTTTTTTAACAATTAAAGGGGCAACCTTTTAATAGCAGAATCGTATTTAATAATAACACATGAAATGGAGGCGTTTTGAATGTTAGTCACAACAACAAATAACCTTGAGGGCAAAACAATTGAAACTTATCATGGCATTGTAACAGGTGAGGCGATTATGGGGGCAAACGTTGTACGCGATATTTTCGCGTCTGTTACAGATATTATCGGTGGACGTAGCGGTGCATATGAAGAGAAATTATCAGAAGGTAGACAAATTGCGATTGATGAAATGATTGGACGTGCTAAGCAATTAGGTGCAAATGCTGTCATTGGTGTGGATTTGGACTTCGAAACGATACGCGATGGCATGATGATGGTTGTTGCCACTGGTACAGCAGTCACATATCGTTAAAGTGAGAGATTTAAAACAGATGCATTGTAGTTAAAGTAAAACCCGAACATTAGCAAAACGCTCCGGCAATATTTTGCTAATGTTCGGGTTTCTTAATTCGATCGTTTAATTTATTTAGTAACTAAGATTATTTCTTTCGATTCTTTATTTAATATTTCTATGGATGTAAAGTGAATAGATTAGCACGACTAAGAGAAGTAAGGGAGTTTGCTATTTATTTTCTTTAGTTTAGCATCCATGTTTGCTTTTGCTTCCAGCTAAAATCCTTCATACAAAATATTACTTATGTAACCATTTCATTATTTTAACTACTTATTTTTCTTTTTATTATGATGTTTCCTTTGACATTTGTTCTGAAATCATGTAAATTACCAAATGGCGAACAATTTCGTCTGTAATAAAAAAAATATTCGTTTTTAGAGGTGCTTACTATGATGGATAACGTATTTGATTATGAAGATATTCAATTAATACCTAATAAATGTATCGTAGACAGCCGTTCACAATGTGATACGTCTGTTACACTTGGTGGACATAAATTTAAATTACCTGTTGTACCTGCTAATATGCAAACAATCATTGATGAAAAAATTGCTTTAATGTTAGCTGAAGGGGGCTATTTCTATATAATGCACCGCTTCAATCCAGAAACGCGTATCGACTTTATTAAAAATATGCATGCTCGTGGTTTAATCGCTTCAATTAGCGTTGGTGTAAAAGAAGAGGAATACGCTTTTGTAGAGCAATTAGCGGCTGAAAACTTAGTGCCTGAATTCGTCACAATTGATATCGCACACGGTCATTCAAACGCAGTAATTCGTATGATTCAGCATTTGAAAAAGCATTTACCAGGCAGCTTTGTTATCGCTGGTAATGTTGGTACACCAGAAGCTGTGCGTGAGCTTGAAAACGCCGGTGCTGATGCAACAAAAGTTGGAATTGGACCAGGTAAAGTATGTATTACAAAAATTAAAACAGGCTTCGGTACAGGTGGCTGGCAATTAGCAGCTTTACGCTGGTGTGCCAAAGCTGCGTCAAAGCCAATTATCGCAGATGGCGGTATTCGTACACATGGTGATATCGCAAAATCTGTGCGCTTCGGTGCAACGATGGTGATGATCGGTTCATTATTCGCAGGTCATGAGGAATCGCCAGGTGAAACAATCGAAGTAGATGGTAAAGTTGTGAAAGAATACTTCGGTTCAGCCTCTGAATTCCAAAAAGGCGAAAAGAAAAACGTTGAAGGCAAAAAGATGTATGTTGACCATAAAGGTCCTTTAAAGGATACACTAATTGAAATGGAGCAAGATTTACAATCCTCTATTTCATACGCAGGTGGCACAAAGCTCGATTCTATCCGCACGGTTGACTATGTTGTTGTGAAAAACTCTATCTTTAATGGAGATAAAGTATACTAAATACGTCCACAAAGCAGTTGGGAAACATTTTCCCAACCGCTTTGTTCATTTTATTCTACGTTTTTCGGCATTTATTCCACATTTTTCAGAGTTTATTCCACGTTTTTCGAAATTTATTCTACGTTTTAAATTTATGTACTCCCTCCCAAATAACATATACATATTTTAACATTTAATAACGTCTGGAGATAAGAGTAACAGGTAAATGACAGAACGCTTCAGTTAATTTAAATCTAATGAATTGTTCAAATTTAGATTATATTAAATGCTATAATTTTCTTAAATACCAGTATAATGATGTATGAAATTCGTATATTTTAATTGCAGAGCCTAATTCAACACACCTTTGGACAAGTATGAGAGTGGAACCGAGAAAAATTTCATACGCTATAATTAGCAGAGGGATTTTTCATTATTTAATACTACATAGATGAGAGAGGGGTAAAATAGTTATGCCTAAAGAAAAAGTGAATCGAGTAGTCGTTGTTGGTACAGGGGCTGTCGGTTGTAGTTATGCTTATTCATTGATTAATCAAGGGGTAGTAGAGGAGTTAGTGTTAATTGATGTCAATGAGGCAAAAGCTGAAGGAGAAGCGATGGATTTAAATCATGGGATTCCATTTGCCCCTTCGCCTATCCAAGTTTGGAGTGGTTCTTATGAGGATTGTGGTAACGCGGATTTAGTTGTGATTACGGCAGGTCTAGCACAGAAGCCTGGAGAAACACGGTTACAGTTAGTTGAAAAGAATACGAAAATTTTTAAAGAAATTGTTAACAACATTATGGCGAGTGGCTTCAATGGAATATTTTTAGTGGCAACAAATCCAGTAGATATTTTGACATATGTAACATGGAAGGAATCAGGCTTACCAAAAGAGCGTGTTATCGGCTCAGGGACAGTATTAGATACAGCACGACTTCGCTTTGCATTAGGACAGTATTTCAATGTGGATACGCGCAATGTCCATGCAGCAATTATTGGCGAGCATGGGGATACAGAACTACCTGTTTGGAGTCGTACCATGATAGGTATGGAACACATTGATACTATTTTGAAATATAAGGAAGATGTCAAAAAGGAAAGCTTAGATGATATTTTCATTCATGTTCGTGATGCAGCCTATCAAATTATTGAGCGTAAAGGGGCAACATATTATGGTATTGGTATGTCTCTTGTGCGAATTACAAAGGCAATCTTAAATAATGAAAATAGCATTTTGACAGTGTCTGCCTATCTAAATGGTGAATATGGACAAGAGGATGTATATATCGGTGTACCTGCAAAAATCAATCGTTCAGGAATTCAAGAAGTAATTGAAATTAGGCTGAATGACCAAGAGCAAGAACAATTTCAGCGCTCTGTTTCTATATTGAAGGAAACTATGAAGCCAATTATTTAGATGAAGCTACTTGAAGAATAAATCGAACTATCAAAAATAAATCATTATATGGTTTACTATAACAATTATTATGATTAGTGGAACTTAAAAAAGATGACCCCTATTCAATATAGGAATCACCTTCTAACTGCTTAATTTTTTATTGTGTCCTTTTAGTTCTTTCAACCATAAAGCGATTGGGGAAACATTTCCCCAATCGTTTTTTGGATTTTATTCTACGTTTTTAAATTTATGTACTCATCATACCAACAATGCATTTGAAGGCGTGCCTTGATTTTTTCTTCTTTTTAAAGCCTTCCTTAGAATCCAGAATAATAACCGTCTTCCCAAGTCACACTCTTATATAGAGCGATTGAAAATGAACAGGACCAACAATACCTTTCTTTTCATACTCCGTCCCATCGCTTTGCTCAAATTCAGTACGCACAAACCATCTGTTACCAAATCCTAATTCTATATACTTCACCGACAAATCCCTCCACTCAATTATGATTGCATCTAGATTTTTTCGAGCTTGCTTGAAAAATTCCTCTTCTTATGGAAGTGGTGCCACTATGCTTTCGATACAAAAAGAATTTGTCGCTGACGTTACACTTTCGCGACAGGAGAA